>NZ_CALDGS010000047.1 GCF_937941905.1 uncultured Mycolicibacterium sp. | reverse complement strand
GATTCTCCACTGGCTTTTCCACGTAGTTGTGGATGTCCTTGCGGAACGCGGTCTTGGCGTCGGCCAGCGCGATGCGGTCCTGCGGACGCTTCGGGCCGGAGATCGACGGCACCACCGTCGACAGGTCCAGCTCGATGTACTCGGAGTACTGCGGCTCGTGGGCCGGATCGTGCCACAGGCCCTGCGCCTTGGCGTAGGCCTCGACCAGGGCGACCTGCTCCTCGGAGCGGCCGGTGAGCCGCAGGTAGTTGATGGTCTCCTCGTCGATCGGGAAGATCGCGGCGGTGGAGCCGAACTCGGGGCTCATGTTGCCCAGGGTGGCGCGGTTGGCCAGCGGCACCTCGGCCACGCCCGAGCCGTAGAACTCGACGAACTTGCCGACCACGCCGTGCTTGCGCAGCATCTCGGTGACGGTCAGCACCACGTCGGTGGCGGTCACGCCCGGCTGGATCTCACCGGTGAGCTTGAAGCCGACCACCCGCGGGATGAGCATCGACACCGGCTGGCCCAGCATGGCCGCCTCGGCCTCGATGCCGCCGACACCCCAGCCCAGCACGCCCAGGCCGTTGACCATGGTGGTGTGGGAGTCGGTGCCCACGCAGGTGTCCGGGTAGGCCACACCGTCGCGGACCATGGTCACCCGGGCCAGGTACTCGATGTTGACCTGGTGCACGATGCCGGTGCCCGGCGGGACGACCTTGAAGTCCTTGAACGCGGTCTGGCCCCAGCGCAGGAACTGGTAGCGCTCGGCGTTGCGCTGGTACTCCAGCTCGACGTTGCGCTCGAAGGCGTCGGGGCGACCGAAGAAGTCCAGAATCACCGAGTGGTCGATGACCAGCTCGGCCGGGGCCAGCGGGTTGACCTTGTCCGGGTCGCCGCCCAGGGCGGCGACGGCCTCGCGCATGGTGGCCAGGTCGACCACGCAGGGCACGCCGGTGAAGTCCTGCATCACCACGCGGGCCGGGGTGAACTGGATCTCCACGCTCGGCTCGGCGGTGGGATCCCAGTTGGCGATGGCCTCGATGTGCTCCTTGGTGACGTTGGCGCCGTCCTCGGTGCGCAGCAGGTTCTCGGCGAGCACCTTCAGGCTGTAGGGAAGCTTCTCGGTGCCGGGGACGGCGTTGAGGCGGTAGATCACATACGACTTGTCCCCGACGGTCAGGGTGTCGCGGGCTCCAAACGAATTGACCGAATCCTTGCTGCTCACATCAACTCCCGGCTTCGAATCTCGCCGCGACGGGCTGTGTCGGCGGCGTCGACAACTCTAACAGTACGCTTGTCCTGCAACGCGGGTGGGCCGGTTCGCCGGATCCGCCGCACCGCAGGTCACACCCCCGGGTTACCCGACATCGGCCCACTCATCGCGTACCTTTTCAGGACGTGAGCGCACCGCACGTCGTTCCCTTCCTGCCCGGCTTCATCCCGCCCGACGTCGACATGGAGCAGGTGCTCGCCGACGTCGCCGACGACGGGGTGAGCGCCCCGGAGGGCGCCGACGTCGAGGCGCTGCGCGAGGTGGTGCGGCAGGCCGCCGAGCAGGGCATCGACCTCAAGATCGTCGTCATCCCGCACAACCCGCCCATCGACACCCCGCTGCGCGACATCGCCACCGAGGTGGGCATGGTCTACCCGGACGCCACCGTGCTGGCGATAAGCCCGTCCTTCGCCGGCACCTACAGCCGCCACTTCGACCGGGTCACCCTCGAGCACGGCGAGGACTACGCCGAGACCGGCGACCCGGTGGTCTCGGCCCAGAACTTCGTTGCTGAGATCACCAAGCCGGACTTCCCGTGGACGGCCTGGACCATCCTGCTGGTGGTGCTCGTGGCCGCCGCGACGGTGCTCACCCGGGTGCTGCAGGTGCGTGCCAAGCGGGCCTTCGCGGGCCCCGAGCAGCCGACTGCCCCGGAGCGCCCGGAAGGCGCCGACCAGGGCTGACGCCGAACGCGGATCACCGTTCGGTAACAGTCTTTTCAATTACAAACTTGTAGTTTGTTACCTAAGTTTCCTTAGCGGCTGCAGTGTCTTACGGTGCAGTCGGTGCCTTTAGTTGTCGCTGTGGTCCATGTGACTCCTGCGCAAAGGTGGCCAACGAATGTGGACGCACATTCGCGATGAGCCGTAGGAGACATGAGTCGAATGGGACGCACCTCACGCGCATTTGCTGCCGTGGCGGTCATTGTCGGGATGACCCTCGCAACGTCCGTGCTGTCCGGGGGTGGCGGTCGCGCACACGCCGACCCCGGGAACGAGATCGCCACGCTGGTCGCCCGGGTGGCCGACGTCAACCAGCAGCTGCAGGACCTCGGTGCCCGCGTGCAGCAGCAGCAGGAGGCGGTCAACAAGGCGATCGTCGACGTCGAACAGGCCCGTGAGGCCGCCGCGGCCGCGCAGCGCGAGCTCGAGGCCACCCGCCGCGGCGTGCAGGAGGCCGACGCGGCCATCGCCGCCGCGCAGCGCCGCTTCGACACCTTCGCCGCCGCGACCTACATCCACGGCCCGTCCGCGTCCTACCTGACCGCCGCCGACCCGGCCGACATCCTGCACACCGCCGCGGCCGGCCAGACCCTGGCCGTCAGCGCCCAGCGGGTGATGGCCGACCTGCAGCGGGCCCGCACCGAGCAGGTCAACAAGGAGTCCGCGGCCCGGCTGGCCAAGCAGAAGGCCGACGAGGCGCTCGCCGCCGCCGAGGCCAGCCAGCAGGCCGCCGTCGACGCGCTGCGGCAGGCCCAAGAGACCTTCGCCGCCGAGCAGGCCGAGCTCGACCGGCTGGCCGCCGAACGCGCCGCCGCACAGGCCCGGCTCAACGAGATCCGGCCGGTCGCCGCGCCGATCGCCCAACAGGCCGGCCAGGTCGCGCCCGCCCCGCAGGGCGCGGCCAACGGCGGGCAGTGGGACCGCGCCCCGCAGCCCGCCGGCGGCCAGGACAACTGGGCCGGGCCGTGGGATCCGACGCTGCCGGCCATCCCGAGCGCCTTCGTCAGCGGCGACCCGATCGCGATCATCAACGCGGTGCTCAACATCGCCGCCACCTCCGCGCAGGTCACCGCGGACCTCGGCAAGCGGTTCATGCAGCGGCTCGGGTTGCTGCCCACCCCGACCGGCTACACCAACGGCGCCATCCCGCGGGTCTACGGCCGCCAGGCCGTCGAGGTCGTCATCTCCCGGGCCATGTCGCAGATCGGCGTGCCGTACTCCTGGGGCGGTGGCAACGCCGCCGGGCCCAGCCGCGGCATCGACCACGGCGCCAACACCGTCGGCTTCGACTGCTCCGGGCTGGTGCTCTACGCGTTCGCCGGGGTGGGCATCAAGCTGCCGCACTACTCGGGCTCGCAGTACAACCTGGGCCGCAAGATCCCGGCCGCGCAGATGCGCCGCGGCGACGTGATCTTCTACGGGCCGGGCGGCAGCCAGCACGTGACCATCTACCTGGGCAACGGGCAGATGATCGAGGCGCCCTACACCGGCTCGCACGTCAAGATCTCGCCGGTGCGCACCAGCGGGATGACCCCCTACGTCGTCCGATACATCGAGTACTGAGCGGAGTGCCTTGGCTGCCAAGAAGTTCCGACGCTCCCGAGCCGCCCTGACGATCGTCACCGCGATCGCCGGGGCGGTGCTCGCCCTCGGCCTGGCCGGCCCGGCCGGGGCGGCCCCCGACGACGGTGAGTGGGACCCGACCCTGCCCAAGGTGCCCAGTGCCGGCGCGCCCGGTGACCCGATCGCCATCGCCAACGCCTCGCTGGCGGCCACCGCGCAGGCCACCCAGATCACCATGGACCTCGGCCGCAAGTTCCTGGCCAGCATCGGCCTGGGCGGCACCCCGGTCGCCTCGGTCGCACCCGGCCGGGTGCGCGGCGCGCAGGCCATTGAGTACGTCATCCGGCGCGGCGGCTCGCAGCTGGGCGTGCCCTACTCGTGGGGCGGCGGCAAACCCAACGGGCCCAGCCGCGGGGTGGACTCCGGCGCCGGCACCGTCGGCTTCGACTGCTCGGGCTTCACCCAGTACGCCTTCGCCGGGGTGGGGGTGCTCATCCCGAAGTACTCCGGCGACCAGTACAACGTCGGCCGCAAGGTGCCGGTGAACCAGGCCAAGCGCGGCGACCTGCTGTTCTGGGGCCCGGGCGGCAGCCAGCACGTGGCGATCTACCTCGGCAACGGCCGCATGCTGGAGTCGTCCGGCAGTGCGGGCAAGGTCACCGTCAGCCCGGTGCGCACCGCGGGGCTGCAGCCCTACGCGGTGCGCATCATCGAATCCTGAGACCTTCCTGAACGGACGCCGAACCGGCCCGGGCAGCGTCGACGGAAGCCGAGCTGCCTGGAATAGTTGACAGCGGGTGCGCCCGCAGCGGCGCATCCGACAGCGTCGAGAAGCAACGTGGAGGATCGCGCATGACGTCACCGAGTGGGGCGCCGCAGGGCGCCGGGTACACCGGCCAGGGCCCGGCACCGGGGTATCCGGCCGGCACCCATGCCGCCCCGCCCGCCGCGGCCGCCACCAACGGCGGCGGCCTGCAGGCCGAGGTGAACGCCCTGGAACGGGCGGTGTTCGAGGTCAAGCGGGTCATCGTCGGCCAGGACCGGCTCGTCGAGCGCATGCTGGTCGGCCTGCTCGCCAAGGGGCACGTGCTGCTCGAGGGCGTGCCCGGCGTGGCCAAGACGCTGGCGGTGGAGACCTTCGCCAAGGTCGTCGGCGGCACCTTCGCGCGCATCCAGTTCACCCCCGACCTGGTGCCCACCGACATCATCGGCACCCGCATCT
The DNA here is from genome assembly GCF_937941905.1 of uncultured Mycolicibacterium sp. Classification (GTDB taxonomy): domain Bacteria; phylum Actinomycetota; class Actinomycetes; order Mycobacteriales; family Mycobacteriaceae; genus Mycobacterium. The sequence goes on along the minus strand of NZ_CALDGS010000047.1, from coordinate 1,735 downwards.
ACCGGCAGGGCAAGGAGGAGTTCGACATCGAGCTCGGCCCGGTGGTGGTCAACTTCCTGCTCGCCGACGAGATCAACCGGGCCCCGGCCAAGGTGCAGTCGGCCCTGCTGGAGGTCATGGCCGAGCGCAAGATCTCGATCGGCGGCAAGACCTTCCCGCTGCCGCAGCCGTTCCTGGTGATGGCGACCCAGAACCCGATCGAGCAGGAGGGCGTCTACCCGCTGCCGGAGGCCCAGCGCGACCGCTTCCTGTTCAAGCTCGTCATCGACTACCCGTCGCCGGAGGAGGAGCGGGAGATCATCTACCGGATGGGCGTCAAGCCGCCGGAACCCAAGCAGATCCTCACCACGGCCGACCTGCTGCGGCTGCAGGACGTCGCGGCCAACACCTTCGTGCACCACGCGCTGGTCGACTACGTGGTGCGGATCGTCACCGCGACCCGCCACCCCGAGCAGTTCGGCATGCCCGACGCCAAGGCCTGGATCGCCTACGGCGCCTCGCCGCGCGCCTCGCTGGGCATCATCTCCGCGGCCCGGGCGCTGGCGCTGGTGCGCGGCCGCGACTACGTCATCCCGCAGGACGTCGTCGAGGTCATCCCGGACGTGCTGCGGCACCGGCTGGTGCTGACCTACGATGCGCTGGCCGACGAGGTCTCGCCGGAGACGGTGATCAACCGGATCCTGCAGACCGTCGCCCTGCCGCAGGTGAATGCCGTTCCGGCGCAAGGGCATTCGGTTCCGCCCGTGGTCCCGGCGGCCGCCGGTGCGGCCGGTGGTCGGTGACCACGCGGGCTCGCCGCGACACTGATCCGCCGGCGCTGCACCGCGGGCAGATCAGTGACCACGAGCTGACGGCGGCGCTGCGCAAGCTCGAACTGACCGTCCGGCGCAAGCTCGACGGGGTGCTGCAGGGCAACCACCAGGGTCTGCTGCCCGGGCCCGGTTCGGAGCCGGGGGAGTCGCGCATCTACGAACCCGGCGACGACGTGCGCCGGATGGACTGGTCGGTCACCGCCCGCACCACCGTCCCGCACGTGCGCCAGATGATCGCCGACCGGGAGCTGGAGACCTGGCTGGTGGTCGACATGTCGGCCAGCCTGGACTTCGGCACCGCCCGCTGCGAGAAGCGCGACCTGGCGGTGGCCGCCGCGGCCGCCGTCACCTACCTCAACAGCGGCGGCGGCAACCGGATCGGCGCGATCATCGCCAACGGCGAGACGACCCGGCGGGTGCCGGCGCTGTCCGGGCGGATGCACGAGCGCGAGCTGCTGCGCGCCATCGCCACCAGTCCACCCGCCCCGGTCGGGGTGCGCGGCGACCTGGCCGCCGCGATCGACGCGCTGCGCCGGCCGGAGCGCCGCCGCGGCATGGCCGTGATCATCAGCGACTTCCTCGGGCCGATCGACTGGATGCGCCCGCTGCGCGCCGTCGCGGCCCGCCACGAGGTGCTCGCGGTGGAGATCCTCGACCCGCGCGACGTGGAGTTGCCCGAGGTGGGCGACGTGGTGCTGCAGGACCCGGAGACCGGGGTGGTGCGCGAGTTCACCATCGACGCCAAGCTGCGCCACGACTTCGAGGCGGCCGCCGCCGCGCACCGCGCCGAGGTGGCCCGCACGCTGCGCCGCTGCGACACCCCGCTGCTGAGCCTGCGCACCGACCGGGACTGGATCGCCGACGTGGTGCGGTTCGTGCTCGCCCGGCGCCGGGGCGCCCAGGCCGGAGGCCGATGATGGACT
>NZ_CALDGS010000046.1 GCF_937941905.1 uncultured Mycolicibacterium sp. | reverse complement strand
GCCTACCGGGACTGGATCGACCGGGTCGCCGGGGTGATCGGCGACGGCCCGGCCACCGTGATCCTCGAGCCCGACGCGCTGGCCATGGCCGACTGCCTGTCGGAGGCCCAGCGCGAGGAGCGCTACGACCTGATCGCCTACGCGGTCGACCGGCTCACCGCCAACCCGGCCACCGTCGTCTACGTCGACGCCGGCCACTCGCGCTGGGTGGCCGCCGACGAGATGGCCAACCGGCTCAACCGGGTCGGGGTGCACAAGGCCCGCGGCTTCAGCCTCAACACCGCGAACTTCTTCACCACCGAGGAGGAGATCGGCTACGGCGAGACGATCTCCGGGCTGACCGGCGGCGCGCACTACGTCATCGACACCTCGCGCAACGGCAACGGCCCGGCCGACGGCGAACTGTACTGGTGCAACCCGTCGGGCCGTGCCCTCGGCGTGCCGCCGACCACCGCGACCGCCGGCCCGCACGCCGACGCCTACCTGTGGGTCAAGCGGCCCGGCGAGTCCGACGGCAGCTGCAACCGCGGCGAGCCGGCGGCCGGCACCTTCGTCAACGCCTACGCCGTGGAGCTGGCCCGCAACGCGGGTTGGTGATCACTCCGCCCGGCGCAGCGCGTCGAGCACCCCGGCGTACATCGTCTGCTTGATCGCGCCCAGGGTGCCGGAGTCCTTGCCGAGCAGCGGCTGCACCCGTGCGATCGCGGTGTCGACCAGCTCGGCCTCGGCGGCGGCGCCGTCGACCAGCCCGGCGGCCGCGGCCTCCGGCCCGCCGAAGCGGTGGCCGGTGGTCATCGACGCCACCGCGGTCTGCGGGGTGACCTTGGCCTGGATCAGGGCGGCCATGCCCGGGGTGAACGGGATGCGGATGTCGACCTCGGGGAAGCAGAAGAACCCGCGGTCGGTGCGCATGAAGCGGAAGTCGTGGGCGATGGCCAGCATCGCGCCCGCCCCGAACGCGTGCCCGTTGACCGCCGCCACCGTCGGCAACGGGAACGTCAGCACCCGGCAGAACAGTTCCTGGACCCGCCGGACGTACTCGGTCAGCCGGTCGCCGTTGGCCGAAAGCCAGTCCAGGTCCAGGCCGTTGGAGTAGAACTTGCCCACCCCGGTGGTGACCAGGGCGCGGGCGGAGGCCTGCGCCTCGTCGAGGTGGGATTCGACCGCGTCGAGGAACTCGGGGGAGAAGCGGTTCTCCCCGTCACCGAGGGTCAGGACGGCGACGGTGTCTCGGATTTCCAGCGTCGGAGCCATGGTCGACCACAGTACTGGCGCGCGAATCGGGTGGAACATACAACCAATCGGTTGTATGTTGGCCGGGTGACCGTGCTGTTGGACGAGGACCGGGCCGACGCCCTGTTCCACGCGCTCGCCGACCGCACCCGCCGCGACATCCTGCGCCGGGTGCTGGCCGGGGAGCACTCGGTCACCGGGCTCGCCGCCAACTACGACATGAGCTTCGCCGCGGTGCAGAAACACGTCGCCGTGCTGGAACGGGCGGGTCTGATCACCAAACGCCGCCGCGGGCGCGAACAACTCGCCCGCGGGGACGTCGAGGCCGTGCGGTCGGTGGCGGCGATGCTCGCCGAGCTGGAACAGATCTGGCGTGGCCGCATCGCGCGCATCGACGCACTCATCGCAGCCGACACCCCCGAGGAGGACCAGCCATGCCGGTGATCGACGTCCAGCACGACCTGGACAACCTGACCCTGACCATCACCGCCCGGTTCGCCGCCCCGCCGCAGCGCGTCTGGCAGATCTACGCCGACCCGCGCCAGCTCGAGAAGGTCTGGGGCCCACCGGAATGCCCGGCCACCGTGGTCGAGCACGACCTGCGCCCGGGCGGTCGGGTGAGCTACTACATGACCGGCCCGGACGGCCAGCGGTTCGGCGGGTTCTGGGAGGTCACCGTCGTCGACGAACCGCACCGGCTGGAGTTCGTGGACAACTTCGCCGACGGCGACCTCAACCCGCTGCCGGACCTGCCGGTCTCGACCAACGTCTACACCTTCGCCCCGGACGGCGACGGGACCCGCGCGGTCTACGTCGGCACCTACTCCAGTGTCGAGGCGCTGCAGCAGGTCCTCGCGATGGGCGTGATCGACGGCGCGACCGCCGCGATCAACCAGATCGACGACCTGGTCGCCTGAGCCCGACCGCCCGGCTACCGCGGTGCGGGGACGTTCTGGCACACCGCGTCGAACGGGGTGTGCCCCGACACCCGGGCGGCGATGCCGGCGGTGACGAAGTCCTTGGCCCGGCGCACCGCCCCGGCGACGTCGGAGCCGGTGGCCAGCGCGGCGGTGATCGCCGCGGCCAGTGTGCAGCCGGCGCCCGCCACCCGGGCGTTGCCGATCTTGGGCGCGCGCAGCACCACCGGATCGGCGCCGCCGGGCCCGGCGTCGAAAAGCACGTCGACGGCCTCGTCGCCGGGGAACTCCACCCCGCCCTTGACCACCACGTAGCGGGGGCCGAGCTCGGCGATCCGGCGGGCCGCCTCGACGAGGTCGGCCTCGGTCTCGATGCGGTCCAGCCCGGACAGCGTGCGCGCCTCGAACAGGTTCGGGGTGACGACGGTGGCCAGCGGCAGGATCTGCGCGCGCAGCGCGGTGTCGGTGTCCAGCGCCGCGCCCGGCTCCTGGCCCTTGCAGATGAGCACCGGGTCGACGACGATGTGCCGCCACGGCCGGCTGCGCAGCGCCCCGGCCACCACGTCGATGGTGGCCGGCGTGCCGAGCATGCCGATCTTGACCACGTCGAGGTCGTGCGCGGCGGTGGCGGCCTCGATCTGGTCGGCGATGACCTGCGGCTCGATCGGCACGAACCGGTGCGCCCAGTCGTTCTTCGGGTCGAACGACACGATGCAGGTGAGCGTGCCCACGCCGTACGCGCCGAACTGCTGGAAGGTGCGGAGGTCGGCCTGGATGCCGGCGCCGCCGGTGGCCTCCGAACCGGCGATCACGTACGCGAGAGCAACCACGGCGTTCAAGCCTACGGGGCGGTTGTCGGCCGGATTCCGGCTGGGCTACCGTGGGCGGCGGAGAACCACATCCACGCGGGAGCGCACCCGAGTGCGCTGAGAGGACGGCTGACGGGCCGTCGACCGCCAGAACCTGTCCGGGTAATGCCGGCGTAGGGAGTGTGCATCACATGTCGGAATCCGTCGTCGAGACTCGTCCCGTTCGCGCGCATAACTGGCGCGTCGTCGACATCGTGGTCGCCGGTGTGCTCGGGGTGGCCGCCGGGCTGGTGTTCGTGCTGTGGAACATCGCCTCCGGTCCGCTCGGGGAGCCGCTGAAGGCGGTGCTGCCCGGCCTGCAGGGGCTGATCGGCGGCGGCTGGCTGTTCGCCGGGGTGCTCACCGCCCTGGTCGTCCGCAAACCCGGCGCGGCGCTGTACGGGGAGGTGGTCGCCGCCACCGTCTCGGCGCTGGTCGGCAACCAGTGGGGCGTGCTCACCCTGGAGTCCGGCCTGGTGCAGGGCCTGGGCGCGGAGATGGTGTGCGGGCTGCTGGCGTACCGGCGCTGGAACCTCGCGGTCGCGATGGCCGCCGGCGCGGCCGCCGGGCTGGCCATGGCCGTCAACGACCTCATCCTCTGGTACCCGGGCTCGGCCACCGCGTTCGCCGCGATCTACACCGGCTCCGGGATCCTCTCCGGGGCGGTGCTGGCCGGCGCCGGCTCCTGGCTGTTGATGCGCGGCCTGGCCCGCACCGGCGCGCTGTCCCGGTTCGCCGCCGGCCGCGCGGCATGACCGGCGGCGCGGCCGTCACCGCCGCCGGATGGTCCTGGCGGCACGCCGGCCGCACCGGCTGGGCGGTGCGCGGCCTCGACCTCACCGTCGCACCCGGCGAGCGGGTGCTGCTGCTCGGTGCCAGCGGCTCGGGCAAGTCCACCCTGCTGGCCGGGCTGGCCGGGGTGCTCGGCGACGGCGAGGACGGTGACGAGGCCGGCCGGCTGCTGGTCGACGGCGGCCCGCCCGCGCAGCGGCGGGACCGGATCGGGCTGGTGCTGCAGAACCCCGACAACCAGGTGGTGCTGGCCCGGGTCGGCGACGAGGTGGCGTTCGGCCTGGAGAACCACAACGTCGACCCCGCCGAGATCTGGCCCCGGGTGCGCGCCGCACTCACCGCCGTCGGGCTGAACCTGCCGCTGCGGCACGAGACTTCGCGGTTGAGCGGCGGCCAGAAGCAGCGCCTGGCACTGGCCGCCGTGCTCGCCATGGGCCCGGGGCTGCTGCTGCTGGACGAACCCACCGCCAACCTCGACCCCGCCGGGGTGCTCGAGGTGCGGGATGCGGTCGCCGCGGCGGTCGCCCGCACCGGCGCCACCCTGGTCGTGGTCGAGCACCGCACCGAGGTGTGGGCGCCGGTGGTGGACCGTGTCGTGGTGCTCGGCGCCGGCGGGCAGGTGGTCGCCGACGGCCCACCGGGCGACGTGCTGCGGACCGAGCGCCGGGCGCTCACCGAGGCCGGGGTGTGGGTGCCGGGGGTGCCGGCGCCGCGGCCCGCCCGCACCCGCCGCCCCGGCGAGGTGCTGCTGACCGGCACCGCGCTGGCCGCCGGCCACCCGGGCGGCCCCACCACCGCCCCGCGCGATGTGCGGCTGCGCCGCGCCGAGGTGACCGCGGTGACCGGGCCCAACGGCACCGGCAAGTCCGCCCTCGCGCTGACCCTCGGCGGGCTGCTGCCGCCGCGGGCCGGACGGCTCGAGGCGGCACCGGGGTTCGCGCCCGTCCCGCGCCGGCGCGAACCCGTGCGGTGGCGCTCCCGGGAGCTGCTCACCCGCATCGGCAGCGTGTTCCAGAACCCCGAGCACCAGTTCCTCACCGCCCGGGTGCGTGACGAGCTCGCCGTCGGGCCGCGGGCCCTGGGCCGCAGCCGGGCCGAGACCGCCGCGATCTGCGACGCCCTGCTGGAGCGGCTGCGGCTGACCGGGCTGGCCGAGGCCAACCCGTACACGCTCTCCGGCGGCGAGCAGCGGCGGCTGTCGGTGGCCACGGTGCTGGCCACCCGGCCCGGGCTGATCGTGCTCGACGAACCCACCTTCGGTCAGGACCGCACCACCTGGGAGCAGCTGGTGACGCTGCTGGCCGAGATCGCCGACGAGGGCACCGCGGTGCTCGCGGTCACCCACGACCCCGACTTCGCCGAGGTGCTGGCCGACCGGCGGATTGAACTCGCCCCGACCGAGCTGCGGGCGGCCGGATGAGCGTCACCGTGACGAAACCGCGGCTGAACCCGGTGTCCAAGCTGGCGGCGGCACTGGTGATCGCCGCGGGCCTGGTGTTCAGCGTCGACGCGGTGTCGGCCGCCACCGCGCTGGCGCTCGAACTGGTGCTGCTGGCGGTGCTGCGAATTCCGTTGCGCCCGTTGCTTGCCCGCGGTGCGATCGTGGTGGTGGCGGCCGCGCTCACCGCGCTGACCATCCTGCTGTACGGCCAGCCGAGCGGCACCGTGTACTGGCGGTTCCTGCTCATCACCGTCAGCGACGGCTCGATCGACCTGGCCGCGGCCACCTTCCTGCGGGTGCTGGCGATCGCACTGCCGTCGGTGGCACTGTTCATCGACACCGACCCGACCGAGCTCGCCGACGGACTCGCGCAGGTGGTGCGGCTGCCGGCCCGGTTCGTGCTCGGCGCGCTGGCCGGACTGCGGCTGGTCGGGCTGCTGCGCCAGGACTGGGACCAGCTCGGGCACGCCCGCCGCGCCCGCGGCGTCGCCGACCGGGACCGGTTGCGCCGCACCGCCGGACAGACCTTCGCGCTGTTGGTCTCGGCGGTGCGCCGGGGTTCGGCGCTGGCCACCGCGATGGAGGCGCGCGGATTCGGCGCGTATCCGACCCGGACCTGGGCCCGCCCGTCGCGGTTCGGCGCCGCCGACTGGGCGCTGCTGGCGGCCGCGCTGGCGATCGCCGCCACCGCCGTCACCGCCGCCGTGCTGACCGGGCAGTGGAACTTCCTTGGCCGGCACTGACCCCGCCGAGCTGCTGGCGGCGCTGCCCGCCGGCGCGCGCACCCTGCTGATCGACGGCCGCTCCGGTGCCGGGAAGACCACCATCGCCGTTGCACTGCAACGTCTCTGGGATGCCGAGCTGGTCAGCCTGGACGACATCTACCCGGGCTGGGACGGTCTGGCCTGGGCCACCGAGCACGTGCGCACCGAACTGCTCGTGCCACGCGCGGCGGGCCGGCCGGGCCGGTGGCGGCGCTGGGACTGGGCGGCGGGCGCCCCGGCGGGCTGGCACACCGTCGACGCCGGGGCGCGGCTGATCGTCGAGGGGGCCGGGGCGCTCACTCCGGCGAGCCGGGCCCTGGCCGACTACGCGATCTGGGTGGAGGCCGACGCCGGCGAGCGCCGCCGCCGCGCGCTGTGCCGGGACGGCGACACCTACGCGCCGCACTGGGAACGCTGGGCCCGGCAGGAGGAGCGGTTCATCGCCCGCCACCGGCCGCGCAGCGTGGCCGACCGGGTGCTGCGCACCTGACGGCGCTACCCGGCGACGATGTAGACCTGCTTGTTGGCGAACTCGTCGATGCCCAGCGCGCCGAGCTCACGGCCGAAGCCGGACCGTTTGATCCCGCCGAACGGGATGTCCGGGCCGTCCCCGGCCGGGGTGTTGACGTTGACCATCCCGGCCTCGAGCCGGCGGGCCACCGCCTCGGCGCGGGCCACGTCGGTGCTGAACACCGACCCGCCCAGGCCGTACGGCGAGGCGTTGGCGAGCTCGACCGCCGCGTCGTCGTCGGCCACCCGGTACACCACCGCGACCGGGCCGAACAGTTCCTCGGTGAAGGCGCGCATCCCGGGGCGCACCCCGGTCAGCACCGCGGGGGTGAAGAACGCCGCGGGCGGATCCGACAGCTGTCCGCCGACGTGCAGGGTGGCGCCCTTGTCGACGGCGTCGGCCACCTGGGCGGCCAGCAGTTCGGCCGCCGCCCGCGAGGACAGCGGTGCCACCTCGGTCTCGTTGCGCGCCAGTTCGACGAGTGCCGCCACGAAGTCGTCGAACAACGGATCCACAACGATGATCCGCTTGTTGGAGTTGCAGGCCTGGCCCATGTTGTGCATGCGGAAATCCCATGCGGTGCGGGCCAACTCGGCCGGGTCGCCGTCGAGCACGATGAACGGGTCGGATCCGCCCAGCTCGAGCACGCACTTCTTGAGCGAGCGGCCGGCCAGTTCGGCCACCGCCGCCCCGGCCCGTTCCGAACCGGTCACCGACACCCCCTGCACCCGGGCATCGGCGATGATCTCGGCCACCTGGTCGTGGCTGGCGAACAGGTTGATGTAGACGTCCTCGGGCACCCCGGCGTCGTGCAGCAGTTCGGCCACCGCCAGCGCGCACTGCGGCACCGACTCGGCGTGCTTGAGCAGGATTGTGTTGCCCAACAACAGATTCGGAGCCGCGAACCGGGCGATCTGGTAGACCGGGAAGTTCCACGGCATGACGCCGAGCAGCACCCCGACCGGCCGGCGCCGGATGACCGCCCTGCCGCCGGTGAACCCGGGCAGGGGTTCATCGGCGAGCAGGGCGGCGGCGTTGTCGGCGTAGTACTCGAAGATCGAGGCCGAGAACCGGGTCTCCCCGGCACCCTGGGCGTGCTTCTTGCCCATCTCCAGCCGCGCCAGCTCGGCGAGCCGATCCGCGCGCTCCCGCAACAGCTTTCCCGCGGTCCGCACGATATCGGCCCGCTCCTCCAGTGGCCGCCGGCGCCACTGGTGGTAGGCGGCGTCGGCGGCGGCGATCGCGTGGTGCACCGCCGCGTCGGTGGCCGTCTCGAAGGTGGCGAGCACCTCGCCGGTGGCCGGGTCGGTGCTGCGGTAGGGCGGCTGGGTGGTGCGCATGGATCCGTTCTCTCGACCTCGAATCGGCGTTCGGACGTTACTTCCGGGCCGGGATGGCGTCGCTGTACGGCGCGGTGCTGCGGTCGTGGGCGGGATGGATCACCATGTAGATCAACCCGATTCCCACCACCACCGCGGCCGACAGCAGCACGATCCAGTTGTCGTACCAGGGCGCCTCCGGCGACCGCGGCCAGGCCATGTTCACCATCGCGGTGATGCCGTAGGCCAGCGCGGCGATGTTGACCGGCAGGCCCCACTTGCCGAGCCGGAACTTGCCGCCGGGCACCCAGCCCTTCAGCCGGGCCCGCAGCGCGGCCAGCACCACCATCTGGAAGCCCAGGTAGATGCCGAACGCGGCGAAGCTGATGATGCGGGTGAGCGCGTCCTCGGAGATCTTCGAGCCGATCACGATGACGGCCGGCACCGCGGCGGCGACCAGCAGCGCGTACGGCGGCACATGGCGGGTGGCCGAGAACTTCTTCAGGAAGCGGCTGCCCATGATCATGTCGTCGCGGCCGTAGGAGTACGCCAGCCGGCTCGCGGCGGCCTGCAGGCTCATCGCGCAGGACACGAACGACAGCAGCAGCACCACCAGGATCAGCTTGGAGCCCACCGGGCCGAACGCCTGGTCCAGGATCGTGGTCACCGGGTCGGGATCCTCGCCGGCGATCACGGCCGGGATGTCGGCGACCGCCAGGATCAGCGACAGGCACACGAAGGTGGCTGCGGCACCGCCGATGTAGATGGTGCGGCGCATGGCCTTCGGGATGGTGCGGCCCGGATCGGGCACCTCCTCGGCGACGTCGCCGCAGGCCTCGAAGCCGTAGTACTGGTAGATACCGATCAGCGCGGCCGCGGCGAACGCCCACAGGTAGTTGCCGTCACCGCCGGCGCCGAAGCTGTCGAAGATGACGCCGAGGCCGTGGTGCCGTTGGGTGAGGATCAGCCACACGCCGACCGCGAGGGCACCGAGGATCTCGGCGGTGAAGCCGATGATCGCTGCCTTGGCAACGACTTTCGTGCCCATCAGGTTGATGACGGTGGCGATCGCGAGCACCGCGAGCGCACACCCGATGACGGTGTTCGGATTCACCTCGAGGCCGAACAGCGCGGCCACGAACGGTCCCGACCCGTAGGTCACCGAGGCGATCGTCACCAGCAGGGCGGCGAGATACACCCAGCCGGTCATCCAGGCGTACTTGCGGCCCCAAAGCCGCCGCGCCCACGGGTAAACCCCGCCGGCGACCGGGAACTGGGCCACGATCTCGGCGAAGACCAGCGCGACGAGCAGCTGGCCGAGCCCGACGATGAGGAAGCTCCAGATCATCGGCGGGCCACCGGTGGCCAGCGCGTAGGCGAACAGCGAGTACACGCCCACCACCGGCGACAGGTAGGTGAAGCCCAGCGAGAAGTTGGCCCACAGGCTCATATCCCGCTTGAACTCGGACTGGTAGCCGAGCTGCTGCAGGTGGGCGGCGTCTGAATCGTGCTCGGGTGCCCCGGAGGTGGGGCTGACGGGTGAACTCGAAATGGACATCAGCCTGCTTTCTCGATCGGGGATGCAGTGCCAAGTGATGCGAAAAACTACAGTCCTATTGTTTAACCGGCAACCGAAACCGGGAAATTTTTCGCCGGTTCGGTACATTGCCGGGCATCGAGACGGGAGGAGGGAGTCGGTGTCGACGCGCTCATCGCTGTCGCCGCTGGTCGCACCGGGTGGACCGGTCGGCCGGGCCGACGAGATCGTGCAGCGCATCACCGAGGCCATCCACCTCGGCCTGCTCGACGACGGCGAGCGGTTACCGACCGAGGTGGATCTGGCCGCCCAGTTCGGGGTGGCGCCGATGACCGTCCGCGAGGCCCTGGCCACGCTGCGCGACCAGGGCCTGGTCGAGACCCGCCGCGGCCGCAGCGGCGGCTCGTTCGTGCGCCGCCCGTCGGGGCCGCCGGTGGACCGGCTCAAGGCCCGGCTTGCCCAGATGAGCGCCTCCGACCTGCGGGATCTGTTCGACGAGCACACCGCGGTGGCGGGCCAGGCGGCCCGGCTGGCCGCCGAGCGGGCGGCCCCGTTCGCGGTGCGCCGGCTGTTCGTGCTCACCGACCAGCTCGACGCCGCCGAGACGCTCGGCGACCGGATCCGCGCCGACAGCCGGTTCCACATCCAGCTCGCGATCGCCGCGCAGTCGGCCCGGCTGGCCCGCCGCGAGGCCAACCTGCAGGCCGAGGTGTCCGGGCTGATCTGGCTGCCGCTGGGCCCGCCGCTGGATCTCGGGGCCTACGTCGCGGAGAAGCACGCGATCGCGGCCGCGGTGGCGGCGGAGAAGGCCGACGAGGCCCGCGACCTCGCGGAGGCCCACGTCATGGGGCAGCTGGCCCGGCTGACCCGGCTCAACCTGGACCTTGCGACGGAAGGATCAGGCCAATGACCGCAAACGCGCTGGCAGCGCGCCTGGCGCAGGGGGCGACCGACGCGCTCGAGCCGCTGTACCGGGTGCTGGAGAGCAACGCCGAGGAGATCCGGCGCGCCCGACCGCCCCGGTCGGGCCTGACCGAGGCGCACTTCTCGGCGATGCAGCCCCGGTTCGTCGAGCTCGTCGAGGAGCACAGCGCGCTGGTCTGGGGAATGGGGTTTCTGGCCGCGCCCGGCGTCGTCGAGGGCCGGGAACGCTATCTGGCCTGGTGGCAGCGCAACAGTGGGGGCCGGGTGGCGCGGCTGCGGCTGAACTTCGACCCGACCAGCGTCGACGTCTACGACTACCTGCAGATGGACTTCTTCCGGCTGGCCGCCGCCGGCCGGGCCCGGGTCGCGTTCGGGCCGTACGTGGACTACTCCGGGTCGGACATGTACACCATCACCGCCACCGTGCCGGTGGTCGCCGACGGCACGTTCCTGGGGGTGGCGGGCGCCGACCTGGTGGTCGGCGAGGTGGAACGGCGGTTGCTCGCGGTGCTGCGCGGCACCGACGAGGAGACCCTGATCGTCAACGCCGAGCGGCGCGTGCTGGCCGCCAACACCCCGCGCTGGTTCGTCGGCTCGCGGCTGCCCGAGATGCCCGCGGTGGGCGACGAATCCGGGTCGGGGGAGTTCCGCGAGGTGGCCGAGCTGGCGCTGGGCACCGGGTGGGTGGTGGCCGTCGCCACCCCGGTTACCGATCGGTAACTCGAAAAAGTTACCCGCAGGTAATACGAACTGCGCTGCGGAAATCGATTGTTAACAAATTCGGTCGCGCATACCCATTGACTTTAAGAACCTACTTCTAGAGGATTTAGGCGGCCATTCGGTCGCGCAATCTGGAGGTTCTTACCGATGTCGTCGACCACGCTCGACTCAGTCCATGCTTCCGACGTTCCCTCGTTCAACGTCAACGATCCGAACTTCTCCATCACCGCCGACGAGGTCCACGAGGCCCGGGAGCGGAGCTGGTACGCCACCACGCCCTACGGCATCGCCGTGCTGCGCTACGAGCAGGTGAACAAGCTGATCAAGCACCCGAAGATGCGGCAGGGCAGCATCGCCTGGCCGGCGCACAACGGGATCACCGAAGGCCCGTTCGCGCAGTGGTGGGCCAGCTGGATCCTGAACAAGGAGGGCGAGGAGCACCACCGGCTGCGTCGGCTGTTGAATCCGGCGTTCTCGCCCAAGCTCATCGCCGCCATGCGGCCCCAGTTCCAGCAGCTGGCCAACGAACTCATCGACAACTTCGCCGAGCCGGACCGCTGCGAGTTCGTCGGCGAGTTCGCCGAACCCTACGCGGCCCGGGTCATCGCCCAGCTGCTCGGCCTGCCGGAGAGCGAATGGCCGGTCATCGCACGGGAATCGGCCACCATCGGGCTGGCGATGGGGGTGACCATCCGCGAGGACCTGCCCAAGATCGAGGCGGCGCTGGCCCGGCTGTTCGAGTACGTCGACGCCGCGATCGCCGACCGCAAGGCCAATCCGCGGGACGATTTCATGACCGCCCTGGTCAACGCCTCCAACCCGGAGGACGGCCGGCTCAGCCACGAGGAACTGCGCAACTCGGCCGTGCTGCTGATCTTCGGCGGTTTCGACACCACCCGCAACCAGCTCGGCCTGGCCCTGCAGACCTTCATGAAGCACCCGGACCAGTGGCGGCTGCTGGCCGAGCACCCGGAGCTGGGCCGCAACGCGGTCGAGGAGGTCATGCGGGTCAACCCGACCGTGCGCTGGGTGACCCGGGAGGTGGTCGAGGACTTCGAGTACGAGGGCCTGCTGCTCAAGGCCGGCACCACCGTGCACCTCTACAGCGAGTCCGCCGGCACCGACCCGCGGGTGTTCGAGCCCGGCTTCGACATCACCAAACAGCGTAAGCCGCACTTCGGATTCGGCGCCGGCGTACACCACTGCCTGGGCCACTTCGTGGGCCGCGAGGACATGAGCGTCGCGCTGCCGCTGCTCGCCCAGCGCATGCGTGATCCGTACGAGTTGCCCGGTGCCGCTTGGCTTCCTGACTCCGGCAACACCGGCCCGATCCGGCTGCCGATCGGGTTCACCCCGGGCGGCTAGTGCTTTCGTAACCGGATTTTCACCGAACCAGCCCTTGCAGCAGAGAGGAATTCACTAGCATGCGGGTTATCGTCGACATGAACCTGTGCCAGGATCACGGCCAGTGCGTGATCGCGGCTCCCTCGGTGTTCTCCATGACCGAGGACGGGAAGCTCGAGTTCAACGCCAATCCCGACGAGTCCGAGCGCGCCGCCGTCGAAGAGGCCGCCGACGTCTGTCCGATGCAAGCGATCACCATCGAGGACTGAACGATGACCACCACCCCGCTCGACGCACACCGGCAGCGCAACGCAACCAGCCCCCACCTCGCCGAGGCACTGGAGACGATCGCCGACCGCGGTGTGGAGTTCGTCTACTTCCAGGCCGTGACCATCACCGGCCGCGTGGTCGGGAAAGTCGCCCCGGCAAGCCATTTCGAACGGCTGGCGATCAAGGGTGTGCAGCAACACCAGACCGCGGTGGCCAACCTGCAGGGGACCCGGGAGGGTGTGCTGCTGGCCGGCGGTGTGAACGCCCCGGAGTACACCGCGGTGCCGGACCTGGAGACCTTCACGGTGCTGCCGTGGGACCCGCACTTCGCCCGGGTGTTCTGCCGGATGTACCAGCCCGACCACCTCACCGAGGGTGCCGGGACGGAACTGCCGTACGACACCCGCGGCCTGCTGCACCGGATGCACGCCCAGTTCACCGATCGCACCGGGCTGGAGCTGCGCACCGGCTGCGAGCCCGAGATGACCTGGAAGGGCGACGGTCTGGAGGCCAGGTTCCGTCCCGGCTCCAGCCCGGCCTACCACATCGAGCACCTCGAGCGGAACCGCGAGATCGTCAAGAAGGTCATCGACTACGCCAAGGCCATGGGCCTGGACATGATCGAGGGCGACTACGAGGACGAGTTCCAGATCGAGCTCAACTTCATGTACGACAAGGCGGATCTGACCGCCGACCGGTTGACCACCTACCGGCAGATCTGCAAGCAGGTCGCCCGGGAGCTCGGCATCGAGGCCAGCTTCATGCCCAAGCCCGCCACCGGCATGATGGGCAACGGGTGCCACCACAACTTCAGCCTGTGGCGCGGCGACACCAACGTGCTCGTCGAGCCGGGCGTCAAGGAACTGCACCTGTCCGAGCTCGGCCGGCACGCCCTCGGCGGCCTGCTGCAGCACTCCGCCGGCGCGATGCTGGTCAACGGCTCCACCGTCAATTCCTACAAGCGGTACTGGGACGCCGGGCAGTTCGCACCGTCGCGGATCAACTGGGGCCTGGACAACAAGACCTGCACGGTGCGGCTCTCGGCGGTGGGCCGGCTGGAGTACAAGCTGCCCGACGCCGCGGTCAACCCGTACCTGTCACACGCGGTCATCCTGGCCGCCTGCGAGGACGGCATCAAGAACCAGATCGACCCGGGCGAGCCCACCCAGGGCTCGTCGTACGACGCCGCCGGCGAGGACCGGTTCCCGGCCCTGCCGCTGACGCTGGGCGAGGCCATCGAGGCGTTCCGCGCCGACGACGTCCTCACCGGCGCCTTCGGGCCCGAGCTGAGCAACCTGCTCATCGACTACCACAGCGACCAGTGGGCCCGGTTCTGCGGGCACGTCACCGACTGGGAGTACGAGATGTATTGGAGTGACACGCCGTGACGACCGCACCGTTGCGCCTGGCCTGCCTGGATGCCGAAGCGCCACCGTTGTTCTCGCTCTGGACGCCGGAGGAGGGCCGCAAGGGCTACGAGCCCGCGGTGGCCGAGGCGATCGGGGCCGAGCTGGGCCGGCCGATCGAATGGGTCCGGGTGCCCTGGGTGGAGATGATCCCGGCGGTGCAGCGCGGCGAGGCCGACGCGGTGCTGTGCGGGCAGGGCATCACCCCGGAGCGGCAGGCCCAGGTCGACTTCACCCGCCCGTACGCGATCTTCCACGAGGGCGTGCTGGTGCGGCGCGGGTCGGGCATCCGCGGCCCGGAGGACCTGGTCGGGCTCAAGGTGGCGGCCATCGAGAACAGCACCAACATGAAGCTGGCGCAGACCTTCACCGGCGCCATCACGGTGCCGTTCGGGGCCGGCTCCGACGACGTCTACGCCGACATGCTGGCCGCGCTGTCCCGCAAGGAGGTCGACGCGGTCGTCGACGACGACGTGGTGTTCGTGCCGCTGGGCGCCACCCATCCCGACTACGAGCTGGCGTTCACCGTCAAGACCGCCAACAAGTGGGGCATCGCGGTGTCCAAGGAGCGGCCCGACGTCCTCGCCGAGCTCGACGGTGCGCTGGCGCGGGTGATCGGCTCCGGCCGGCTGCGCAAGGTGTGGGAGGAGTGGCTGCCCACGCTGGAGTACCCCTTCGCCGAAGGGGCGGCGTGACCCGTCCCCTCGTCGCGGTGGTCGGCCGGCGGGCCGATAAGGTGCCGATCCTGCGTTTCTCGGCGACCCTGGCCGCCGAGGCGATCTGCGAGGCGGTGTGGGCGGCCGGCGGCGAACCCGTGATCATCCACGGGCCGGCCGACCACCCGCTGGCCGAACTGCCGCAGCGGCTCAACGCGTTTCACGGCGTGTTGCTGCCCGGCGGGGCGGACCTCGGCCCGCGGCGCTACGGCGCCGAACCGGACCCCCGCACCACCGGTGTGGTCGACTTCCAGGACGAACTCGACCTCGGGGTGATCCGCGCGGTGCTCGAGCTGGACCTGCCCGTCCTGGCCATCTGTCGCGGCATGCAGGCGCTCAACGTCGCGCTCGGCGGCACGCTGCACCAGCACATCGTCGAGACCGACACGCCGCACCACAACGCGGTGCACCCGGTGCAGGTGGTGCCCGGGTCGCGGCTGCACGCCGTGGTGGGCACCGAGCGGATCGAGGTGTCCTCCTATCACCACCAGGCCGTCGACCGGCTCGGCGCCGACCTCACCGTGACGGCGACGGCCGCCGACGGCATCATTGAGGCGGTGGAACACCGCCGGGCCGACCTCATCGCGGTCCAGTGGCATCCGGAGGATCTGCACGCGACCTCCGACACCGATGCCGCACTGTTCGCAGATCTCGTCGACCGGGCTCGTAAACGGAAGGAGTGCCAGTGACCAGCGCCGGACCCGATGACCGTCCCGTCCGGAGGGAGGACGTCATCCCGGACCGGCCGATGCCGGAGCAGCCCCGCGCCCGTATCTGCGTCCTGGGCTCGCTGAACTTCCCCGGGATCAGCCCCAACGACGTCGAACTGGTCCGCCGGTTCACCCGGCTCGCGCTGGACACCCTGCTGGACCTGGGGGCGGCCTACGAGCTGTGGGACACCACCGACCCGCTCGAGAACCCCGCCGGCGTCGCGGAATTCGACGGCCTGCTGCTGCTCGGCGGCGGTGACATCGACGGGTCGTGCTACGGCAACCCCGAACCGATCCCGAACGCCTACGGCGTCGACCGCCGCGCCGACGACGACGCGTTCGCCGCGATCGCCGCCGCCGAGGGGGCCGGCCTGCCGATCTTCGGCATCTGCCGCGGCTCGCAGCTGCTCAACGTCGCCCGCGGCGGCACCGTCATCCCCGACATCGAGGACTACGCGCTGCACCACGGCGGCCCGGGCGAGCCGACCTTCCTCGACGAGAAGATCGAGGTCACCCCGGGCACCCGGCTGCGGGAGATCCTGGGCGCCGACCGGGTGGTCGGCCGCGGCGGCCACCACCAGGCCGTCGACCGGCTGGGCCGCAACCTCGTCGTGGCGGCCCGCGCCGCCGACGGCATCACCGAGGCGATCGAGGACCCGGACAAGTACTACCTCGGGGTGCAGTGGCATCCGGAGGACATCGACGGGCCCGAGGCGGACCGGATCAAACTCTTCGACGCGTTTGTCGCCGCGGCCGAGCAGGTGCGGCGGGAGCGGACCGCGCAGGGGTCGTGATCACCGCCCGCGGCCTCGCCCAGGTGCCCGAGCTGGCCCTGGAGCTGGTGGCCGGGGCGCGCGGGTCGGACCGGCCGATCGCCTGGGCGCATGCGATCGAGCTGGCCGACCCGACCCCGTACCTGTCCGGCGGGGAACTGGTCATGACCACCGGCATCAACATCGGTGCCGACGCCGCCGCACAGACCGCCTACGTCGAGCGCCTGGCGCGGGCCGGCATCGCCGCCCTGGCCGTCGACACCGGCACCACGCTGCAGGAGATCCCGGCCGGGGTGCTCGCCGCGGGTGACGCGTTCGGGCTGCCGGTGCTCAAGGTGCCGCCGCCCACCCCGTTCATCGCGATCGCGCAGGTGGTCATCGACGCGGTCAAGGCCCAGGAGCTGCGCGACGTGGCCCGGGTGGTGGACCAGCAGCAGGAACTGGCCCGGGCCACCCTGCGCGGTGGCATCCCCGCGGTGGTGCGGGCGCTGGCCGACTGCCTGGCCGGCACCGTCGTGGTCACCGACACCGAGGGCCGGCTGCTGGCGACCGCGGGACCGGACGACGCGCGGCTGCTCGAACTGCTCGAGACCCGGCTGCGCGGCGGCGACCGGCGGCACGCCGGCCGCGTCGTCGCCGACGACGGGGGCGGTTTCGTCACCGTGCAGAACCTGCGCGCCGGGGTTCCGGTGCGGGGCCGGCTCGCGGTGCGCACCGAGCGGCCGATGTCCAACTCCGAGCGGCTGCTGGTCGCCCACGCCGTCTCGCTGATCTCGATCGACCTGGAGAAACCCGCCCGGGTGATCAGCGCCGAGGCCCGGCTGCGCGCCGCGGTCACCCGCGACGTCCTCGACGGCCGCGGGCCGGAGGACAGCGCGGTGCTGCGCTACCTGGGCTTCCAGCCCGGCGACGAGGTCGTGGTGGTGGTGCTCACCGGGATCGGCCGGGTACTGACCGTGCAGGACGAGCTGATCGCCCAGCTGGGCGGGGTGGGGCCGTACCTGCTGGCGGTCTCGGCCGCCGAGGCCGCGGTGGTGGTGCACACCGCCAACCGGCGTCGGCTGCAGGTCGCGCTGGAGCGGTTCGGCCGGGACGCCGACCTGCCGCTGAGCGGCGGGATCAGTCGCCCGGTACGGCTGGCGGATGCGGCGGTGGCGGCGCAGCAGGCCCGGATCGCGGCGAGTTCGGCTGCGCCGGGCCGGATCTGCGACTTCGCCGAGCTGCGGATCTTCGACGCGCTGCTGGGCGGCCGCGGCCCCGCCGAGCTGCGGGTGCTCACCGAGCCGCTGGCGCCGCTGGCCGGCGAGGAGGGGCTCGTCGAGGCGCTGGCGGCCTACCTGCGCAACAACGGGCAGGTGGAGGCCGCCGCCGCCGAACTGC
Source organism: uncultured Mycolicibacterium sp. (assembly GCF_937941905.1). GTDB lineage: Bacteria > Actinomycetota > Actinomycetes > Mycobacteriales > Mycobacteriaceae > Mycobacterium. Next base: position 60,932 of record NZ_CALDGS010000046.1, on the reverse strand, counting down.
GGGTGCACCGGCACACCATGCGAAACCGGTTGCGCCGCATCGCCGAACTGCTCGACGACGACCTGGCCTCGGCCGACACCCGGGCGCAGCTGTGGCTGGCCATCCGGGCCTGGCAGCTGCTGGCCGGCTCGTGAACGTGAGCCTGTGGGCGAGAAATCGCGAAATCCTCGCCCACAGGCTCACGTTCGTGGCGGGAGTCAGCCGGCGCCGAGCGCGGGCGGGCCGCTGCGGTAGCTGACCGGGGTGGCCGACAGCCGGATCGGATTGGCCACCTGCGGGGTGGGGCTGTCCGGCACCGCCACCTCCGGCTCGAGCCCGAGCCGGCGGGCGAAGTCGAACGCCTCGGCCAGGTCGTTGATCGGCCCGGCGGGCACCCCGACCTCGGTGAGCGTGGTGAACCAGTGATCGGCTCCGCTGCGTTTGAGCGCCGGTTCGATCAACGCGCACAACGCATCCCGGTTGGCGACCCGCTGCGGGTTGGTGGCGAACCGCGGATCGTCGGCGAGCTCGGGCAGCCCGATCGCCGCGCTGAACGCCCGGAACTGCTTGTCGTTGCCCACCGCCACCGCGATCGGCCGGTCGGCGGTGTCGAAGGTCTGGTACGGGGCGATGCTGGGATGGCGGTTGCCCATGATGCCCGGCACCACACCCGCCCCGAGATACCCGGACGCCTGGTTGACCAGCGACGACAGCAGCGTGCTCAGCAGGTTGGTCTCCACCCGCTGACCCTCGCCGGTGCGGTTGCGGTGCGCCAGCGCGGCCAGAATGCCCGCCAGCGCGTGCATCCCGGCCAGCACGTCGACCAGCGCCACGCCCACCTTGGTGGGGTCGCCCGGTTCGGTGCCGGTGATGCTCATCAACCCGCCGACCGCCTGCACCAGCAGGTCGTAACCCGGCAGCGCGGCACCGCCGTCGCGGCCGAACCCGGTGATCGAGCAGTAGATCAACCCGGGCCGCAGCGCCGAGAGCTCCGCGTAGCCCAGCCCGAGCTTGTCCATCGTGCCCGGCCGGAAGTTCTCCACCACCACGTCGGCCCGGCGGACCAGGTCGCGGGCCTGCTCGCGACCGGCAGCGCTGGCCAGGTCGATCACCACGGACCGCTTGTTGCGGTTGACCGCGTTGAAATACGTTGCCACACCGGACGAGTCGTACGGCGGGCCCCACTGTCGGGTGTCGTCGCCGACGCCGGGCCGCTCCACCTTGATCACCTCGGCGCCGAAGTCGCCGAGCATCATGGTGGCGTACGGCCCGGCCAGCACCCGGCTGAAGTCGACGACGACCAGCCCCTCGAGCGCGCCGGTCACGCCCCCGGCCTCCCGCCGCGCAGGTACACGGTGGTGGTGTGGGTGAAGAACTCCCGCGCCGCGGCGCCCTGCTCCTTCGGGCCGAGCCCACTGGCCTTGGCCCCGCCGAACGGCACGTGCGGGTCGGCCCCGGCCGACTCGGAGTTGATGTGCAGCACGCCGACGTCGATGCGCTCCATCGCGTCGAGCACCCGGGTCACGTCCTGGGTGAACACCGCCGCCGAGAGCCCGAACTCGCTGTCGTTGGCCAGCCGGAACGCCTCCTCGGCGTCGGTGGCGCGGCGGACCGCCAGCACCGGGCCGAACAGCTCGGTGCGCCACACCGGGTTGTCGGTGTCGGCCAGCTCCAGCACGGTCGGGGCGACGAAGTAGCCGTCGGCCAACGGGCCCTCGGTGTACGGGGCGGCGCCGGCCAGCGGCCGGGCGCCGTGTGCGAGGGCGGCCTCGATCCCGGCGCGGATGGAGGCCCGGGCGGCGTCGGTGACCACCGGGCCCATCTCGGTCCGCGCGTCCAGCGGGTCACCCACCCGCAGCGCCTCGGCCCGCTGCACCAGGGCGTGGCAGAACTCGTCGGCGATCCGCTCGGTGACGACGAGCCGGGAGGTCGCGGTGCACTTCTGGCCGGTGGAGCGGAACGCGCCGAGCAGCACCTGCTCGACCGCGAGCTCCGGGTCGGCGTCGTCGAGCACCACCGCGGCGTTCTTGCCGCCCATCTCGGCCTGCATCGGCACCCCGCGGGCGGCCGCGGCGGCGGCGATCCGCCGGCCCACCGCGGTGGATCCGGTGAAGGTCAGCCCGTCGATGCGGGGATGCTCGACGATCGCGTTGCCCAGCCCGCCGTCGCCGACGACGAGGTTGAGCACCCCGGCCGGCAGCCCGGCCTCGGTCAGCGCCCAGGCCAGCCGGTAGGCCAGCAGCGGCACCGTGCTGGCCGGCTTCCACACCACGGTGTTGCCGTAGCTCAGGGCGGGCGCGATCTTCCAGGCCGGGATGGCGATCGGGAAGTTGAACGGGGTGATCACCCCGACCACGCCGAGCGGTTTGCGGGTCACCAGGATCTGCTCGCCGGCGCGCGGCGAGGCGAAGATCTCCCCGGCCTGCCGGTCGCCCTCGTTGCCGTAGTAGCGCAGGATCTGCGCGGCCCGGCGCACCTCGCCGATGCCCTCGGCGCGGGTCTTGCCCTCCTCGGCCGTCAGTTCGGTGCCCCACGCCTCGGCGTTGGCGTCGACGATGTCGGCGGCGGCGAGCAGCACGGCGCCGCGCTGGTGGATCGGGGTGGCGGCCCAGCCGGGCAGCGCCTCGGCCGCGGCGGCGACCGCGGCCTCCACGTCGGCCGGAACCGCGGCGCGGGCCTCGGCCACCACGGTGTCCGGGTGGGCCGGGTTGACGCTGAGCACCGCGTCGCCCGAGCCGGACACCCACCTGCCGCCGATGAGATGCGGGACGCAGACCGGGGCCGTCATGACCGGAACGCCGCCTTCCCGGTCAGCGCCCGGCCGATGGACAGCAGGTGCATCTCCGAGGTGCCCTCGTAGGTCAGCACCGACTCCAGGTTGTTGGCGTGCCGCAGCGGCGAGTACTCCAGGGTGATCCCGCTGCCGCCCAACAGGGTTCGGCACTCGCGCGCGATGGCCAGCGCCTCCCGCACGTTGTTGAGCTTGCCCAGGCTGACCTGCTCGGGGCGCACCCCGTCGGCGTCCTTGATCCGGCCGAGGTGGATGGCCAGCAGCATGCCCTTGCCGAGCTCCAGGGTCATGTTGGCCAGCTTCTCCTGGGTGAGCTGGTAGCTCGACAGCGGCTTGTCGAACACCTCGCGGGTCTGGGTGTAGGCGATGGTGGTCTCCAGGCAGTCGCGGGCCGCGCCCAGCGCGCCGAACACGATGCCGAACCGGGCCTCGTTCAGGCAGGACAGCGGGGCGGAGAGCCCCTCGGCCAGCGGCAGCTGGGCCGATGCCGGCAGCCGCACGTTGTCCAGCACCAGCTCGGAGGTGATCGAGGCGCGCAGCGACAGCTTGCGGGTGATCTTGTTGGCGGTGAAGCCGGGGGTGTCGGTGGGCACCAGGAAGCCGCGGATGCCCTCGTCGGTCTGGGCCCAGACGGTGGCCACGTCGGCGAGATTGCCGTTGGTGATCCACATCTTGGTGCCGTTGAGGACCCAGTCGCTGCCGTCGCGCTTGGCGCGGGTGCGCATCCCGGCCGGGTTGGAGCCGAAGTCCGGCTCGGTCAGGCCGAAGCAGCCGATCGCCTCGCCGGTGGCCATCCGCGGCAGCCACTCCTGCTTCTGCTCCTCGGAGCCGTACCGGTAGATCGAGAACATCGCCAGCGAGCCCTGCACGGACACGAAGCTGCGCAGCCCGGAGTCGCCGGCCTCCAGCTCCATACAGGCCAGGCCGTAGCTGACCGCGTTGGTGCCGGCGCAGCCGTAGCCCTCCAGGTGCATGCCGAGCAGGCCGAGCTCGCCGAACCGGCGGCCCAGCTCGCGCGGCAGGGTGGCCGACTCCCACCACTCGTCGAGGTTCGGGCGCAGTTCGGTGTCGACGAATTTCCGTACCGTCGCGGCGATCTCGCGTTCCTCGTCGGACAGCAGCCGGGCGGTGTCGAACAGTTCCAGCGGCTGGTACGGCGTCTTCTTGGGCGTCGGGGTCTTGGTGGACATGGGTGGTGGTCTCCTGTCTGGGATCTAGAGCGCGGCGAAGCCGTCGCGGACGACGTCGAAGGCCTCGTCGAGCAGGTCGTCGGTGATGCTCAGCGGCGGCAGGAACCGCAGCACGTTGCCGAAGGTGCCCGCCGTCAGGGTGAGTACCCCGTTGTCGTGGCAGTGTTTGGTGATCGCGGCGACGGCGGCCGGGTTGGGATCGCGGCTGCCCGGCTGCACCAGCTCGACGGCGATCATCGCGCCGCGGCCCCGGATATCGCCGACCAGGGTGTTGCCGGCGGCGATCTGGCGCAGCCGGGTCACCATGCGCTCGCCGATGGCCCGGGCCCGCTCGATCAGGCCGTGCTGCTCGATCTCGTCGAACACGCCGAGCGCGGCCGCGCAGGCGATCGGGTTGCCGCTGTAGGTGCCGCCGATGCCGCCGGCGTGCGCGGCGTCCATGATCTCGGCCCGGCCGGTCACCGCGGCCAGCGGCAGCCCGCCGCCGAGGCCCTTGGCGGTGACGACGAGGTCGGGCACCAGCCCCTCGTGCTCGCTGGCGAACATCGCGCCGGTGCGGGCGATGCCGGTCTGCACCTCGTCGGCGACGAACACGATGCCGCGCTCGCGGCAGAACTCGGCGACCCGCGGCAGGAAGCCCTCGGCCGGGACGATGAACCCGCCCTCGCCCTGGATCGGCTCGACCACCACGCAGGCCACCTGGTCGGCGCCGATCTGGGCGTCGACGAGCTGGGCGAACATGGCGAACGCCTCGTCGGCGCAGTGCTCCGGGCCGGACGGCCAGCGGAACGGGTAGGCCATCGGCGCCCGGTACACCTCGGGGGCGAACGGGCCGAAGTTGCGCTTGTACGGCTGGTGCTTGGCGGTCATCGTCATGGTCAGCAGCGACCGACCGTGGAAGGCGTGGTCGAAGACCACCACGGCGTCGCGGCCGGTGGCCGCCCGCGCGTACTTGACCGCGTTCTCCACCGCCTCGGCGCCGGTGTTGAACAGCGCGGTGCGCTTGGCGTGACCGCCCGGGGTGAGCCGGTTCAGCCGCTCGGCCACCTCGATGTAGGGCTCGTACGGGGTGGCCAGGAAGCAGGTGTGGGTGAACCGGGCGAGCTGCTCGGTCGCGCGGGACACCACGGCCGGGGCGGCGTTGCCGACGGTGGTGACGGCGATGCCGCTGCCGAGGTCGATGAACGAGTTGCCGTCCACATCGACCACCACGCCGCCGCCGGCGGCGGCGACGTAGATGCCGGCCGAACTGGCCAGCCCCGCGGGCAGCGCCTCGGCGCGGCGCTCGGCCAGCTCGACGGACCGGGGACCGGGGATCTCGGTGCGTATCCGGCGTACCTGCTCCAGGGCAGGACCGCCGACCAGGGAGGCTGTCATGGCCGTGAGCGTACGAACCCACGGGCCAGGTCCGGCATCGCCGAGCCGGATAACACCTCAGCAGGGCATGTACGTGTCGGCCATCGGGGGTCCGGGGTGTGCGGTGGTCAGGCCGCGACCGCCGCGCACTGCGCCGGCTGGTCGGCGTCGCCGGGGCAGGCGGCCACGGTGAGCAGGTCCAGCGCGGTGGGCGGCTGCGGGATGTAGGCGCCGGGCGGCGGCGGGGGCAGCAGCGGGAAGATGCTCGCCCCGCTCACCCCGGTCAGCCAGGCGACGATCTGGGCCACCACGTTGGTGGTCACGTACAGCACGTCACCGGTGAACTGCACCGGCAGCACCGCCAGCGCGGCCAGCGCGCTCACCAGGAAGATGTCCTGCTCGGCCACCGCCTGCAGGTCGGCGACGATCGAGTCGGTGAACAGGTCGATGAAGTACGGGATCGACGCGAACACCGTGCGGATCCCCAGCGCGATGTCGGTGGGGATGTCGGGGAAGCCGTACATCGCGGCGGCGTCCCGCAGGGCCCGGATCAGCAGGTCCTCGTCGCCGATCGGCACCGTGTGGCCGTCGCGGTCCATCAGCGGCACACCGTCGGAGTAGGCGGCCGGGGTGCCGCCGAACAGCGTCAGCACCGTCGGGGTGACGTCGGAGATCCGGTAGGTGTTGTTCATCGCGCCCGCGGTGAAGTGCTCGCCCCGGGCGATGACGAACGTCGTGGTCTCCGGCGGGCTCTGGAAGCCGTGGCCGAGGCCGAGCTGCGGCTGGTGGCCGTGGTCGGTGACGACGACGACCGTCCAGGACTCGCCGTTGACGCTCTCCCACTGCTCGATCGCGGCCATGATGGCGGCCAGGTTCGCGTCCAGGTTGCGCAGCGCCGCCGCGTACTCCGGCGAGTCGCCGCCGTACATGTGTCCGTTCTCGTCGACGCCGACGAAGTAGGAGAACACGAAGTTCGCCTCGTCCGGGCTCGCCCCCTCGATGACGTTCACCGTGATGGCACCGACCGCGTCGTCGGTCAGCAGCCAGTTCGGGTCGTCGGGCAGCTGCGGGACGAAGTAGATGTTGTCGGCCCGGATCGCCCCGGAGCCGGCGATCGCGGCGATGACGTCCCAGTTGGCGATCGCCGTGGTGTTGATCAGCGGGTCCAGCCTCTCGAGCTGGGTGAACACCGTCGGCCACCGGTCGTAGGTCCACGGCGTGAACACGTTGTTGATCACGCCGGTGCGTTCGCCCCACACCCCGGTCAGGATCGTGGTCCACGACGGGTTGGACAGCGTGGTGTGCCCGGCGATGGTGGAGGCGGCCGTGGTGCCGCCGCCCATCAGGGCGATGAAGGCCGGGTAGTCCTGCGGGTCGGCCAGGATGCGCGACAGCGTCACCCCGTCCACGCCGATCACCAGCACGTTCGGGGTGTCACTGCTCTGCTGCGAAACCGTCTGCAGCGCAGTGAAGTTCCGCTGCCGTACGGAGACCGCGCGCTCCAGTTCGTCCCGCACCGTCGCCAACAGCGCGGTCAGCACCGCCGGCTGCAGCGGGGTGGCCGGCACCGGCAGCGACAGCGGGGCCAGCACCCCGGCCACCAGGTTCGAGAGCAGGGTGTGCAGCCTTGGCTGCGCCGGGCGGACCAGCCGGATGTCCGGCCGGTTCGGGGCGAGGCCGGTGCGGGCGGCCGGGGCCGGGTTGACCGCCGGCACCTCGGACTCCCCGAGCGGGCCGGGGGACTCGTCGCCGGGCAGGTCGTCGGTGCCCGGTTCGGGATCCGCGTCGGTGCTCGACGTGTCGGTGTCGGACGGTTCGGCGGTCGGGGCGTCGGTGACCACCGCGGCGGCCACCGATCGGTTCCCGGCCGACCGGCCGCGGGCGTCGTCGCGCGCCGGGGGCCCGTCGATCTCGTCGACCTCGGGCACGGCGGCTTCGTCCTCGGGGGACTCGGTTCCGGGGGTCGAGTCGGTGCTCTCGGTGGGGCTCTCGGCGGCCGCCTCATCGGCCGCGAGCTCCCGCCCGACGGCGTCGAGGTCGAGATCGTCGTCGTCCGCCGCCCCGGTGGCGCCGTCCGCACCGGCCGAACCGGTCCCGGTCCGGGGGCCGGCCGACGCCGGTTCACCGGCGGGCGAGCCGGCCGTCGGTTCGGTGTCGGTCCCGTCGGCCGTGGTGCCGGGCGTGGTGTCAGGCGCGGTGTCGGCCGATCCGACGCTGGTGTCGTTCGCCGTCGGCCCGGCCGGCTCGGCGTGGGCCACGGCCGGAGCGGTCGCCACCGCCCAGCCCAGCCCGAGCGCGAACGCCAATGCAGAGACCCGGCCGACGCACTTGCCGTGCTCCATCCCGTCTCCTCCCACCAGCCCAGACGTGACGATCTCGTAAGTTACCGGGTCGCCCACCGCGCCGAGGACGATTTCGGGCACCCGGCGCAGCGGTGTTGCACCCGCCGCGCGGCGGCGCGAAACTGCACGGCGTGTCCGTCGGAGTCATCTGCGCCATCCCCGAGGAGATCACCCACCTGCAGGCGGTGCTGGCCGACCCGAAGGCGGACACCGTCGCCGGCACCGAGTACCTGTCCGGGGTGCTCGACGGGCACCGGGTGATCCTGGCCGGCAGCGGGGTGGGCAAGGTCAACGCCGCGCTGACCACCACCGTGCTGGCCGAGCGGTTCGGCTGCCGCGCCGTGGTGTTCTCCGGGGTGGCCGGCGGGCTGAGCCCCGAGCTGGCCGTCGGGGACGTGGTGATCGCCGACCGGGTGATCCAGCACGACGCCGGGGTGTACCAGGACGGCCGCTTGCAGACCTACCAGGCCGGGCACATCCCGTTCTTCAACCCCGCCGACGGGCTCGGCTTCCCGGTGCCGCCGGACCTGCTGGCGCGCGTGCGCGAGCGGCTGACCGGGTTCGAGCTGCCGGCGCTGCCGGCCGCGGCCGGGGGCGGCGACCGGCCGGCGCGGATCGCCTACGGCACCGTGCTGTCCGGCGACCAGTACGTGCACTGCGAGCAGACCCGGGAGCGGCTGTTCCGCGACCTCGGCGGGCTCGCCGTGGAGATGGAGGGCGGGGCGGTGGCCCAGGTCGCCGCGTCCTACTCGATGTCCTGGCTGGTCATCCGGGCGCTGTCGGACCTCGCCGGACGGGACTCCCGGTTCGACTTCCTGGCCTTCGTGGAGACCGTCGCCGCCTCGTCGGCCGCCATCGTGCGCCGGCTGCTACCCGTCCTGTAGGCCGGCTTCCCCGGCGAGCTTCCCCGGCGAACAGACGCAAACACCCCCGAACCGTCGCCGATCCGGGGGTGTAGGCGTCTGCTCGCGGGGAGAAGGCCCGCGGGAGAAGCGGAGCGTCAGCGCTGCAGCGGCTTGTAGAACACCAGGCCGTTGCCCTTGTTGTCGTAGACCACCGCGCGGCGCTCGTGCGCGTCGTCGTACGGGCCCTTCACGATGCCGCCGCCGCTCTCCTCGATCTTCTTGGCCGCGCCGTCGACGTCGTCGGTCTTGATGCCGACCACCACCTGGCCCGGGATCGGGTGGTCCACCGCGGTGGCCAGCGCCAGGGTGATCGAGCCGCCGTCGAGCGCGGCGAAGTGGGCGCCGTCGCGGAACTTCAGCCCGAAGCCGAGCCCCTCGTAGAACTTGATCGACTCGTCGAGGTTGTCGGTGGACAGCACCACCATCCGGACCTGTGCGTCGCTCATCTGTCGCCTCCTTGCTCAGACTCTCTGCTCGGTACTTCCGGGTCCGGCACGAGCATAGGAAACGCCGACCGCCGGGGTCGGGCATCGCCGGATCCGCATGTCCGCCGCGGCGTCCGCGCCGTGCTCGCGCTGCTGCACGGGTACCGGTGGCGGCGGTTGGAGGCCGGCACCACCCGCCCGGGCCCGGACCGCTGTACCGGGGTGTGCAGTTTTTGCACACCCCGGGCTGCCGGCCCGAGGCATGCCGGCCCGCGCCGGCCGGGGTGTTCGGTTTTCGAACACCCTGCGGGCTGGTGGACGGTCGCCCCGCGCGCTGCGGGGCGGAGCTGCAGCTGTCGGAGACGCCCAGCGCTCCGTCCGCCGGGGTGCCGGCTTCCGCCTGAACGCTCACCCGCGGGTCAGGTCCCGCAGCGCGGCCCGCGCCGCGTGAAAGCCGCACATCCCGTGCGCGCCCGGCCCGGGCGGCGTCGCGGCCGAGCAGAGGTAGTACCCGGGTGCGCCGGTCGCGTACGGCGACAAGGTGATCCGCGGCCCGAAGACCAGCTGCCGGACGTCCTTGGCGCCGGTGAGGATGTCCCCGCCGGTGAAGTTGGCGTTGAACCGGGCCATCCCGTCGGTGGTCTCGGCGCGGTAGCCGACGATCCGGTCGCGGAAGCCGGGCGCGAACCGCTCGATCTGGGTGATGACCGCCTCGGTCGCATCACCGGTGTAGCCGTGCGGCACATGGGCGTAGCTCCACACCGGGTGGATGTTGCCGACGGAGCGCTGCGGGTCGGCGAGGTACTGCTGGGCGACGAGGACGAAGGGCCGCTCGGGCATCCGCCCGGCGTGGATGTCGCGTTCGGCCGCGGCGATCTCGGCGAAGGTACCGCCGACGTGCACCGTGCCGGCGCGGCGGGCGTCGGGGTTGGTCCACGGCACCCCGCCCTCGACGGCGAAGTCGACCTTGAACGCGCCCGGGCCGCGCCGGAACGCCCGGTACGCCCGCCGCACCCGTGCCGGCAATCGGTCGCCGAGGATGTCGGCGACCGCCTCGGGGGCCAGATCGAACACGGTGATGTCCGCCGGGGGCAGATCGGCCCGGCCGCGGACGGGCACCCCGGTCTCGACGGTGCCGCCCAACTCCCGCAACAGGGCGGCCATCGCGGCGGTGACGGCGCGGGAGCCGCCCTCGGCCACCGCCCAGCCGTGGCGGTGCCCGGCGGTGATGATCCCCACCCCGATGGCCGAGGTCAGCGGCAGGTGCAGGGGCCGGAAGGCGTGCGCGGCGACCCCGCCCCACAGCGCCCGGGCCTGCGGGGTGCGGAACGCCCGGGCCAGCACCGCGGCGGGCAGCACGGTCGGCGCGCCGAACCGGGCCAGCGCCAGCGGGTGGTCCGGCAGCCGCAGCAGCGGGCCCATGACCGCGTCCTCGATCGCCTCGAACCGGTCGGCGGGCCGGCCGAAGAGCGCCTTCCACACTCGCCCGTCGGCGCCGAGCCCGGCGGCGGTGTCGTCGACCGACCGCCTCAGCACCCCGGCCCGGCCGTCGTCGAGCGGGTGCACGCAGTCGATCTCCGGTAGCCGCCAGCGCAGCCCGTGGCGCTCCAGGCCGAACCCGGTGACGAACGGCGACCCGACCGCCATGGGATGGATCGCCGAGCAGTGGTCGTGCAGCAGGCCGGGCACGATTGCCTCGAAACTCCGTGTGCCGCCGCCGATCTCGTCGGCCGCCTCGAGCACCGTGACGGTCAGCCCCGCCCGGGCGAGCGTGACGGCGGCGGCGAGCCCGTTGGGCCCGCTGCCGACCACCGTCGCCGTCGTCACGCCATCGCCCCCCGACCGTCGCGGAACCGCGACCAGGTGACGGTAGTGGGCACCGGCCCGTCCGGCAGCCAGGGCTGGGCCTCGGCGACGTCGTCGACCCGCCAGGTACCGGTCTCGACGACGCCCAGGGCCGCGTCGATGAGCTTGTAGTGCTGGACCGGGCTGCCCCAGGCCTGCGACTCCGCCCAGGCCACCACCAGCTCACCCGGCTCGAACCCGACCTGCTCCTGCACCGCGGCGATCATCCGTTCATCGTGCAGGTGACCGTCCCCGAAGTTCCAGCCGATCAGCGAATTGCACACCCATTCACCCTCCCGCACCGTCCGGGCGTCGATGTCGGGCAGATGCTTGAGCAGCACCGAGATCAGCCCGCGGCCCTGGGTGTGCATCGACCGGAAGGTCGCGGGCAGGTTCATGATGACCGCGGCCCACTCCGGGTCGTAGCCGAAGGCGATGAACTGGTCGATCTGGTTGTGCGCGGGCCGGTGAACCCGGTCGAGTTTGGCCTCCGCGCCCGGCGCGAACGCCCACACCGAGCAGGCCCAGTTGCCCGAGTACTGGCGCATCGAGGGCAGGAACGAGACCTTGTCCGGCCGGAAGCTGCCCAGGATCGGGAAGAACAGCAGCGCCGCGACGATCCCGGCGGTCAGCCACGGCGAGGACATGTCGCCGACCGCATAGCCCTCCCAGGCCGGGAAACCCAGGAACAGGAACACGGTGGCGAACGAGAACAGCACGTTCCACTCCAGCGGCACCGCCAGCGGGAACGCCGAGATGATGTAGAGGTGCAGGCCGAGCATGAGCACCACGGCGGCCACCGTCAGCGGTTTGTTGTGCGAGAACAGCAGCACCAGTGGCGCGAGCACCTCCACCCCGGTGCCCAGCACGTGCGCCATGAACTCGGCCAGGCGCGAGGGCCGCAGGTCGCGACCCGGGGCGCGGTACATGGCGCGCTTGAACGCGGGCAGTTTGGCCAGCGTCGGACTGTTGCTGGTCATCGGCGGGATGACGCGGGCGAAATGCCGGCCGATCTTGGAGATCCCGGCCCCGACCCAGACGACCACGATGAGCAGCTTGAGCGCGACGATCATGTCGGTGAACCCCAACACCGTGAAGAACACCATCGCCGGTAGGTACTGCTCGCCGCGGGCGGCCAGGAAGATCGTCTTGTCCCGCAGCCCGACCAGGATCAGCAGCACGATCGGGGCGACCATCAACGCCGGGTTCACCAGGCCGGAGGTGTTGTGCGGCAACCGGTCCAGCAGGGAGTCGGTCGGCACGCCGGGGGCGACGAGCGCGACGGCGAGCGAGACGAGCAACGCCGCGTAGAGCACGATGTCCGGCCAGCCCCGGCGGTTCCCGGCGGTGAACGGCACCCAGGTCCAGGGCCGCAGCCGGATCGTGCCGCGGCGCAGCCAGAACTGGATGCCACCGGTCATCGGCTTGACCTTGCCCGCCAACGGCCCCCAGGAGCCGCCCAGCCCCATGGCCTCCAGCAGCACCGTCCACAGGATGAGCTTCTGGTAGACGATCGGCTCGTTCCACCACTGCGAGACGTGCCAGAACGCGGGCAGCCCGGAGGTCACCGTCGCGACGACGACGCCGCCGAGGATGTAGAGCACCGTCACCTTGGTGATGTAGAGGACCGCCACCATCGACGGTGTGCCGAAGCCGTGTTCGACCCAGTGGTTGCTCAGGATGCGGATCCGCTCCAGCAGCGGCTTGCGCAGGAACTCCTGGGGGTTGACGTCGGGGTAGTCGTGCTGAGTGAAACTCATTTCGCTGCCTTCGCTTTCGATGCTCGGCTCAGGCCGTCCGGGCGGCCGCGTCGAGTCTGCGGATGGCCGGCTTGTCGATCTTGCCGACCGCGTTCTTGGGAAGCGCGTCGAGCACGGTGATCTCCACGGGCTGTTTGTATTTCGCCAGCGACGCGGCCAGGTGCCGGCGTACCGCGTCGGTGTCGATCGGGTGTCCGGGTGCGGGGGCGAGGTACATCACCGGCACCTCGCCGTACACCGGATGCGGCCGGCCGATCACGGCCGCCTCGGCGATCTCCGGCAGTCGGTAGGCGACGGTCTCGATCTCCTTGGGGTAGATGTTCTCCCCGCCGCGGATGATCATGTCCTTGGCCCGGTCGACGAGCACGAGGTAGCCGTCCGCGTCGAGGTAGCCGATGTCGCCGGTGTGCAGCCAGCCGTCCACGATCGTCTTCGCGGTCTCCTCCGGGCGGTTGAGGTAGCCGCGCATCACCGTCGGTCCGGCGATCAGCACTTCGCCGATCTCGTTGGGTCCCAGGGTCCGTCCCTGACCGTCGGCGATCCGGACCCGCTGGCCGGGCAGCGGGATGCCGACGGTGCCGGGCTTGCGGGGACCGCGCAGCGGGTTCGCGGTGCTGGCACAGGTGCCCTCCGACAGCCCGTAGCCCTCAACGATCGGCACGCCGAAGCGGCGTTCGAACCGCTCGAGCAGCTCGGCGCTGGCCGGGGCCGCTCCGCACACCGCGAACCGCAGGCTCGAGGTGTCGACCTCGACGTCCTCGGGCAACTCGACGAGCCGGGTGTAGATCGTCGGCACCGCCGAGAAGTACGTCGGCCGGCAGCGGCGGACCCGCTCGAAGAAGCTGCGCGTCTCGAACCGGCCGGCGATCGTCACGTGACCGCCGGCGAGCAGCGGCGACAGCGTTCCCACCACAATCCCGTTGACGTGGAACAGGGGCAGGATCAGCAGGCTGCTGTCGGCGGGGGAGAGCTCGTAGGCCTCGATGATCGCCGCGCACATCGCGGTGACGTTCGCGTGGTCGAGCATCACGCCCTTGGGGCGCCCGGTGGTGCCGCTGGTGTAGATGAGCAGCGCCAGCCGCTCGGCGGATCCGGGCACGGCCGGCGCCGGGCCGGCGCCGTGCTTCAGCTCGCCGGGCGCCACCACCGGGACCGGTGCGGCGGTCGCGCCGGCGGTGACGAGCACCGTCGCGCCGGCGTCGGTCAACTGGTAGCCGGCCTCGTCGGCGGACAGCGCCGGGTTCAGCGGGGTGACCGCGGCGCCGAGCCGCCAGGCCGCGAACAGCGTCACCACCAGGTCCACCGTGTTCGGCAGCATCACCGCGACGACGTCGCCGGCCCCGACGCCGTGGCCGTGCAGGACGGCCGCGGCGGATTCGACCGCCGCGCGGAACTCGGCGTTGTTCAGCGTCACCGCGTCATCGGCCAGGCACGGCGCTGCCGGATCCGATGCGGCACGACGGTCGGGTAGCGACGACAGGGACTCCAGCGATGGGGACATGGCCCCAGACGGTAGGGAGGCGTGACGGGCACCACACCGTGTCCGACTCACGAACCCCGACCCACGGTTTGTATTCGCGCTACAAAAAATCTGGCTTATCGCCGGTAACGCCGACTAGATTGCGGTGCGTGGTGGAGCCCGGCTACAACGACGACGTCAGCTCGACGGTGGCGCTCGTCGTCGACCGGCTGTTGGAGCAGCTCGGTGAGTCCGTCGAGCGCATCCAGCGGCGGATCACCGCCGACATCGACGAGCTGCGCGGCGATCCGCGCCTGGTCGAACTGCTGCGGTTCAGCGTGGCGGGCAACGTCGAGACCGTCCTCACCGTCATCCGGTACGGCATCGACCTCGACCGCGCCGAGCCGCCTACCGCCGCACTCGAGTACGCCCGGCGGGCCGCCCAGCACGGGATCCCGGTGAGCGCGCTGATCCGGGCCTACCGGCTCGGGCAGCAGGAGATGCTGGAGCGGATCCTCGAGCAGATCCGGCGCAGCGTCGCCGACCCGGACCTGCGGCTGGCGGTCTACGACCGGATCTCGGCCACCTCGTTCGCCTACATCGACTGGATCTCCCAGCAGGTCTCCGACACCTACGAGGTCGAGCGCGAACGCTGGCTCGAGCACCGCAACAGCATGCGAGCGGTCCGGGTCCGCGAGATGCTGGCCGACGACGCCCCGGTCGACGTCGACGCTGCGTCGGCGGCCGTGGGGTACCCGCTGCGGGGCGGGCACCTGGCGCTGGTGCTGTGGACCGGACCGGGCGATCCGCCCGGCGGGGAGCTGCTGCGGCTGGAGCGGTTCATCCGGGCGGCCGCCGAGGCACTGCGGCTGCGGCACCGCCCGTTGTTCGTCGCCGAGGACACCGTCAGCGGGTGGGCCTGGCTGCCGGTGGACCGGGGGACGGCCGATCCGGCCGGCACGATCCGCGAACTCGCCGAAACCGAATGGCCGGACGTGTTTCTCGCGCTGGGTGTGCCCGACACCGGGCTGGCCGGCTTTCGCCGGTCGCACCGGCGCGCCCGCGCCGCCCGCAAGGTGGCGACGGCGGCGGGGGCCGCGCCGCGCGTCGTCGCCGCCGACGACCGCGGGGTCGCGGTGGCGGCGCTGCTGGCCGACAACCTCGCCGACACCCGCCGGTGGGTGCGGGAGACCCTCGGCGACCTCGCCCGCGACACCGCCGGCGACGCCCGGCTCCGGGAGACGCTGCGGGTGTTCCTGCAGGAGGGGGCGAGCTACACGGCCGCGGCCACGAAGCTCATGCTGCACCCCAACTCGGTGCGCTACCGGGTGAACCGGGCGGTCGAGCGCCGGGGCAGGCCGATCGGCGACGACCGCCTCGACGTCGAACTCGCCCTGCTGGCCTGCAGCCATTTCCGGCAGGCGGTGCTCGCGCCCGCGGGCTGACACCTCAGCGCAACCGCTCGGGGGTGAAGGCGACCTCGACGTCGCCCAGGGTCACCGTGACCTCGTCGGCCAGCACCAGCACCCGCGCGGTCATCCGGCGGCCGACCGCACCGGCCAGCCGGCGCACCGGTGGATGCGGGATCTGCAGCACCGAAAGATTGGACAGCCCGGCCACTTTCGGGCCGACGGTGCGCCACCAGGCGGGTGTCCCGGCGGCGAAGGGGAACAGCACCACCCGCTCGGCCCGGCCGCTCGCCCGGCCCAGGGCGCGGGCGTCGGACAGGCCGACGTCGATCCACTCCAGGACCCGGCCGGTGCGGTCGGCCAGCCGCAGATCCGGCGCGTCCGGGGTGGACAGCCCCGGCCCGAAGCCCAGCTGTGCGTCGAGCTCGGCGAGCCGGTGGGCCCGCAGCGCGAACGCCAGCAGGCGCACCACCATCCGCTCGTCGGTCTCACTGGGGTGACGGGCCACGGTCAGCGGGTGATCGGCGTAGTACCCGTGGTCGACGTCGGCGATGCCGAGGTCGACCTTGAACACCGTCGCGGAAAGGGCCACGACCCAGTGTGACGCACCGAACCGGCGCGGCGGTCAGATGCTCAGTCGCCGGTAGCGTTGCAGCCGGCGGATGCCGACCGACGGGGCCGGGCCGGCGCAGGACACCAGCGCGTCCTCCAGCCGCGCCCGCACCGCGTCGGTGTCGAGGTCGGTGCCGATCGCCACCAGCGAGCTCACCGCCGGGGCCGAGCGCACCGTCGCCACGTGCACCGACGGGCCCACGACGTTGACGACGTAGCCGCGCACCCGGTCGCGGTAGCCGACCGCGACCGTGCCCTTGAGCCGGTACACCCCCGGCGGCGGGTTCTCCGCGAGGGTCAGCAGCGGGTCGGGGTCGATGCAGCCGGCGCGGCCGACGGTCACCGACGCGGCGTGCACATGGTGGTGTTCCTCGTCCCCGACCAGCAGCTCGCGCAGCGACAGTTGGCCGGCGGCCTCCTCGGGCTGCTCGGCCACGTCGTAGAGCAGCGCCGGGTCCACCCGCCCGCCGACCGCGCCGACGACGTGCGCGGCCGGGTTGCGCTCGGCCACCCGCGCGGCGATGCGGGCCAGCACCTCGTCCCGGCCGGGCACCTGGTCGAGCTTGTTGACCACCACCAGCGAGGCCGCCCCGTACCGGGCCGGTGCCGTCCCGCCGCGGTCCACCGTCTCGAAATGCCGTGCGGCGTCGATCACATCGACGACCCCGCCGGGACGGACCCGCTCGGCCCCGCTGAACCGGATGATCCGAGACACCGCGATCGGATCGGCCATCCCGCTGGCCTCGACGATGATGGCGTCCAACCGCAGCCGCGGGTCCGACAGTTTCTCCAGCGCCGCGTCCAGCCCGCCCTCGTCGGGCAGGCAGCAGATGCACCCGCCGGCGATCGAGGCCGGCTCGTCGATCTGCCCCGACACCAGGGCGGCGTCGACGTTGATCTCACCGAAGTCGTTGATCACCACGCCGATTCGGGCACCGGGCGCCTTCAGCACGTGGTTGAGCAGGCTCGTCTTGCCGGCCCCGAGATAGCCGGTCAACGCGATGACGGGGATCTGGGCCACCGCACTCCCTTCTGGCGAGCACCGCCGTGAGAGGCTACCGGGGTGAGTCGCCGGCCCGCCATCGAGACCCCCGCACTCCGGCCCGGTGGCGGTGCCCGGGCGGCCGGCGGGGTGCTGCTGACGGTGGCGGTGCTGCTCACCGCGCTGAACCTGCGCCCGGCGATCACCAGCGTCGGCCCGCTGCTCGGGGCGATCCGCGACACCTTCGGCACCTCGGCCACCTGGGCCGGGGTGCTCACCACGCTGCCGGGGCTGTGCTTCGCCGCCGCCGGGCTGACCGCCCCGTGGTTGGCCCGTCGGATCGGCCTGGGCCCGGCCATCACCGTGGCGCTGGCGGTGCTGACCGCCGGCCTGCTGGCCCGGGTGGCGGCCGGCCCGCTGGTGCTGCTCGGCGGCACGCTGATCGCCACCGGCGGCATCGCGCTGGCCAACGTGCTGATCCCGGTGGTGATCAAGGCGTCCTTCCCGGCCCGCGTCGGGCTGATGACCGGCCTGTACACCGCCGCGCTGCAGGGCGGCGGCGCGCTCGGTTCGGCCCTCACACCGCCGATGGAGCAGACCCTGGGCGGCTGGCGCGGCGGGCTGGGCGGCTGGGCGGTGCTGGCCGCCGCGGCGCTGTTGCTGTGGCTGCCGGCCGCGCGCGGGGTGCCCCGGGTGGACGGCCCGGCACCGGCGGCCCGGGGCCGCTCGTTGCTGCGCAACCGGTTGGCCTGGACGGTGACGCTGTTCTTCGGCTGCCAGTCGGCACTCGCCTACGTGATGATGGGCTGGCTGCCCGAAGTGTTCATCGACGCCGGCGTGGACAAGTCCACCGCCGGGCTGCTGGTGGGGTTGATGTCGCTGATCGCGGTGCCGATCAGCATCCTCGTCGCACCGCTGGCCGCCCGGTCGGCGCGCGGCCAGAGCGGCTGGATCGTCGGGCTCGGCGTGCCCGGGGTGACCGGCGTGCTGGGCCTGCTGCTCGCGCCGGCGGCCGCCCCGCTGCTGTGGACGCTGCTCGTCGGGCTGGGCATGAGCGTGTTCTCGCTGGCGCTGACGGTCATCGGGCTGCGCGCCCGCACCGCCGACGACACCGCCCGGCTGTCCGGGATGGCCCAGGGCATCGGCTACCTGCTGGCCGGGATCGGCCCGTTCGCGTTCGGCGCGCTGCGTGACCTCACCGCCGGCTGGACGGTGCCCTGGCTGCTGGTACTGGGCGTCTACGCGGTACAGATCTGTGCCGGGGCGCTGGCCGGGCGTAACCGCTACGTGTGACGCCGGGCGGCCCGGCGCGGCCGCGGCAGCACCCGCAACAGCCCCACCACCAGGCTGCCCACCACCAGGCCCACCACCGCCGAGATGCCGGTGTCGACCAGCCAGGCCAGCACCGGCCCCGCCGGGCCGGTGGCGTGCCGGACCGCCTCCGATGCGTGGTGCATCAGCCCGTACGGGCCGTGCCAGCCCAGGGTGTCGGTGCCGACCAGCAGGATGTGCCCGCCCACCCACAGCATCGCGACGGTGCCGATCACCGACAGCGCGGCGAGCAACTTCGGCATGCCGACCACCAGTAGCCGGCCCAGGCGCCGGACGAACCGCGCACCCCGGTGGTGGGCCAGGCGCAGCCCGACGTCGTCCATCTTCACGATCGCCGCGACCACCCCGTAGACCCCGGCGGTGATCACCAGCGCCACCACCACCAGGATCAGCAGCCGGGGCAGGAACGGCTGGTCGGCGACCTCGTTGAGCGCGATCACCATGATCTCCGCGGACAGGATGAGGTCGGTGCGGATCGCGCCCGCCGCCACCCGCCGCTCGGCGTCCGGGCCGACCGCCGCCGCCGGCGCGGCCGTCGGGTGGTGGCCGCCGACGCGGTGCCACACCTTCTCGGCGCCCTCGAAGCACAGGTAGGTGGCGCCGACCATCAGGATCGGGGTCAACAGCCAGGGCAGGAACTGGCTGAGCAGCAGCGCCACCGGCAGGATGATCAGCAGCTTGTTGCGGATCGAACCGACCGCGATGCGCTTGATGATCGGCAGCTCCCGCTCGGGGGTGATGCCGTGCACGTACTGCGGCGTGACCGCGGTGTCGTCGACCACCACCCCGGCCGCCTTCGCGGTGGCCCGGCCGGCGGCGGCGCCCACGTCGTCGACCGAGGACGCGGCCAGCTTGGCCAGCGCCGCCACATCGTCGAGCAGGGCGAACAGGCCGCTCATCGTGTCTCCACCACGGACAGCAAGGCTACCGGCCGGGCCGTCGGCTCACGTGCCGCAGAACGTCCGGTACGGCCCGAACTCCGGCGGTGCCGGCTCGGCGTAGCGGGCCAGGTCGGGGCGCGGATCGAACGGCGCGGTCACCGCCGCGAGCAGCCGTCGCACCGGCCCGAGGTCCCCGTCCTCGGCCGCGGCCAGCGCCTCCTCGACGAGGTGGTTGCGCGGGATGTGGACCGGGTTCACCCGGTCCATCACCGCCGGGTCCGGACCGGCGGCGCGCCACCGCGCCAGCCAGGGGTCGAACCGGGCGGGGTCGGCGAACCTGCGGCGCACCGCGGCGTCGTCGCCGCGAGCCGCCGCGCCCAGCGCCCGGAAGAACGAGGTGAAGTCCACCCGGTCGGCCGCCAGCAGCTCGAGCAGCTCGTCGGCCAACCCGTCGGGGGCGCCGTCGGGCAGGCCGAGCTTGGCCGCCATCCCGGCCCCGTACGCCGCCCGGTACTCGGCGCCGAACCGGTGCAGCGCCGCGGTGGCCGCCGCCACCGCCTGCTCGGCGTCGGCGTCGATCAGCGGCAACAGCGCCTCGGCGAACCGGGCCAGGTTCCACACCGCGACCGCCGGCTGGTTGCCGTAGGCGTAGCGGCCGCCGGTGTCGATCGAGCTGAACACCGTCGCCGGGTGGTAGCCGTCCAGGAACGCGCACGGGCCGTAGTCGATGGTCTCGCCGGAGATCGTGGTGTTGTCGGTGTTCATCACCCCGTGCACGAACCCGGCCAGCATCCAGCGCGCCACCAGCCGCGCCTGCGCGGTGACCACCGCCTCGAACAGCGCCAGGTACGGGTTGTCGGCCCGGGCCGCGTCCGGGTGGTGCCGGTCGATCGCGTGATCGGCCAGCCGGCGCAGCAGGCCCGGATCGTCGGTGACGTGGGCGAGCTGCGCCGCGTACTGGAAGGTGCCCACCCGCAGATGGCTGGCCGCCACCCGGACCAGCACCGCCCCCGGCAGCGCGGTCTCGCGGTACACCGTCCGGCCGGTGGCCACCACCGCCAGCGCCCGGGTGGTCGGAATCCCCAACGCGTGCATCGCCTCGGCGACGACGTACTCGCGCAGCATCGGGCCGACCGCGGCGTAGCCGTCGCCGCCGCGCGCGAACGGGGTGGCGCCCGAGCCCTTCAGGTGCAGATCCCACGCCCGGCCGGCCGGGTCGACGAGCTCGCCGAGCAGCAGCGCCCGGCCGTCGCCCAGCCGCGGTGCGTACCCGCCGAACTGGTGCCCGGCGTAGGCCTGCGCCACCGGCGCCGCCCCCGCCGGCAGGTTCGCGCCGACCAGGAAGGCCACCCCGTCGGGAGCGGCCAGCCAATCCGGGTCCAGGCCGAGCTCGGTGGCCAGCGTGGTGTTGAGCAGCAGCAGTCGTGGCGCCGGCACCGGTTCGGCCCGCCACGGCACGGCCAGCTCGGGCAGTTCCCGCGCGAACCGGTCGCCCAGCGGCGGCGGACCGGGCCGGGCGGTCTCGTCGACGACCGTGCTCACGCCTTCCACCCTACGGACGACCGGACCGGCGCTCGCCGCCATCGCCCGATGGCGGTGCGGGCGGCGGCGGGTGGGCCGGGGTGTAGCGTCGATCACTCTGACCGGTTTCGTGGTGGACGGATCTGGGAGGACGGACTGGAAGGGCGTGGGAGCGCCGCGGCCGTCGGGCACCGGGACGGCCGGGCATGAACGCGACGGGGGACTCGCTGTGGGGCGGGCTGCGCGGATGGTGGCGCCAGGCCCGACCACTTCAACTGGTTCCGCGGATACCTGCGCAGCCGCGGGATGGCCACCACCACCCGGGTGCTGATCGCCGCGATCGGGGTGGCGCTGGGCGGCATCGGCGCGCTGGTCATGGTGTCGGGACACGGTCCGCCGGGCCGGCCCGCCCGGGTGCTGGGCTGGGCCGCGGTGGCCGGGATCGTCGGTGTCGCGCTGCCCTGGCTGGTGTGGTGGCCCGGCAAACGCCGTTCGGTGGTGTTCGTGCTCGGGGCCAACCTGTGCATCGCGGTGTTCTGCCTGACGCAGTCCGACCACCTGATCGGACTGATCGGCTGCACGGCCTTCGCCGTCACCGGCGGCTACATCGCGTGCTTCCACACCGCGCGGTTCATGCTCTACAACTTCGCCGTCGCCGGCTGCGTCGCGGCGGTGGAGACGGCGCGCTACGCCCTGGCCGGGGATCCGGCGCTGGGGGCGGCCGCGCTGGTGCTGGTGATGGTGCTCAACGTCAACGTGCCGTTCGGCTTCCAGGCGCTGGTGCACGCGCTGGGCTTCGATCTGCTGCAGTCCAGCCGCGATCCGCTGACCGGTCTGCTCAACCGGCGCAGCTTCTTCGAGCGGGTCGACGAGCAGCTGCGGTCACGATCCGACGGCCAGCACTACCTGACCCTGGTGATGATCGACCTGGACCGGTTCAAGGCGCTCAACGACACCCAGGGCCACACCGCCGGCGACCGGGCCCTGGTGGCGGTGGGCCGGGCGCTGCGCGGCGTCGCCGGTGAGCTTGCCGTCATCGGCCGGGTGGGCGGCGAGGAGTTCCTGCTGGCCGAGCTGATGTCGTTCCCGGGCCCGGCACTGCTGGCCGAGCGGTTGTGCGCCGCGGTGGCGGCACTGCCGTACCCGATCACCGCGAGCGTCGGCACCGCGATGGCCGACCTGCGGGGGACCGACCCGGTGCAGTACGGCGAGCTGGTGCAGCAGTTGTTCGCCCGCGCCGACGGCGCCATGTACGAGGCCAAGCGGGCCGGTGGGGATCGGGTGCGCCACACCGCACTCGAGCACTGACGCCACCGTCGGTTTTCGGCCCTGGGTATGGTGAGTTTCCAGATTTCCCGGGGGGATGCGTGCCGGACGGCGCGGATGCCGCCGGGTGGGCGGACACCGATCAACGAACCTGGAGCAGTGCCTTGAGCCTCAACACCGTCGCGCTCGAACTCGTGCCGTCGAACGTCGAACGCGGTCGCGACTACGCGGTCGAGGAGGCCCGCAAGGTGCTGCGGTTCGCTACCGAGTTCGGCCTGGCCGACCGGATCCGGCACGTGATGATCCCCGGCATGATCGAGGAGGACGAGGGCCGGCCGGTCGAGATGAAGCCCAAGCTCGACGTGCTGGACTACTGGTCGGTCATCCGGCCGGAGTTGCCCGGGGTGCGCGGGCTGTGCACCCAGGTGACCGCCTTCACCGACGAGCCCGCGCTGCGGCAGCGGCTCGGCGCGCTGCTGGCCGCCGACTTCGACGGCATCGTGTTCGTCGGGGTGCCGCGCACCATGGCCGACGGCGAGGGCACCGGGGTGGCCCCCACCGACGCGCTGGCGCTGTTCGGCGACCAGGTCGCCAACCGCGGCGCGGTGCTCATCCCGACCCGGGAGGGCGAGCAGGGCCGGTTCGGCTTCAAGTGCGAGCGCGGCGCCACCTTCGCGCTGACCCAGCTGCTGTACTCCGACGCCATCGTCGGCTTCCTGCGCGAGTTCGCCCGCACCACCGAGCACCGGCCGGAGATCCTGCTGTCGTTCGGGTTCGTCCCGGCGGTGGAGAGTAAGGTCGGGCTGATCAACTGGCTCATCCAGGACCCGGGTAACCCGGTGGTCGCCGAGGAGCAGGCGTTCGTGCGGACGCTGGCCGCCACCGACCCGGAGGGCCGCCGCAAGCTGATGCTCGACCTGTACAAGCGGGTCATCGACGGGGTGGTCGACCTCGGCTTCCCGCTGAGCATCCACCTCGAGGCCACCTACGGCCCGACCCGGGCGGCGTTCGAGACGTTCGCCGAGCTGCTCGCCTACTGGGCGCCGTCGGCGTCCTGACCGCTCGAACGTGAGCATGTGCGCCGGATCCGGGCGGAATCCCGCACAGACGCTCACGTTCGCGGTGGTCCGCGGGCGCCGCCTATCCTCTTTCCAGTGTCCGACCCGACCGTCGCCGAGCTGCGCCGCCGCCTCGACGGGCTGACCATCCGCGACGCCGCCCGGTTCGACCGTCGGCTGCGCGGGCTGCGCGACCCCGCCCCCGAACAGCTGGCCCGGCTCGCCGAGCAGATCGCCGCCGCCGAGGCGCTGGTGGCGGCCCGGGCCGCGGCGGTGCCGCAGATCGGCTACCCCGACCTGCCGGTCAGCGAGCACCGCGACGAGCTGGCCGCCGCCATCCGCGAGCACCAAGTGGTGATCGTCGCCGGCGAGACCGGCTCCGGCAAGACCACCCAGCTGCCGAAGATCTGCCTGGAGCTCGGCCGCGGCATCCGCGGCACCATCGGCCACACCCAGCCGCGCCGGCTGGCCGCCCGCACCGTCGCCCAGCGCATCGCCGACGAGCTGCACACCCCGCTCGGGGACGTGGTCGGCTACAGCGTGCGGTTCACCGACCAGGTCAGCGACCGCACCCTGGTCAAGCTGATGACCGACGGCATCCTGCTCGCCGAGATCCAGCGCGACCGCCGGCTGCTGCGCTACGACACCCTGATCATCGACGAGGCGCACGAACGCAGCCTCAACATCGACTTCCTGCTCGGCTACCTGCGCGGCCTGCTGCCGCGCCGGCCGGACCTGAAGCTCATCATCACCTCGGCCACCATCGAACCGGAACGGTTCGCCGCGCATTTCGGCACCGGCGGCCGCCCGGCGCCGATCGTCGAGGTGTCCGGGCGCACCTACCCGGTCGAGATCCGCTACCGGCCGCTGGAGGTGCCGGTCGTCGACACCGACGTCGACGACCCCGACGATCCCGACCACGAGGTGGTGCGCACCGAGGTGCGCGACCAGACTGAGGCGATCATCGACGCGGTCCGCGAGTTGGAGGCCGAGCCACCCGGCGACGTGCTGGTGTTCCTGTCCGGCGAGCGCGAGATCCGCGACACCGCCGACGCGCTGCGCGGCGAGTTCACCGACTTCGAGGTGCTGCCGCTGTACGCTCGGCTGTCCACCGCCGACCAGCAGAAGGTGTTCACCCCCAGCCGGGCCCGGCGCCGGATCGTGTTGGCCACCAACGTCGCCGAGACGTCGCTGACCGTGCCCGGCATCCGCTACGTGGTGGACCCGGGCACCGCCCGGATCTCCCGGTTCAGCCGCCGGCTCAAGGTGCAGCGGCTGCCCATCGAGCCGATCTCGCAGGCCTCGGCCAACCAGCGGGCCGGCCGCTCCGGCCGGGTCGCGCCGGGCGTGTGCATCCGGCTGTACTCCGAGGAGGACTTCAACGCCCGGCCGCGCTACACCGACCCGGAGATCCTGCGCACCAACCTGGCGGCGGTCATCCTGCAGATGGCCGCGCTGCAGCTCGGCGACATCGAGGACTTCCCGTTCCTGGACCCGCCGGACCGGCGCGCGGTGCGCGACGGGATCGCGCTGCTCGTCGAGCTCGGCGCCTTCGACCAGCAGGGCCGGATCACCCCGCTGGGCAGGCGGCTGGCGCAGCTGCCGGTCGACCCGCGGCTGGGGCGGATGATCCTGCAGGCCGAGTCCGAGGGCTGTGTGCGCGAGGTGATCGTCATCGCCGCCGCACTGGCCATCCCGGATCCCCGCGAGCGGCCCGCCGACAAGGAGGATGCGGCGCGGGCCAAACACGCCCGGTTCGCCGACGAGCACTCCGACTTCATGTCCTTCCTGAACCTGTGGCGCTACCTCACCGAGCAGCGAAAGGAGCGCTCCGGCAACAGCTTCCGCCGGATGTGCCGGGAGGAGTTCCTGCACTACCTGCGGGTGCGGGAGTGGCAGGACCTGGTCGGGCAGCTGCGCAGCATCACCCGCGACATGGGCATCCGGGCCGGCGACGGCCCCGGCGGCAGCGAGGACGGGACCGCCGACCCGGCCCGCATCCACGCCGCGCTGCTGGCCGGGTTGCTGTCGCACGTCGGGATGCGCGACGCGGACACCAGGGCCAGGGGCAGGGGTGCGACGAACCGCGGCCGCGGCTCCGGACCGGTCGAGTACCTCGGGGCGCGCAACGCGAAGTTCGTGCTCGCGCCGGGGTCGGTGCTGGCCAGGCGGCCGCCGCGGTGGGTGGTGGTGGCCGAACTCGTCGAGACCCACCGGCTCTACGGCCGGGTGGCCGCGCGCATCGAACCCGCGGTGCTCGAGCGCATCGGCGCGCACCTGGTGCAGCGCACCCACAGCGAACCGCACTGGGACGCCGAGCGGGGCGCGGTGATGGCCTACGAGCGGGTCACCCTCTACGGGCTGCCGGTGGTGCCGCGCCGCCGGGTGGGCTACGCGCAGGTCGACCCGGCGGCGGCCCGCGACCTGTTCATCCGGCACGCCCTGGTCGAGGGCGACTGGCAGACCCGGCACCGCTTCTTCCACGACAACGCCCGGCTGCGCGCCGAACTGGCCGCGCTGGAGGACAAGGCCCGCCGGCGCGACCTGCTCGTCGGCGACGAGGAGATCTTCGCCTTCTACGACGCCCGCATCCCCGCCGAGGTGGTGTCGGCCCGGCACTTCGACGCGTGGTGGAAAAAACAGCGGCACGCCACCCCGGACCTGCTCACCATGCGCCGGGAGGACCTGCTGCGGCCGCAGGCCGAGGCGGTCGCCGACCAGCCCGACACCTGGCGCACCGGAGATCTCGCCCTGCCGGTCACCTACCGCTTCGAGCCCGGCGCGGCCGACGACGGTGTCACCGTGCACGTGCCGGTGGAGGTGCTGGCCCGCCTGGGGGGTGACGAATTCGCCTGGCAGGTCCCGGCATTGCGGGAGGAACTGGTCACCGCGCTGATCCGCTCGCTGCCCAAGGACCTGCGCCGCAACTTCGTGCCCGCACCGGACACCGCCCGGGCGGTCGTGGCCACCATGCAACCCGGCCCGGACGAGCCGTTCCTGGAGACGCTGCAGCGCGAACTGCACCGCCGCACCGGCGTGCTGGTGCCGTTGGACGCCTTCGATCTGGACAAGGTGCCGCCGCATCTGCGGGTCACCTTCGCCGTGGAGGCCCCGGGCGGCAAGGTCGTGGCCCGCGGCAAGAACCTCGAGGAACTCCAGCGGCGGCTGGCCGCCTCCACCCGCGACGCGGTGGCCCGCGCCGTGGCCGACGGCGTCGAGCGCACCGGGCTGCGGGACTGGCCGGCCGACCTCGACGAGCTGCCGCGCAGCGTGCAGCGCCGCACCGGCGGCCACGAGGTGCGCGGTTACCCGGCGTTCGTCGACGCCGGGGACGCGGTGGACGTGCGGGTGTTCCCGACCGCCGCCGAGCAGCAGGCCGCGATGCGGCCCGGGCTGCGCCGGCTGCTGCGGCTGGCGGTGCCCTCGCCGGTGAAGGCCGCCGAGCGGGCGCTGGACACCCGCAGCAGGCTGGTGCTGGGCAACAACCCGGACGGTTCCCTGCCGGCGCTGCTGGAGGACTGCGCCGACGCCGCCGTCGACGCGCTGGTGCCGAAACCGGTGTGGACCCGCGACGAGTTCGCCGCGCTGCGCACCCGGGTGGCCGAACACCTGCCGGCCGCCACCCGGCAGGTGGTGACCCGGGTGGCCGCCGTGCTGGCCGTGGCCAACGAGGTGCGGCTGGCGCTGCCCGAACGGCCCACCCCGGCCCAGGCCGACGCGATCGCCGACATCCGCGAGCAGCTGGACCGTTTGCTGCCCAAGGGATTCGTCACCCGCACCGGTGCGTCCCGGCTGGCCGATCTGCAGCGCTACCTCACCGCCATCGCCCGGCGGCTGGAGCGGCTGCCGCAGGCGCCGAACGCCGACCGTGAGCGGATGAACCGGGTGCACGCCGTCGAGGATGCGTATCACGAACTGGTGCAGCGTCTTTCGCCAAACCGTGCGGCGGCGCCCGATGTCGGTGAGATCGGTTGGATGATCGAGGAGCTCCGGGTCAGCCTGTGGGCCCAGCAGCTCGGCACCGCCCGGCCGGTCAGCGAACAGCGCATCTACCGGGCCATCGACGCCGTCACCCCGTAGCGCCGCGGGCTCGCTTGTCGACGCGTTATCCGGGTGGGCGCATCGACAAGCGAACCCTCGGCGGCGGTCAGCCGGCCATGAACTCGGTGTAGGCCGAGGCCAGCGCCGGCGGCAGCACCGTCACACTGCAGTCCCGCTGCACCTGGCCGATCGGGGCCAGGATGCCGCGCAGTTCGAAGTACTCGCCCGGATTGGCGGTGAAGTACGCCCGGATGTCGGCCGCCGCCACCTCGCGCGGCTGATGCACCGCGGCGCGCACCACCCGGCCGGCGCCCGGATGGGTGCCGAGATAACCCTGGGCGTTCTGGATCGCGCCGGTGACAGTGTTGCTCACCCCCTGCGCGCTGCAGTCCGGTGCGGCCACCGCGGCCGGTGCCGCGATCAGCGCGGTGGACAGGGCCCCGAACAGCAGGCCCCCGGACAGTGCGAGGGTGCCGACCTGAACAGTCGTGAATTTCATGAACGATCACTTCCCGATTGGTTTTTCGATTCGAGTCCCCCGACCCGCAACCCACGGTAACCGTGCTGCGGGGTAGCGGTGCGGGGCGCGGAATGCGCTCGGGCCCGCACCGCGCGGCGTTACTGCGGCACCGGGTGATCTGCGTCCCAATTCGGCCGGAAAACGCCAAGGGACGCTGTGGATTCACAGAAAACCCGGGCTTTCCTCAGCTGATCGTGATGTGAACCGTGACCGGATCGTTATCCGGTCCGGCCCGCTACAGCACCGGATCGCTGCCATCCGGCGTACAGATCCCGCCACCGCCGCGGGGACGGAATCAATTGCCGCCCAATCGCTGTTGAGCCGGACATCAAACGAACACGAAGGGGGAGTCCCATGAACACCCGCACGCGCACCGCCGTGACCGCCGCCGCCCTGTTCGCCGCCGCGCTCGGCCTGGCCGCCCCGGTGGCCGCCGCACCGGCGCCCGCACCGTCGGCCCCGGTGATCCGGGACATCGGCACCGACATCGTGCACCACGAGTGGCTCGACCGGATCCGGCCGAAGGTCAACGTCCCGCAGGTCGACACCACGGTGCGCACCCGCACCGTGCACTGACCCGGCCGGCAGACCGCGGGCGGGCCGTCAGCGCGGCCCGCTCGCGGTGATCTGGTGCACCCGGACGCTGACCTCCAGCTGGAACCGGTGTTCGGGGTTCTTCAGCGACAGGCCGGTGAGGTCCTCGATCAGCCCGATCCGGTACAGCAGCGAGTGCCGGTTGAGATACAGCCCGCGGGCCGCGGCGCTGATGTTCATCGCCTCGTTGAACAGCACTTCCAGGGTGCGGACGAGCTGCCCGCGGCGGGTGCGGTCGTAGTCGATCAACGGCTGCAGCGTCTGCAGCACGATCGCGATGAACTGCGGATGCTGGCGCAGCACCTCGGCGAACTGGGTCGGGCTCACCGGCCCGGCCGCGGCCGGCGCCGGCGGCGGCGCGCAGCGGGACAGGTCGACCTGCTGCACCGGCGGGAGCAGCACCCAGCTGACCCCGGCGTCGGCGATCATGTCGGCGGGCTTGGCCGCCTCGACGAGTTCGGTGACGGTGTCGGGCGGTTGGGCCGGCGAGAAGTGGCACATGATCAGGTCGTCGGTCACCGACGGTTCGACCGTCGCGCCGGCCGCCGCCGCCAACCGCTGCAACGCGGTGGCGAAGGCGCGGCCGAAGGCCTGCCAGCCGGGCTCGTCGCGGTCCCGGCGGCCGATCACCATCTGGACCAGCTCGTCGGGCGGCAGCAGCGGCACCAGCGGCAGCAGGCTGCGCTGCACCGCAGAGAAGGCCACCTCCCACGGCAACAGCACCACCGGGCAGTCGTGCCGGTCGGCGTACGGCACCAGCGAGACCAGCAGCGGGTCGACCGCCACGTCCGGCGGCGGGCTGATCACCAGCCCGGCCGCCGCGGAGGCGGCGACGTACATCAGGAAGTCGACCACGCCGGGCTGGTTGACATCGGCGCCGGTGGTGAGCACCAGGTCGCCGGGCCGCACGAACGGCTCGGCGGGGGCGTGCATGATGTCCACCCAGCGCACCTCGCGGCCCAGGCCGTTGCGGCCGGCGACGAGGGTGCCCTGGTCGAGCGGCGGGACGGACAAGGCAGCCGCCACCGTCAGCGGCAGGTCCCGTGCCATGTCATTCCTCACTCCGTGATCGACGCGGCGTGCGCCGACACCCTCTGAACGGGAGGGGCCGCGACGGGCACCGACGCCGTCTACGACGGTATCAGCGCCCGCCGCGGCCCTCGGCGGCAGGATTCGGCCCCGATGCAGGACCGGGGGAATCAGGACCGGGGCGCGGCGAGGTCGCCGGTCGCCCGCCGGCTCAGCGCCATGCCGATGCCGAACACCACCAGCGGCGCGATGCCGAGGATGACCGCCAGCGTGGAGCTGCCGCCCACCACCAGGGTCAGGTTCGACACGATCAGCACCAGGCCGGCACCGAGCGCCAGCGTGGCGGCGATCGCCAGCACCACGATGCGGGGCTGGTTGCGCTTGGCGAAGAAGATGGCGGCCGAGATCGTGGTCAGCAACCACAGGATGGCCAGCGCGAGCACGCCCACGCCGCCGAGCGGGCCGAAGATCTCCAGCACCGGGTCCAGACCGAGCACGACGAAGACGGCCATCGCCAGGAACGACGCCGCCGAGATCGCCAGCGACGCGTTCGACGGGGCGCCGAAGCGGGGATGGACCTCGCCCAGCCGGGCCGGGAAGACGTGGTTCTGGCCGAGCACGAAGCAGTAGCGGGCGGCGATGTTGTGGAACGACAGGGCGCAGGCGAACACGCTGACGAACCACAGCAGGGTGGTCAGGTCGTGGCCGAGCATGCCCAGGTACTTCTGGGCGGTGTTGACCATGAAGTTGTCCGGGTCCTCCGTGGCCACCCGGATCGCGTCGTGGCCGCCGTTGCCCTCGATCAGCGCCCAGCTGGAGAAGGCGTAGAAGCTGGTCACGATGCCCACCGCCCAGTAGGTCGCGCGCGGCACGGTGCGGTCGGGGTCGCGGGCCTCGTCGCGGAACACCGCGGTGGCCTCCACGCCGACGAAGCCCCACAATGCGTAGAGCAGGGCGATGCCGACGCCGCCGGCCAGCCCCTGCGGGGTGAACGAGTCGCCGGTGATGCCGTGCTCACCGCCGCGCAGCACGATGACCAGGTCGAGCACGACCAGGATGGCCACCTCGCTCACCAGGAAGATGCCCAGCACCTTGGCGCTCAGGTCGATGTCGCGGTAGCCCAGCCAGCCCACCGCGACCAGCACCAGCCCGGTCAGGACCCACCACGGGATCGCCGGGCCGCCGAACCGCTCGATGAGGCCGCCGAGGATGACGCCGTCGTAGGCGGCCACGCCGAGCAGCGTGCACATGTAGGCCGGCAGCGCGAGCACGGCCGCGCCGGTGCCGGCGGCCCGGCCCAGGCCGCGCTGGATGTAGGCGTAGCTCGCGCCCGGGTCGGTGACGTGCTTGGACATCTGCACGAAGCTCGCCGCGAACAGCAGGAAGATCACGCCCGCGACCAGGAACGCGACCGGGATGCCGGTGGTGTCGCCGAGCGCCATGCCGATCGGCACGTTGCCGCCGATGGTCGACAGCGGCGCGGCTGCCGCCACCACCATCAGCACGATGGCCGGAATGCCGAGATTCCCGCGCAGCCGCTCGGCCGGGCCGGGCGGCGCGCCGCGATTGGTTCGGTCGTCGACGACCTCAGACATGGCGGTCCCTTCTGTGTCAGCGGACGAAGCAGGGGAAATCTTGCGAGACGGGTGCCGAGCCCGACCAGTCGACGCGGAGGGTTTCCAACATCTTGTTGAAGATTCACATACCGCCGTGCCGGGGTCCGTCGGCGCCGACCGGGAGTCCGGTCACACAGGTTGTTGGAAGCTGCTGCGGCGCCGTTGTCCAAAACGGTTGTTGGCCCGATACTTTCCCAGGTCACGAGGAGAGAGGTACGGCGGTTGCCCATGGATATGGACAGCACCGAGAACGGGCAGGATCACCGGTTGGGCCGGATCCGGCTGCTCGACGAGCAGCGGGTGAACCTGGACGGGTTCGCCGAGCCGGACCCCGAGCTGGGCATGATCGCGCACCGTTCCCCCAACGATCCGGAACCGTCCTGGGTGGTGGCCGACGACGGCACGGTGCTGGAGATGGACTCCCGGCGCGCCGAGGACTTCGACGCCATCGACGAGTTCATCGTCCGCTATGCCATCGACCACGAGCAGGCGCCCCGCTCGATGGCGATGAGCGAGGTCGAGCTGGCGCGGCTGATCGTCGACCCGTCCACCCCGCGCGAGGAGGTGCTGCGGGTCTGCTCGGGGCTCACCCCGGCCAAGATGGCCCGGGTGGTCTCGATGCTGCAGCCGGTCGAGATCCAGATGGCGATGATGAAGATGCGGGCCCGGCGCACCCCCTCCAACCAGGCCCACGTCACCAACCGGCTGGACGACCCGCTGCTCATCGCGGCCGACGCCGCGACCGCGGTGCTCTACGGGTTCCGTGAGCTCGAGGCCACCGTCCCGGTGCTCGACGACGCCCCGGCGGTGGCCATCGGCCTGCTCATCGGCTCGCAGGTGCCCGCTCCCGGGGCGCTGACCCAGTGCTCGGTCGAGGAGGCCCGCGAACTGGCGATGGGCGTGCGCGGGCTGGTGTCCTACGCCGAGACGGTGTCGATCTACGGCACCGAGCAGGTGTTCACCGACGGCGACGACACCCCGTGGTCGAAGGCCTTCCTGACCTCCTGCTACGCCTCCCGCGGCATCAAGATGCGGCTGTCCAGCGGGGCCGGCGCCGAGGTGCTGATGGGGCAGGCCGAGGGCAAGTCGATGAACTACCTGGAGGCCCGGTGTGTGGCGCTGGCCAAGGCCATCGGCGCCCAGGGGGTGCAGAACGGCGGGATCGACGGCGCGGCGATCACCGCGTCGGTGCCCGGCGGGGTGCGGGAACTGCACGCCGAGAACCTGATGGTCATGCTGCGCGGTCTGGAGTCGTGCAGCGGCAACGACTCGCTGGTCAGCGAGTCGACCATGCGCCGCACCAGCCGGACCCTGCCCACGCTGCTGTCCGGTTCGGACTTCATCTTCTCCGGCTTCGGCTCGATTCCCTCCTACGACAACATGTTCGGGCCGTCGAACTTCAACGCCGCCGACCTCGACGACTACCTGGTGCTGCAGCGGGACTGGGGCGTCGACGGCGGGCTGCGGTCGGTGGATCCGACCACGCTGGAGGCGATGCGGCGCGAGGCCGCCGAGGCCACCCGGGCGGTGTTCGAGTACCTCGGCCTGGCCGACTTCGACGACGAACACGTGGAAGCCGTTGTGATGGCGGAGGGTTCGAAGGACCTGCCGCAGACCGACGGGCTGAAGGTGCTCAACGCCGCCCGCATCATCGACCAGTCCGGGCTGACCGTGCTCGACGTGGTGCGGGCGCTGGCCGAGACCGGGTTCCCGCACATCGCCGACCGCGTGCTGGGCATGGCCCGGGCCCGCATCAGCGGGGACTACCTGCAGGTCGCCGCGATCTTCGACGAGGAGATGAATGTGCTTTCGGCGCTGCGGGATCCCAACGACTACCGCGGCCCGGGCACCGGGTACCGGCCCAGCCCGGAGCGGCAGGCGCAGATCGACGCCATCCGGCAGGCGCGCTCGGTGGCCGATCTGGTGCGCGAGCAGGCGAAGTTCGCCGAGCCGGGGCGGTTGGCCCCGCTCGGGCCGGCCGGGGTCGGCGACGACCCGCGCGAGGTCGTCATCGGGGTCTCGCCGGCGTTCGGCACCCGGCTCTACCGCACGCTGTCCGGGATGACGATCTACGAGGTGCTCGAACAGATCCTGGCCGGGCTGGAGGAGGAGCAGTGCGTGCCGCGGGTGGTGCGCATCACCGACACCATCGACCTGGGCGCGATCGGCAAGTCGGCCGCCCGGCTGTCCGGTTCCGGGATCGGGGTGGGGCTGCAGGCCAAGGGCACCGTGCTGATCCACCGGCGCGACCTGCCGCCGCTGGCCAACCTGGAACTGCTCAGCGTGGCGCCGTTGATCACCCCGGAGATGTACCGGCTCATCGGCATCAACGCGGGCCGGCACGCCAAGGGCACCACCCCGGCACCGATGCGCAACGCCTACACCGACGAGGCGATCACCGCCCGCTACCACACCAAGGTGGTGTCGATGGTCGCCATCGAGCGCCGCGAGGCCGAGCGGCGGGAGGCCGACGGCCACATCGAACTGGAGGTCACCCGATGAGCGCGACGTCGTACTCCGGCCGCCGGGCCGAGGAGGTGACGGTCGAGGCGGTCCGCAACGGCGAGTTGAACCTCGACGACATCCGGATCAGCCGCTCCACGCTGCTGGCCCAGGCCGAGGCCGCCGAGCGGTCCGGCTCGGTCCAGCTCGGGCTGAACCTGCGCCGCGCGGCCGAGCTGACCGCGCTCGGCGACGAGGAGATGCTCGCCGCCTACGAGGCGCTGCGGCCGCACCGCTCGACGTTCGACGAACTCGAGGCGCTCGCGCAGCGGCTCGAGGCCCGGCAGGCCCACGAGTGCGCCCGCCTGGTCCGGGAGGCCGCCGAGGTCTACCGGCGCCGCGGATTGCTGAGATGACCGTCTGGGCCGGGATCGACATCGGCAACGCCACCACCGAGGTGGTGCTCTGCCGCGCCGGCGAGGGCCTGGAGGTGCTGGCCGCCGCCCGCACCCCGACCCGTGGTGGCAAGGGCTCGACGGCCGCGCTCGAGCGGGCCGCCCAGCTGGCCCGCCAACTCGCCGACCGGCACGGTGTGGTGATCGAGCGGGCGGCGTTCGCGCCCACCCCGCCGGTGCACTCCGGCGTGGAGCGGGTGGCGCTGGAGGCCCGCAGCACCGGCCGGCTGACCATCGTCGCCCGCGGCGCCGACACCACCGCCGGTGACGGTGCCGGGGTGGGGGTACCGGTGCCGGTGCGGGAGTTGGCCGGGGCCGGCCGCTGCGGCCCGGTGATCGCCTGCGCGACCCGCGCGGACGGCTACCGGGAAGTCGCCGCCGCGGTCAACGCCGCGCTCGCGGCCGGGGTGGAGGTGGCCGGCGTGCTCACCGAGAACGACGAGGCGGTGCTGATCTCCAACCGGCTGCGCACCCGGCTGCCGGTCGTCGACGACGTCGACGTGACCCGGGTGCTCGGGGCGGCGCTGGTGGCGGTGGAGGTGCGCCAGGGCCCGGCGCCGCTGCAGCAGGTCACCGATCCGTTCTGGCTCACCGACGTGTTCGGGCTCGGCCCGGACGAGCGGGCCTACGCCCGCACCGTCGCCGATCTGCTGTTCGACAGCGCCTGCGCGGTGGTCGGGCTGACCGACGGGGAGCCCCGCCCGGCCGCCGCGGCACCGGACCGCGCGGTGCCGGCCGAGACCGGCGAGTCCCACGTCGTCGATCTGTCGGTGATTGCGGCACAGGCGAACTCGCGGCGCGGATCGGTGGTGGTGGACAGCCTGGTACTGGCCACCATGGGTGACGCGGGGACGGCGCCGGCCGGCGCCGACGAGCTTGCCCGCGCGCTGGGCGTGCCGGTGACGGCGATCGACTCCGAGGCCGCGGCGGCCCGGGCCGGTGCGCTGACCACCCCCGGGGTCACCGCCGACGTGGTCGTGGTGGACATCGGCGGCGGCACCGTCGACGTGGTGGCCGGGGACGCCCGGGTGGTGCTGCCCGGGGCGGGGCAGCTGCTCACCCTGGCCACCGCCACCGCACTCGAGATCTCGCGCAGCGCAGCCGAATACGCCAAACGCGCGGAGGCGCTCACCGCCGTCACCGCCCAGCTGGTCGAGGACGAGCACGGTCGGCGCCGGTTCCTGGACCGGCCCATCGACGGCCGCTGCACCGGATGGCTGCTGACCACCGCGCCCAGCGGCCTGCTGCCGTTCACCAGCCGGCTGTCCGGTCCGGAGTGGCGCAGTTGGCGACTGGCCGCCAAACGGTTGGTCATCGGCAGCAACGTCACCCGCGGCATCGCGCAGGTCGCCCCCGGTGCCTCGGGGGTGCTGCTGGTCGGCGGCGGCGCCGGTGACGACGAGCTGGCCCGGGCCGTCAGCGAGGAACTCGGCGCGATCGTGGCGGTGGGGCGCGGTAACGTCGCCGGCCGGCTGAGCCACCGGTTCGCGGTCGCCTACGGCCTGGTCGCGCTCGCCGCCGGCGGCTGAGTCGCACACGCCGGACGAAGCAGCGGGGCGCCCCGGCGACCGGGACGCCCCGCTGCGGCCGGGACGGGGGTGGTTACTCCTTGATGTCGAGCTTCGGGGTGGGACGCCGGAAGCCGCGGGTGAGCACCAGCAGCCACAGCAGGCCCAGCGCCAGCCAGCCCAGCCCGATCTGCAGCGCGGTGGCCGACAGGCTGAACCACAGCCAGACCGTCAGCGCGAAGCCGATCAGCGGCAGCACGAGGTTGTTGACGAACTGCCCGCCGGAGCGCTGCCCGGCGTCGACGAAGTAGTGCTTGATCACCGACAGGTTCACCACCGAGAACGCCACCAGCGCACCGAAGCTGACCAGCTCGGCCATCGTCGCCAGGTCGACCACCACGACCAGCAGCGACAGCACCGACACCGCCAGGATCGAGATCACCGGGGTGGCGAAGCGCGGGTGGACCCAGCCGAACGGGTTCGGCAGCACCCCGTCGCGGCCCATCGCGTAGAGGATGCGCGACACCGACGCCTGCGAGGTGATCGCCGAACCGGTCGCCCCGGCCACGTAGGCGGCGGTGAAGAACACCTGCAGGAACTGCCCACCGGCGGCCAGCATGACGTCCAGCGAGCCGGACTCGGGGTCGCCGAACGCGTTGGACGGGAAGACCAGCTGCGAGGTGTAGCTGAGCACGATGAAGATCAGGCCGGACACCACGGTGGCGATCATGATGGCCTGCGGCACCTGCCGTTTGGCGTCCTTGGCCTCCTCCGACATGGTCGACACCGCGTCGAAGCCGAGGAACGACAGGCACAGGATGGCCGCGCCGGCCATCACCGGGCCGAACCCGGGTGCGGTGCCGTCACCGGTGAACGGGGCGGCCAGGTCGACGGTGCCGGAGCCGGAGATGGTGGCGATCGCCAGCACCAGGAAGGTCACGATGAAGATCGCCTGGGCGGCGATGATGACGAAGTTCGCCCGCGCCACCGACACGATGCCGACGATGTTGAGCACCGTGACCACCGCGATGGCCAGCAGCGCGAACACCCAGGCCGGCACGGACGGGATCGCCTCGGCCAGATACAGCCCGATGACCAAATAGTTGATCATCGGCAGGAACAGGTAGTCCAGCATCAGCGACCAGCCGGCCAGGAAGCCGACCGGGGCGCCGAAGGTCTGCTGGGTGTAGGTGTAGGCCGAGCCGGCGACCGGGTAGGCCACCACCATCCGCGCGTACGATCGGGCGGTGAACACCATCGCGATCAGGGTGACCACGTAGGCCAGCGGCACCCGGCCGCCGGTGGTCACCGTCACGATGCCGTAGGTGGTGAACACCGTCAACGGCACCATGTACACCAGTCCGAACAGCACCAGGGACGGCAGCCCGAGCGCGCGCCGGAGCCGCGTCTCGGTGTGTGGCAGTGCGGTTTCCGTCATCGACGTTCCTCTCAGTCGTCCGCCGTGTGGACCGGGCGGCCCTGCAGGTAGGTGGCACGCACGCGAACAGACGGAAGTTCAACGGGCGCAACGCTTCTCGGATCACGATCCAACCACACCAGGTCCGCGCTCGCACCCGGAACGATGCGACCCCAGTCACGTTCGGCGTACGCCTGGAAGGCGACGGCCTCGGTGTAGGCGCGCAGCGCGGGCTCGACGGCCAGGATCTCCTCCGGGGTCCAGCCGCCGGGCGGCTCGCCCTCGGCGTTGCGGCGGGACGCCGCGATCGCGATGCCGTCGAACGGCGCACCCGACGACACCGGCCAGTCCGAACCGAACGCCAGG
Source organism: uncultured Mycolicibacterium sp. (assembly GCF_937941905.1). GTDB lineage: Bacteria > Actinomycetota > Actinomycetes > Mycobacteriales > Mycobacteriaceae > Mycobacterium. The sequence goes on along the minus strand of NZ_CALDGS010000046.1, from coordinate 23,831 downwards.
GCGGCACCGGACTCCTTGAGGGTGCGCAGCCGGTACTGCTTGTCGGCCCGCTCCGGGCCGAGCCGCGGGATGGTCAGCACCGTCATCAGCGAGTCCAGCTGGGCCCAAAGCGGCTGCATGTTCGGGATCACCCCGAGCCGGGCGAACCGGCCGATGTCGGCGTCGTCGACGAGCTGGGCGTGGGCGATCACCGGGCGGCGGTCGCGCGGGCCGTTGCGTTCGATGACGTACTCGATCGCGTCGAGCGCCTGGCGCACCGCGGCGTCGCCGATGGCGTGGATGTGGATCTGCAGACCGAGTTCGTCGACGCGGCGGGCGGCCTCGGCCAGCGAGTCGCCCTCCCAGACCTGCATACCGTGCGAGTGCAGCCCGGTGCAGTACGGCTGCAGCAGGGCACCGGTCTCGTTCTCCACCACGCCGTCGGCGAAGAACTTCACCGTCTGCGCGGTCAGCAGCGGATTGCCGGCCGCGCGGACCCGTTCGCGGGCCTGCGGGTAGCCGGCCACCTGTTCGTCGAAATGCCGCGGGTCGGCGTAGAAGGCGAGGTTGAACCGCATCCGCAGCGCGTCCCGGCGGGCCGCGGCGACGTAGGTGTCCACGTCGTCCGGCTCCACCCAGGCGTCCTGCACCCAGGTCACGCCGCGGGCCAGGTAGTAGTCGGCCGCGGTGGACAGCGCTCCGATACGCACCGCCTCGTCCCGGCGCGGCATCACCCGGGTGACGAGGTCGGTTGCGCCCCATTCGCGCAGCGTGCCCAGCGGGCTACCGTCCGCGCGGCGGGGGATCTCGCCCAGCACCGGGTCCGGGGTGTCGGCGGTGATGCCGGCGCGTTGCAGCGCAACGGAGTTCACCCAGAAGGTGTGGTAGTCCCAGGCGCGCAGCACCACCGGCCGGTCCGGCACCGCGGCGTCGAGCCAGCGGGCGTCGAACAGTCCGCCGGGCGAGAGGCTGCCGTCGTAGGAGGCGCCGACGATCCACTCCTGCTCGGGATGGGCGTCGGCGTACGCCTTGACGGCGGCCACGATCTCGTCGACCGACCGGCACGGGCGCACCGCCGGGCCGGCCGCCTCCAGGCCGCCGTAGAGCGGGTGGGCGTGACCGTCGCCGAACGACGGCATGAGGAACCCGCCCTCGAGATCGACGACGGTGTCGGTCCGCCCGGCCCGGGCCTGCTCGCCGGTGGCCCGGATCACGCCGTCGGCGACCAGCAGCGCGTCGGTCGTGCCGGACGGGGTCCAGATCGTCCCGCCGTGGAACAGGGTCGTGCTCACTTGGCCTCCGGGTGCTTCGGGGATGGCTGTTGCTGGGTGATGCAGTGGATGCCGCCGCCGCGCTCGAACAACGGGCGGGCGTCGACGGTGACCACCTCGCGGCCGGGGTAGTGCTCGGCCAGGATGGCCGCGGCGTCGGCGTCGTGCGGGTCGTCGAAGCCGCAGGCGATCACGCCGCCGTTGACGACCAGGTGGTTGATGTAGCTGTAGTCCACCCAGCCCTCGGCGTCGGTGAGCGTGGCCGGGGCGGGCATCTCGACGATCTCGAACCGTCCGGTGCGCTCGAGCACCTCACGGATCTGCTTGCACACCAGATGATCCGGGTGCGACTCGGCCCGCTGGGTGTGCAGCAGCAGCCGGCCGGGCGCCGGGATGGCGGCGACGATGTCGACGTGGCCGCGGGTGCCGTAGCGCTGCGAGTCGCGGGTCAGCCCGCGCGGCAGCCAGATCACGTCGGTGGCGCCGATGGTGCGGGCCAGCTCGGCCTCCACATCGGCCTTGGTCAGCGTCGGGTTGCGGCCCGGATCCAGCTGCACGGTCTCGGTGACCAGCACCGTGCCGCGGCCGTCGACCTGGATGCCCCCGCCCTCGTTGACCAGCGGCGAGTCCACCACCGGCACACCGGCGAGTTCGGCGACCAGGCGGCCGATTTCGGCGTCGCGGTCCCAGCGTGCCCAGTCCTGGCCGCCCCAGCCGTTGAACACCCAGTCCACCGCGGCCACCGATCCGTCGGCGGCGTGCACGAAGGTGGGGCCGATGTCGCGCATCCAGGCGTCGTTCAGCGGCGCCTCGACGATCTCGACCTCACGGGACAGATACCGGCGCGCGGCGGCCAGCTGCGGCGGGTCGACCAGCACCGTCACCGGCTCGAACCGGGCGATGGCGTGCGCGACCGCCGCCCAGGTGGCGCGGGCCTCATGCCGCTGCTGTTCGGTCGCACCGAGCGAGTACCCCTCGCACGGGAAGGCCATCCAGACCCGGTCCTGCGGTGCGCCCTCGGCGGGCATGAGGTAGCCGGTCATTTCACGATCTTGGTGGGGGCGTGTCCCTCGCCGTACGGCCGCTGCGGGTCGACCGGCGCGGTGAGGGATCCGTAGGTGTCGGGCCGCCGGGTGAGCAGGAACGGGAACAGTTCCAGCCAGTCGCGGCGCTGGTCGAGGTCCAGATCGGCGACGAGCACCGCCTCCTCGTCGCGCGGGGCCTCGACGAGCACCCGGCCGTACGGGTCGGAGATGAACGAGGAGCCGTAGAAACGCACCGTGCCCTCGTCGCCGGTGCGGTTGGGCACCACCATGAACAGGCCGCTGCTGATGCCGTTGGCGACGATGACCTGCCGCCACAGCGGCTGGGTGTCGAAGTCCGGGAACACCGGCTCCGAGCCGATCGCGGTGGGGTAGGCCAGGATCTCCGCGCCGCGCAGCGAGTAGCTGCGGGCCACCTCCGGGAACCACTCGTCCCAGCAGGTCGGCAGCCCGAGCCGGGCGCCGAGCCCGTCCGGCGCGTAGACCGGGTAGGGGTCGCCCTGGTCGGCCGGACCGGGCCGGAAGTAGGTGTCCTCGTAGTAGCCGGCGGTGACCGGGATGTGCAGCTTGCGGGTGCGGCCCACCAGTTCGCCGGACGGGCCGACCAGGATCGCGGTGTTGTAGCCCAGGCCGTCCTCGGCCGGTGCCTTCTCGTACAGCGAGGCGTGCACGAAGATGCCGTGCGCCCGGGCGGCCTCGGCGGCCAGCTCGTAGGTGGGTCCGCCGGTGAGCTCCTCGGCCTGCTCGCCGGGGTTCGGGCCGGCCGGGGTGTCGGCGGGGTAGCGGCGCAGGGTCAGCTCCGGCAGGAACACCACCCGGGCGCCCTCGCCGGCCGCCCGGTCGATGCCCTCGCGCAGCGCCGCGACGAGTTCGCCCCGGTCGGGGCGCCAGCGGTGCTGCACCAGCCCGACCCGCAGGGGTGGGCGCTGCGACGGGGTGGTGCGCGACAGGGACTCGGGAGCCGGGGCCGTCAATGTGATCATCGCGCTCCTAAAACGAATCGGGTTCGTTTATTTTGAGATCGGTCACGGCGGTTGTAAAGCTGTGGAGCCGAGAAATTTCACGAGGGAGTGCGCCATGGGACGACCGTCGGTGCCGATCCTGTCGCCGGAACGGATCGCCGATGCCGCCCTCGATCTGGTGTGCGCCACCGGCGGGTTCACCATCCCCGAGCTCGCCCGCAGGCTCGGGGTGAGTCCGTCGTCGCTGTACAACCACGTCTCCGGACGCGAGGAGATCGTCGAGCTGCTGCGCGAGAAGGCGATGTCGGAGGTGTCGCTGCCGGATATCCACGCCGACCGGCCGTGGACCGACATCGTGGCCGACATCATGCGGTCCTACCGGCGCAGCTTCGCCCGCTATCCCCGGCTCATCCCGCTGCTGACGCTCTACGCGGTCAACAGCCGGCAGGCGTTCACGATGTACAACGCGCTGGCCGAGACGCTGCAGCGGCGGGCCGGCTACAGCCCGGCCGACACGCTGCGCATCATCACGATGTTCGACAACTACGTGCTCGGCTCGGCGCTGGACCTCGCCGCCCCGGAACAGCCCTGGCAGACCAACACCTACGTCGGCCCGGCGATGGCCGCCGCACTGGCCACCGGCGGAGCCAAACCGGACCGTGCCGACGACGCGTTCGAGTTCGGCTTGGCGGTGCTGCTGCGCGGCCTGGTGCAGGGCGGACCCGGCCCGGCCCCGACCCGTTAACGTTTCGGTGTGATCACCGCCTGGTTCGACCGCCTGCCCAAGCGGATGCTGTCGCTGCGCACGATCGTCGTCGTCGCGGCGCTGGCGGTGATGGGCCTGGTCGTCACGTTGGGCGCGTGGGTGTGGGTGGGCGTCACCAACGACCAGTACAACCAGCTGGACCGGCGGCTGGACTCGGTGAGCAGCCTGGGCGACATCAGCTGGCTGCTGCGTGAGGGTCCGCAGCCGACCGGTGACGCCACCGAGCCGCACGACAGCCTGGTCCGCACCGTGCGCATCGGCGGGGTGACGATGTCGGTGCCGTCCGACATCGTGCTGCCGGACCTGCCCAGCGGCTACACCAACACCACCATCGACGGGGTGGACTACCGGGTCCGCACCTTCGGGGCCGGGGCGGCGAAGGTCGCGCTCGGCGCCCCGCTGGCCGAGACCCAGCGCCGCATCGACGAGCTGCACCGGCGGGTGCTGCTGATCTGCGGCGGCGTGCTGGTCGGCACGGTGATCGTCGGGACCGTCATGTGGCTGATCATGGTGAACCCGTTCCGGGTGCTCGCCCAGCAGGCGCGGGCGATCAACGCCCAGTCCAAGCCGGAGGAGGTGCAGGTCCGCGGGGTGCGGGAGGCCGTCGAGATTGCCGAGGCGGTGGAGGGCATGCTGGCCCGGATCGGCGACGAGCAGGCCCGCACCCGCGCCGCGCTGGAGTCGGCCCGCGACTTCGCCGCGGTCGCCTCGCACGAGCTGCGCACCCCGCTCACCGCGATGCGCACCAACCTGGAGGTGCTGTCCACCCTCGACCTCGCACCCGAGCAGCGCAACGAGGTGATCGAGGACATCATGCGCACCCAGAGCCGGATCGAGGCCACCCTCGGTGCGCTGGAGCGGCTGGCACAGGGCGAACTGACCACCGCCGACGACTTCGTCCCGTTCGACGTCACCGAGCTGATGGACCGGGCCGCCCACGACGCCATCCGCGCCTACCCGGACATCGACGTCGCCCTGGTGCCGTCGCCGAACGTGCTGATGGTGGGACTGCCGGCCGGGCTGCGGCTGGTCGTCGACAACGCCATCGCCAATGCGGTCAAACACGGTGGCGCGACGCAGATCCGGATCGGGGTGACGAGTTCGTCCGACGGGGTGGAGCTCATCGTCGACGACAACGGCTCCGGGGTGCCGGAGGCCGAGCGCCGCAAGGTGTTCGAGCGGTTCTCCCGCGGCTCCAACGCCGCCCGCGCCGGCTCCGGCCTCGGTCTGGCCCTGGTGGCCCAGCAGGCCGAACTCCACGGCGGCACCGCCGCGTTGGAGTCCAGCCCGCTCGGCGGTGCCCGGCTGGTGCTGCGCCTGCCGGCGCCCGCGGCGACGGAATAGCCCCTGCCCGAAGAGAACCTGCCCGAATAGAACCTGCCCGCCGCCGACCCCTCGTGCATTTCCGGCGGCGGGAACGCGGGCTCAGGCCGATTCCGGGTACCAGGCGCGCCGTCGGCCGCGCACCGGGTAGCCGTTGCGCTCGGCGAGCGTGCGCAGCTGGCGCAGCGCGAAGGTGCGGCCGCGGCCGGACTCCGGGACGAAGATGCCGGCCCACAGCCCCTCGGCCCGGGGCGACTCGCAGGCCTCCCGCGCGCACAGCCAGCGCCGCGGGCAGGCCCGGCAGGCCGCCTTGGCCTCGGCGTCGGGCAGCGTGGTCCAGCGCTCGGGGTCGCGGGTGCAGACGCCGATCGGTACCCCGTCGGACATCAAGCCGTTCATCGCAGTGCCTCCTTCGTGCCGGGTTCCCGGGTGGTGGGACGGGTGGTGGTGCGCCCGGTGGGCGCGGTGATGCAGAATCTAGACGTCAAACCGTAGCAATGCAACAGTTGATGGCCGGAGGTGGGCGTGGATCCGCGCGTATCCTGCGGAAATCTGGGAATAATTCGAAGAGTTGCTACAGAACAGTCGGGGGAATCCGAAGCGGTACGCCGATTTCGCCTACGGAGTTCGTCGGATTCGAGCCGTAGCGCGAGCAGTAGCAGGACTACTATTGCCCTGAGTCAGTGAGCGCGCACTGCTTCTAGCGAGGATGTAGCCGTAATGACCGACGTCGAGTCCACCGAACAGGTGGCCACCGCCGTTGATCCGGGCATCCTGCGCGCCGGGATGGCCGCGGCGGCCCGACGGCGCGAGCTCAACATCAGCCAGCGCCGGCTGGCGGCGGAGGGGATCATCAACGCCGGCGCCCTCATCGCCTTCGAGAAGGGGCGCAGCTGGCCGCGGGAACGCACCCGGGCCCGGCTCGAGGAGGTGCTGCGCTGGCCGCCCGGCACCATCGCCCGGCTGCGGGAGGAGGGGCAGCCGGCCCCGGCCGGCGCGCCGGCGCCCGGCGGGGCCGCCGGGGTGGACGCCGACGAGGTCCCGCTGGTCGCTCAGGCGGTGCTCGCCGCGGTGCACGGCATCGAAACGGCGGTCGCCGCACTGCCGGACACCGCCGCCCCCGACTTCGGGCGCCGGGTCGCCGCCGTGCTGGCCGATCTGCGCCGGCTCGAGGCGGTGGCCTCCCGGGCCGCCCGGATCAACCGGGTGTCGCCGCCGCTGATCAAGGCGCTCGGCACGGTCCGGCGCACGATCGACGAGCTGACCATGCGGGCCGCCGGCGCGCCGGGCGCGACGCTCGGGCAGCGGCTCTACGCCGCGCGGCGGCGGGCGAACCTCACCGTCGAGGAGACCGCGGCCGCGGCCGGGGTGGCCGACGGCGTGATCATGGCCGCCGAGGCCGAGCAGCCGGTGGCCGCCGACGCCGCCCGCGCGATCGAGCACCTCCTCGAGCACCTCGACTGAATCCGTCGCGTTCCTGACCATCGGGTGCGGTTTTCGTCGTTATCGGTCGCAGCTGGTGTCGATATCGCATATTTTTCGGGTATGCGGATTCTTCTGGTGGGCGCCGGCGGCGTGGGTGCGGCGTTCTGCGCCATCGCCGCGCGGCGGGACTTCTTCGAACAGGTCGTGGTGTGCGACTACGACGAGGACCGGGCCCGGCGGGCCGCCGCCGCGGCCGGCGACGACCGGTTCGTCGCGGCCCGGCTGGATGCCTCCTCGGCCGGGGCGGTCGCCGAGGCGGTGCGCCGGCACCGCAGCACCCACGTCCTGAACGCCGTCGACCCGCGCTTCGTCATGCCGATCTTCACCGGCGCGCTGGACGGCGGGGCGGACTACCTGGACATGGCGATGAGCCTGTCCCGGCCGCACCCGCAACGCCCCTACGAGCTCACTGGCGTGAAGCTCGGCGACGAGCAGTTCGCGCTCGAGGAGCGCTGGCGGCAGGCGGGGCGGTTGGCGCTGGTCGGCATGGGGGTGGAGCCGGGCCTGTCGGACGTGTTCGCCCGCTACGCGGCCGACCACCTGTTCGCCGAGATCGACGAGCTGGGCACCCGCGACGGGTCGAACCTCACCGTCGAGGGCTACGAGTTCGCCCCGTCGTTCTCGATCTGGACCACCATCGAGGAGTGCCTCAACCCGCCGGTGATCTGGGAGGCCGACCGCGGCTGGTACACCACCGAGCCGTTCAGCGAGCCGGAGGTGTTCGACTTTCCGGAGGGCATCGGCCCGGTCGAGTGCGTCAACGTCGAGCACGAGGAAGTGCTGCTGATGCCGCGCTGGGTCGAGTGCAAGCGCGCGACGTTCAAGTACGGCCTGGGTGCGGAGTTCATCGACGTGCTCAAGACGCTGCACAAGCTCGGCCTGGACCGCACCGACAAGGTGCGGGTGGGCGCTGTGGAGGTCAGCCCGCGCGACGTGGTCGCCGCCTGCCTGCCGGATCCGGCCACGCTGGGGCCGAAGATGCGTGGCAAGACCTGCGCCGGGGTGTGGGTGACCGGCACCGGCAAGGACGGCAACCCGCGATCGACGTACCTCTACCACGTCGTCGACAACGAGTGGTCGATGGCCGAGTACGGCCACCAGTGCGTGGTGTGGCAGACCGCGATCAACCCGGTGGTGGCGCTGGAACTGCTGGCCACCGGGGTCTGGCGGGGCAGCGGGGTGCTCGGGCCGGAGGCCTTCGACGCGGTGCCGTTCCTGGACCTGCTCACCGCCTACGGCTCGCCCTGGGGCGTCCGAGAGCTGACCTGACCGCTCAGCGCTCCGGCCGGAAGATCCACGGCTCGCGGGGCAGCCGCTGCGGGTCGAACCGGGCCAGCAGCTCGTCCAGATCGCGGCTGGGCCAGCCCAGCGACGTGGCGATCAGCTCGAAGGCCCGCTGCACCCCGATCTCGGCGAGGGTGACCGCGCCGTCGCGTTTGGCCAGCCGCACCCCGTCGGCGTTGAGCACCAGCGGAACGTGCGCGTACGTCGGTTCCGGGTAGCCCAGCAGCCGGGCCAGGTAGGCCTGCCGCGGCGAGGACGGCAGCAGGTCGTCACCGCGCACCACCTGGTCGACGCCGCAGGCGGCGTCGTCGATCACCACCGCCAGGTTGTAGGCCGGCACCCCGTCGCCCCGGCGGACGACGAAATCGTCCACCACACCGGTGTATTCGCCGTGCAGCAGATCGGTGACGGTGTAGCGGTAGGTGTCGGTGCGCAGCCGCAGCGCCGGTGGTCGGCCGATCTCGGCGCGGCGGCGCCGGCGCTGCGCCTCGGTCAGGTCCCGGCAGGTGCCCGGGTAGGCGCCCTCCGGCGCGTGCGGCGCCCGCGGCGCCTGCAGGATGTCCTTTCTGCTGCAATAGCATTCGTAGACCATGCCGGCCTCGACAAGCTGGTCGATGACCCGCTGGTAGCGGTCGGGGTGCTCGGACTGCCACTGCACCGGTTCGTCGGAGGTCAGCCCGATCGCGGCCAGGTCGGCCAGTTGCCGTTCGCCCACCGCGCGCGAGGTGCGGTCGTCGAGGTCCTCCACGCGCAGCAGGAACCGGCGACCGGACCAGCGGGCGAACAGCCAGGCCAGCACCGCGGTGCGCAGGTTGCCGATGTGCAGGTCCGCCGACGGGCTCGGTGCGAACCGGCCGGCACCGGAAGAACTCGTCACGTGCGCAATCTAGCCCGCCGGCACGGCGGGGCCGCTCAGACCCGTTGGGCCAGGCCGTCGAGCGCCTCGGCGATGTGCTCGGGCCAACGCCGGCGGTCGACCGGGTGCACCGCGGTGTCGCCGGTGAACGCGCTGGAGATCACCACGTCCGGCCGCAGCTCGGCCAGGAGTCGCAGGCTCGCGGCCAGCGCGGCGGCGTCGCTGAAGGGCAGGTACCCCGCGGTCCACCGGCCGTCCGGGCCGACGTAGAGGGTGTCGCCGGTGAACAGGTAGCGTGCCCCGGCCCCGCCGGGCACCAGGTAGCACATGCTGCCCGGGGTGTGGCCGGGGGTGGGCACGACCTCGATGCCGTTGGCGTCGACGTGGCGCCCGGTGAGCGCGACGTCGATCCGGCGGTGCACTTCGATCTCGGCCCGCTCGGCCGCCGGCGCGTGCAGCCTCGCCCCGAACCGGCGGCCGATCACCGCCAGCACCGGCCCGGCCTCGTCGCGGTGCGACAGGTACTGGTGGGCGACGCCGCCGAGGCGTTCGATCTCGTCGAGATCGGCGTCGCCGGCGGGTGAGTAGAACAGCACGTTGGACCGGCCGCCGGTCCACAGGTAGGCGTGGGTGGTCAGGCCGGGGAACGGGGTGTCGGTGCGGGTCTGCCACACCCGGGGCAGGACTTCACGCATGGGCGCCTCCTCAGCGACGGATGTGCCCAGCGTGCTACCTCAACCGGGGTTGAGGTCAACCCGCCTTGGCCTCGCCGCCCTGGCGCTGCAACGACACCGACGCGGTGCCGGTGGCCCGGGCCGCCGCCACGCCCCGGCCCTGGGCGGTGACCGCCAGGCAGGTGCGGTCGCCGCGGAACAGGTCGCGGGAGAACTCGTAGGGCCGGCCGTCCTCGTCGTAGGTGATCCGGGTGATCAGCAGCAGTGCCGAGTCCGGTTCGATGTCGAGCAGCGAGGCCTCCTCGGCGGTGGCGTTGACCGCCTCGATGCGCTCGTCGGCGCGGGCCGCGACCAGCCCGTACTGGCTCTCCAGGAGCTCGTAGAGCGACCCGCCGAGCTGCTGCTCGAGCAACCCGGGGAACCGGTCGGCGGGAAACTGGGCCAGTTCCAACGAGATCGGCGAGCCGTCGGCCAGCCGCACCCGCTGGATCTCGACGACCAGTGCGTCGGGTTCGAGTTGCAGCGCGGTGCGGGTGCGCTGGTCGGCGGTGGTGATCTTGGTCGACAGCACCCGGGTGCCGGCGACGTAGCCCTGCCGGGCCAGGAACGCCGGTACCCCGACCACGTCGGTGAGGCTGCGTTCGACCTGGGTGTGGCTGATGAAGATGCCGCCGGCCCGGCCGATCACCCGGTGGATGAGGCCGGCCTCCTCCAGCGCGGCGAGCGCCTGACGGAGACTGGACCGGCTGGTGCCGTAGCGCTCGGCGAGTTCCCGCTCGCTGCCGAGCTTTGCCCCCGGAACCCCGGCGTTGATATCGGCGACGATCCGACGCCGCAGTTCCTCGCTCTGACTCGGCACCGCCCCCTCCAGCGTGTCCATTTGGTACTACCAAAAAATCCTATCGGTACGGCCGGCTGGGGCGGCGCCGGGCCCTCCTCAGTCCTGGTACAGCTCGGCGATGGCTTCCGGGGACTCCGGCAGCACCTGGCCGCCGTCGACGACGAGCGTCTGGCCGGTGATGTAGCCGGCCTCGTCGGTGGCGAAGAACAGCGCGGCGTTGCCGATGTCGGCGACCGAGCCGAGCCGGCGGGTGGGAATGGCGGCCGCCATCCGGTTCATGTACTCCTCGCCCATCTCGACCAGGCCCTCGGTCTTGATGTTGCCCGGCAGCACCGCGTTGACGGTGATGTTCTTCGGCGCCAACTCCATTGCGGCGGTGCGCATGAAACCGAGCTGGGCGGCCTTGGAGGCGCCGTAGTGGGTCCAGCCCGGGTACCCGGTGATCGGGCCGGTGATCGAGGAGGTGATGATGACCCGGCCGTGGCCGCTGGCGGTGAGCGCGTCGAGGGCCGCCTGGATGATGTAGACGGTGCCCTTGAAGTTCACCGCGAGCACCTGCTCGATGTCGGCGGGCGAGAGCTGTTCGAGCCGGCCGGCCGGGAAGATCCCGGCGTTGGCGCACACGATGTCCAGGCCGCCGAACTGTTCGACGGCGGTGGCCACCGCCTTGCGGCTGTCCTGCGGGTCGGTGACGTCGGCGACCGCCGCGGCGATCCGGCCCTTGCGGCCGGACAGTTCGCCGACCGTCTTGTCCAGGTCGGCCTGGGTGCGGCTGGTGATGAGCACGTTGATGCCGGCGTTGACGAAGACCTCGGCGATGCCGCGGCCGATGCCCTTGCTGCCGCCGGTGACGATGGCCGAGCGGCCCTCGAGTGAACCGAACATGGATGGTGCCTCCGGGATGTGTGGGGACGGATGTCAGGTCAGTCGTTGACCGTTGGTGCTCAGGTATGTCTCGGCCAGCTTGCAGCTGCCCTCGGCGTAGGTGATCGCCTTCGTCCGGGATTCCTTGGAGTGGCTGTGCGAGCCCATCCAGGCCAGCAGCAGCAGCCGCCGGTACAGCACGAACGACGGCAGCATGGCCTCGTCGGCCGCGGACATCTCCCGGTGGCTGCGGTAGCCCCGCACCCACGAGTCCTGCCACTCCGGCAGTGCCGGATCATCCTCGATGAACGACACGGCGGTGCCGAAATCGTAGAAGTACCAGCCGAATCCGCAGTCGTCGAAGTCGATGACGGTGATGGTGTCGCCGTCGACGAGCAGGTTGGCCAGCCGCAGGTCGGCGTGGATCAGCCCGTAGGTGTCCGGGCCGGAACCGTATTCGAGAAGTTTGTCGTGCAGCAGCTGCTCGGCGCGGCCGAGCACCTCGCACTCGGCCGGCCCGACCCCGACGGCGTCCTGCCACCGGCCCCACCTCGGCTCGGCGCCGAAGCTGTGCTCCCAGTCCCAGGCGAACCGGGCGAACCCGGCCGGCCGCTGCCAGCCGCGGGCGTGGGCGTGCAGCGCGGCGGTGATCCGGCCGAGGGTGTGGAAGTCGTCGGTGGTCAGTGACTGCTCGTCCGGTTCGGCACCCGGCACCATCTCGAAATGCACCACGTGCCGGATGGTTCCGTCCGCCTCGACCCCGACCACCCGGCGCCCGTCGCGGGCCGGGATCACCACCGGCACCCGCACGTCGCTGTCGGCCCGCAGTGCGGCCAGCCAGTCCAGTTCGGACTCGATCTCGTGCGGTTCGTGGTAGTCGAGGCGGTGCACCCGCAGGATCGAGCGGGTCTGCGATGCCGGATCGTGCACCGCGTAGGTGGCGTTCTCCGACAGGTTCAGCAGATGCAGTTCGGCATCCGGGCCGACGTCGTAGGCGGCCAGTGCGCGGCGCGCGATGGTGACGTCGGCGGTGATCACCCCGTTGTCGCTCATCAGTGGTCCCGTCCCTCGATCGCGTTCAGCACCTCGGTGATCCGGTCCCGGGCGCTGGTGACATCGCTTGTGCTACCGGCGATGTAGAGCCTGCCAGCAGCGCCGATCATCTGCACGTCGACCATGGTGAGCCCGGGCGCGGCCCGCTCGGCCTCGTTGGCCGCCACCGCCGCGAACAGCGCCGGGGTCATCTCGTAGACCAGCAGCGACTGGCCGGGCAGCACCATCGAGGCCTGGCGGTTGCGGTTGAGGATCACCGCGTGCTGGTCGGTGATGTTCTCGATGATGTCGTGGAACAGCACCCGCGGCCGCAGCTGGTCGGCCGCCGAGGCCCCGGTGCCCCGCAGGATCGCCTCGCCGGCCCGCTGCACGTCGGCCAGCTCGGACGAGTGGATCTCCAGCACGCCGAACTGCCGTTCCACGTAGAGGATGCCGGGCTGGATGCCGGGCACCTCGCGCAGGGCCAGGTCGATGACCCGCTCGATCGCCAGGGCGGGGGACACCTCGACGATCAGCGCGTGCTCGCCGGCGTACGGCGGGTAGCCGCGGGCCCGGGTGGGGGTCCCCAGGTAGGCGGCGAACTGCGGCTGCAGATCCTGTACCAGCAGGTAGACGCGGATCTCGGTGCGCGTCGCGATTTCGGTCGCGGCCATCAGGCTCCTCAGGGTCGAAGTAGGCGAACGGGGCGCCGGCGCGGGTTACTGCGCGCTCACCGAGAAGTGCGCCCCGAGCTCACTGTGCGGGCGCGGGATGACGTGCACGCTGACCAGTTCGCCGACCTGGGAGGCGGTTTCCGCACCGGCCTCGGTGGCGGCCTTGACCGCGCCCACCTCGCCGGTGACGATCACCGCGACCAGGCCGTCGCCGACCTGCTGGCGGTCGGTGATGGTGACGTTGGCGGCCTTGACCATCGCGTCGGCGGCTGCCAGGGCGGCCACGTAGCCCTTGGTCTCGATCATTCCGATCGCGTTGCTGGCCATGATGTTTCTCCTTGTCTGCCGGGATATTTCGGACTTCGTTGCGGGAGTTCGGATGGTGCTGGCGGGATCAGTCGGACGGATCGGGATCGATCGAGCCGATGATCAGCGCGTCGACCGGCGGCGGCGGGCCGGTGAACCAACCCGCGGCGACCGAGCCCTGCGCGATCAGGACCCGCTCACCGACGCCGCTGCCGAGCACGTCGAAGGCGATCAGTCTGGCGCCGGACCCGTCGGCCTCGACCTCCAGGAACGCGCCGGCGGGCAGGCCGTCGATGCGCCGGGTCGCCCAGACCTGACCGGTCACAACTCCGGAAATCATGTTCTTCCTTTCGGCCGAGCCGTCACTTGCGCTCCTTCTCGATCTTGATCCCCAGGGTGCGGGCCTTCTCCCGGGCCAGCGGCGTCAGCACCGCCCGGCGGCCGAGCACCAGCACCCCGCCGCCGGAGTCGGCGATGTCGCGGATGTGCCGCTCGGTCACCGCGCCGCTGTCGATGCGGTGGGTGCGCTCGCCGGTGCTCGTCGCCCCGCCGGCCAGGCGGAACCTCAGCCGGCCGGCGCGCAGATCCGCACGCGTCTTGGGGTTCTCGAACAGTTTGAGCAGGGTGCGCACGAACGCGTCCAGATCGGCGTCGTTGGCGATGCGGACGGTGTCCGTGCGGGTCTTGTCGTCGGCGGCCAGCGGTCCGGTGGGCTGCAGCCCGAACTGCTCGGCCACGGTGCGCGGCGCCGGCGGGGGAGGAGGGGGAGGTGGTGGGACGGCTGGGGCCGCGGCGGGGACGGCCAGATCGGCAACCGCCTCGCGCACCACCTCCCGGACCAGTTGGCGCAGCGCCGCCGGGTCGATCCCGGTCATGTGGCGCTCCGCGCCAGGGCATCCTCGGCAGCCTCGGCCGCCTGGCGGACGTCGGCCTCGGTGCCCGACAGGTACACCCGGCCGGTCGCACCGATCATCCGGTAGTCGACGACCTTGATGTCGGCGGCCTTCTCCGCCTCGTTGGTGGCCAGGATGGCGTAGGAGGCGGGCTGCATCTCGAGCACGTACAGCGACTCGCCGGCCAGCACCATCGACCCGATCTTGTTGCGGTTGATCAGAAAGGCGTGCTGGCGGTCGATGCTGGTGATGAGCTTGGAAGCCAGGATCTGCGGCCGCACCGCGTCGGTGGCGTCCTTGCCCAGCTCGGCCAGTGCGGCGTCGGCGGCGGCCTTGACCGCGCCGGTCTCGCCGTGGAACTCCAGGTAGCCGAACTGCCGCTCGACGACCAGGATGCCGGCGTTGACCTCGGCGTGCTTGAGTGCCACGTCGGTCACGCCCTCGATGTCCAGGCCGGGGGCGACCTCGATGATCTGGGCGGCCATGTCGGCGCGGGGCAGCGTGCCCTTGATCCAGGTGCCCAGGTACGACAGCGTCTGCGGCTGCAGCCGGTCGATGAAGATGAAGGAACGCAGTTCAGCCACGAGCTACCTCTTGATCAGTTGGGCGAGTTCTTCGACGACCAGCTTGCGCAACTCGGCGCGCAACGCGTCCAGCGTCGGGTCGAGCGGGCGGGAGCCGCCGACGGTGCCGCTGCGCACCGGCCCGGCGGGCTGGACCGGCAGGCCGGCGGCGGGGTCGTTGGAGGCCCGCGGGTAGGCCGGCACCGGGCCGGCCGGGGCGTGCCACGGCGAGATGCCGCCGAACTCCGGCATGGCCACGGCCGGGTCGCTGTTGTAGGCGATGCGGGTCCAGTTCAGCAGGTGGTGCGGGCGCAGGTTCTCCCCGATGGAGCTGCGGCCGACGAACCCGGTGCCGATCGTCATCGACGGGTCGAGGTTGGTGTCCAGCCCGGCGCTGCCGGTGCTGTTGCCGACGTTGACCGACACCCGCAGCACCGGCACCTGGGCCGCGTACTCGGTGATGACGTGCGGGTTCTCGCTGTGGATCGCCGCCGAATGGCCGGCGCCGCCGATGCGCACCACCGCCCGGGCCGCGCGGATGCCGCGCGCGGCGTCGGCGACGGTGGTGAATCCGAGGACCGGGGAGAGTTTCTCGTGGGCGAGCACCTCCTCGGTGACGACCATGTCGAACGGCGCGACGAGCACCCGGGTCTTGGGGGTGACCCGCAGCCCGGCCTGGCCGGCGATCCAGGACGCGTCCCGGCCCACCACGTCGGTGTTGAGGTGGCCGTCGGGGAACATGTAGGCGCGCAGCCGCTGCGCCTCGTCCTCGCCGAGCACGTAGGCCCCGGCCCGGGTCAGCGCCGAGCGCAGCGACTCGGCGATGGATTCCTCGGCGATCAGCACACTTTCGTTGGTGCACAGCACCGAGTTGTCGAACGCCTTGCTGTCGACGATGCGGCGGGCCGCGGCGGCGACGTCGGCGCTGGCGTCGACCAGCACCGGCACGTTGCCCGGGCCCACGCCCAGGGCGGGGTTGCCCGAGGAGTAGGCGGCACGCACCACCCCGGTGCCGCCGGTGGCGACGATGACGTCGGTGCGCTCGTCGCCCATCAGCGCCTCGACCAGCGGGATGGTCGGCTCGTCGACCACCTGCACGATGCCGTCGGGGGCGCCGGCGGCCACCGCCGCGTCGGCGAGCAGGCGGGCCGCCTCGGCCGAGCACTGCTTGGCCCGCGGGTGCGGGCAGATCACCACCGCGTTGCGGGTCATCAGCGCCAGCAGGGTCTTGAAGTACACGGTGGCAACGGGATTGGTGGTCGGCGTGAGCGCGAGCACCACCCCGGCGGGGCGCGGCACCTCGACGATCTTGCGGGCGGTGTCGATGCGCGGGGTGACGAAGTCCTCGCCGCGGTAGTGCTCGACGATGCCGCGCGAGCAGGCCTGAT
Source organism: uncultured Mycolicibacterium sp. (assembly GCF_937941905.1). Classification (GTDB taxonomy): domain Bacteria; phylum Actinomycetota; class Actinomycetes; order Mycobacteriales; family Mycobacteriaceae; genus Mycobacterium. Next base: position 7,627 of record NZ_CALDGS010000046.1, on the reverse strand, counting down.
TCTTGACCACCTTGTGGGCGGCCACGCCCATCTGGGTCTCGGCGACCGCCGCGGCGGCGAACCGCTCGGCCTCGGCGTAGCCGGCCTCGGCGACCGCGTGCACGATCGCCTCGACGGTGGCGCGGTCGTATTCGGCGTACGCGCGGGCCGCCCACCGCGCCCGCTCCAGCATGTGCCCGGCCTGGGCAATGGTGGTCATCAGCTCCTCCGTCCGAATGCCGCCGCCCGGGCGCGGCCCACCGCGACCTCGAGCCGGTCGAGCACGTCCTCGCACAGGTCGGGCCCCAGCAGGATGCCCGGTTTGAACTGCAGCACACGGGGATCCAGCGTGGAGAAGATCGCCCACACGCCGTTGGCGTACAGCTCGCGCATGACGAACTTGGCGCCCTCGGGATGGTCGAACTCCAGCCCGATCACCACGCCGTTCTGCCGGATGCCGACGAACCAGTCCGGGTAGTCGGCCTGGATGCGGCGCAGCCCGGTGGCGAACAGGTCGGAGATGTAGTGCACCATCGAGCGCACCTCCGGCCGGGTGGTGATCTCCAGCGTCTTGAGCGCGGCCACACAACCCAGCTCCGCACCGCCGAAGGTGGACATGTGGGCGAAGCCGTCCACGTCCAGCCAGCTCGCGGCGCGTTCGCCGAGCAGCACCGCGCTGATCGGGTACATGCCGCCGGACAGGCCCTTGCCGGTGACGATGATGTCCGGGTCGATGCCGTGCTTGGTGATGCCCCACAGCTCGCCGGTGCGCATCAGGCCGGTCTGCACCTCGTCGGCGATGTAGAGGGTGCCGAACCGTTCGGTGAGTTGTTTGACCGCCTCGAGGTAACCCGGTGGCGGAAGCGGGAATCCGTACGTCGCGGGAATGGTCTCCATGATCACCGCGGCGACGTCGCCGCCGGCCAGCGCACGCTCCATGGCGTCGAGGTCGCCGAACGGGACCTGGATGAACTCGTCGGGGTGGTCGGACAGGAACAGCTTGGAGAACCGGTCGTCACCGGTCGCCACGGCCAGGCCGGTGTGGCCGTGATAGGCCTTGATCACCGAGACGATCTTGCGCCGGCCGGTGGCGTGCCGGGCGCTCTTGAGCGCGATGTCGATGGCCTCGCCGCCGCCGGATCCGAACGCGACCTTCCTGATCGAGGCGGGAGCGGTCTCGACGAGGCGCTGGGCCAGCGCGGTACGGGCCACCGACGGGAAATGGTGGTTGCCGATGTCGAAATGCGCCATGCCGTCCTTGATCGCCTGCATCACCTCGGGGTTGCGGTGGCCGAGGTTGTAGGTGCCGCCGTTGAGGTGCACGTCGATGAGGCGACGGCCGGTCATGTCCCACAGGAAGTAGCCCTCGCGCCGGTCGATGACCAGGTCGACACCGGAGTCGGTCCAGAACTGCGTCTTGTCCGGGTTCCAGAACGTCTTCGCCTTGTCCAGGACCTCGGTCTTGGACTCGAACGAGAACGCGCCGTAGTCGTACATGCGGCTCCTCACTGCGCGGGCGCGGTGTGAACGGGACCACCCGGCGCCCTGAACACCCCAGACCCTAAAAAGGCCCAACCATTTCTGTCAATGGTTTCCAGAAAATGCTTGCGGGCGAGATTTGGTAGTGCCAATATACGCACGTTCGGCTGTGGCGTGGACCGCAGTCGTGCTCGGTGTCAAATCCCTGGAAGGTATCCCGTAGATGGCTGACCAAATCATATCGCGGAGCCAAACCCGTTCTGACGACGGGGTGCAACGGCTCAAGCGCGATGCAGTGGGCACAGTGGGCGTGATCTTCATGGCGGTGGCGACCGCCGCCCCGATCACGGCAATGGTCGGCAACGTGCCGATCGCGGTCGGCTTCGGAAATGGTTCGCATGCACCGGCCGGCTACTTCGTGGCCACGGTGGTGCTCGGCCTGTTCGCCATCGGCTACGCCACCATGGCCAAGCACATCACGGCGACCGGCGCCTTCTACGGCTACATCTCCCACGGCCTGGGCCGTATCCCCGGGATGGCCGCCGGCACCATCATCACGATGGCCTACATCGTCTTCGAGGCCTCACTGATCGGCATCTTCGCGTTCTTCACGCAGAACCTGCTGGACTCCTTCTTCGGGCTGCACGTGCACTGGATCGTGCCCGCACTCGGGATGCTGATCCTCAACGCCGTCCTGACCTACTTCGACGTCAACCTCACCGCCAAGGTGCTGGGCGTCTTCCTGGTCACCGAGATCGTCATGCTGCTGCTCGGCGCGCTGGCCGTGCTGTTCCGCGGCGGCGGGCCGGAGGGCTTCGCCGCGGCCGACATCATCAACCCGATCGGCGCCTTCCAGGCCGCCCCGGTCGCCGGTGCGAGCGCGGGGCTGGGCCTGTTCTTCGCGTTCTGGTCCTGGGTCGGGTTCGAGTCGACCGCCATGTACGGCGAGGAGTCGCGCAACCCGAAGAAGATCATCCCGCGGGCGACCATGATCGCCGTGCTCGGCGTCGGCCTGTTCTACGTGTTCATCTCCTGGATGGCGATCGCCGGCACCGGCCCGGACAGGGCCGTCGAACTGGCCCAGGACGCCGACACGGCCGGTGAGATCTTCTTCGCCCCGGTGCGGGAGACCTACGGCCAGTGGGCCATCGTGCTGTTCGAGATCCTGCTGGTGACCGGCTCCTACGCGTGCGGCATGGCGTTCCACAACTGCGCCTCGCGCTACATCTACGCGTTCGGCCGGGAGGGGCTGTCCAAGACCGCACAGCGCACCCTGGGCGCGACCCATCCGGTGCACGGCTCGCCGTATGTCGCCTCGTTCGTGCAGAGCGGCATCGCGCTGGTGATCATCCTGGCCTTCCTGGCCAACGGGATGAACCCGTACGAACACATGTACGCGCTGCTGGCGATCCTGGGCACCATGGCGATCCTGATCGTGCAGTCACTGTGCGCGTTCTCGGTGATCAGCTACTTCCACATCCGCAAGCAGAACCCGGAGAGCAAGCACTGGTTCAAGACGTTCCTCGCCCCGCTGCTGGGCGGGCTGGGCATGCTCTACGTCGTCACCCTGCTGTGGGAGCACCGCGAGACGGCGGCGGGCACCGCGTCGGGCACGTTGCTGTTCAAGCTCACCCCGTGGATCGTGATCGGGCTGTTCGTGCTCGGTGGCGCGGTGGCGACCTACTGCAAGTTCTTCGACCCGCGGCGCTACGAACTCATCGGTCGCATCGTCTACGACGACTCCGAGGTCCGCAGCTAGCGACCCCCGGGCGGCCGTGGATGCCGGCGCCCCGGTGCGGGGCGCCGGCATCCACGCATTCACGGGTGGATCAGATCCGCTCCCCGGGCAGGTCGCGGGCCTGGGCGAACCAGGACCGCAGCAGGTCCTCGTCGAGGTCGTCGTCCGCGCGGATCTCGAAGTACCGCACCCGGGGATGTTTGGCGGCCTTCGGCGGCACCGGATCGAGGTCCACCCCGTCGAAGAAGGTCAGCTGCACCGTGTGGGTGAAACAGCGAAACGACGTGAACCACACGTGACCGGGGCGGCCGTAGAACGGCTGGTTCCACTTCACGGCCTTGAACACGTCGGGCACCGTCTCGACGATGAGCGTGTCGAGGCGGCGGCCGATGTCGCGCTTCCAGCCGGGCATCGCGGCGATGTAGGCCTGCACCGGCCCGTCGCCCTCGCCCTTCGGGATCTGGGGGTTGCCGCCGGACAGCAGTTTCGGTTGGTCGGCCATCGGTCGAAACCCCCTGTCAGGCAGTCGATCACGGTGCGGTGCGCGGCATCGGGCCAGGGCGCTGCCCGCGGTCGGTTCGGTGAATCGAGCGTAACCCTCTCGATTCGAGGTGACGAGGGTGCGGTGTGGATTCGCCCCAGGCCCCCCAGGTGCGGAGCGGGCCGGCCCGCGATGACATTCGCCGATGTGGGCGGTCTGCAGGGGCATGACGGCAATAATGGGCGGGGTGGACCTCCCGGTGCTCCCGCCGCTCGAACCGATGCTGGCCCGGGCCCGGACCACGGTGCCCGACGAAGCCGGGAAGTGGTGCTACGAGCCCAAGTGGGACGGCTTCCGGGCCCTGGTGTTCCGCGACGGCGACGAGGTGGTGCTGCAGTCCCGCAACGGCAGGGACCTCGGCCGTTACTTCCCCGAACTGATCGAGGCGCTGCGCGCCGAGCTCGCGCCCCGGTGCGTGCTCGACGGCGAGATCGTGGTGCCCCGGCCGATCGACGGGCGGCTGCGCCTGGACTGGGAGGCGCTGTCGCAGCGGATCCACCCCGCGGCCAGCCGGGTGGCCCTGCTCGCCGAGCAGACGCCGGCGCACTTCATCGGCTTCGACGCCCTGGCGACCGGCGACCGGGCACTGCTGGACGAACCGTTCCGGGTGCGCCGCGCCGCACTCGCCGAGGCGGTGCGCGAACAGCGGCGGTGCCATGTCACCCGCACCACCGAGGATCCCGCGCTGGGCGCGCAGTGGCTGCAGACCTTCGAGGGCGCCGGGCTCGACGGGGTGATCGCCAAACCGCTCGACGGGCCGTACCTGCCCGGCAAACGCGAGATGGTCAAGGTCAAACACGCCCGCGACGCCGACTGCGTGGTGATCGGCTACCGCATCCACAAGAGCGGCGCCGGGATCGGCTCACTGCTGCTGGGCCTCTACACCGCCGACGGCGAACTGCGCATGGTCGGTGGCGCGGCGGCGTTCTCGGCCCGGGACCGGGTGCGGCTGCTCGACGAACTGCAACCGCTGCGCCTGGCCGAGGACCTCGTCTACGACGGCGAACCGAGCCGGTGGAACAGCGCGGCCGACAAGCGCTGGATCCCGGTCCGCCCGGAACGGGTCTGCGAGGTGCACTACGACCAGATGGAGGGCAACACCGTCGACGGCCGCCGGTTCCGGCACGCCGTGCAGTTCGTGCGGTGGCGGCCGGACCGCGACCCGCGCAGCTGCCGCTTCGACCAGCTCGACGTCCCGCTGCGCTACGACCTCTCCGACGTCCTGGAGGCCTGAATGCCGACCGACGCAACCGAGATCGACGTCGACGGGGTCAAGGTCCGGATCACCAACCGGCACAAGGTGTTCTTCCCCCGGCTCGGCGCGCGGGGCACCAAGGGCCGGCTGATCGACTACTACCTCGCGGTGGCCGGGCCGATGGTCGAACTGTTGCGGGACCGTCCGGTGCACCTGCAGCGCTTCCCGGACGGTATCGACGGTGAGGAGATCTTCCAGAAGCGGATTCCGCCGAAGCACCCCGACTACCTGCAGAGCTGCACGGTGACTTTCCCGTCCGGCCGCACCGCCGACGCGCTGCGCGTCACCCACCCGTCGGCGATCATCTGGGCCGCCCAGATGGGCGCGATCACCCTGCACCCGTGGCCGGTGCGCTGCGCGGACACCGAACACCCCGACGAGCTGCGCATCGACCTCGACCCGCAGCCCGGTACCGGGTTCGCCGAGGCCCGCCGGGTCGCCCTGGAGGTGCTGCGCCCGCTGCTCGACGAGCTCGGCCTGATCGGTTACCCGAAGACCTCCGGCGGGCGGGGCATCCACGTGTTTCTGCGCATCGCGCCGAAGTGGGACTTCATCGAGGTGCGCCGGGCCGGCATCGCGCTCGCACGCGAAATGGAGCGCCGTGCACCGGATCTCATCACCACCGCGTGGTGGAAGGAGGAACGCGGGCAGCGCATCTTCATCGACTACAACCAGAACGCCCGCGACCGCACCTTCGCCTCGGCCTACTCGGTGCGCCGAACCCCGATCGCCACCGTCTCGATGCCGCTGGCCTGGGACGACCTCGCCGACGCCGACCCGGACGACTTCACCATGAACACCGTGCCGGACATCGTCGCCGCACGGCCGGATCCGTGGGCCGACATCGACAAGGTGGCGCAGTCGCTGCAGCCGTTGCTGGCGATGTACCGCGCCGACGAGGAACGCGGACTCGGCGACCTGCCGTACCCGCCCAACTATCCCAAGATGCCGGGCGAGCCGCCGCGGGTGCCACCGAGCAAGAAGGTGGCCGCGCACTGGGACGAGCACGGCAACCGGATCGGGTAGGGGGCCGCCGATGCCCTCGTGGTGCGTTTGCCGCTCCGGAATGGTGCCGGTGTCGCATGATGTCAGCCGACCCGGGGGCGGCTTGTCAGTATTGCTGTGTCTGCGTTAACTTGTGGCCGACCGGTGCGCCCCGGCCACCGGTCGTAGGGGGACGAACGCACAAGGGGGGAATATGGATCGGGGCTGCACGGGTGTTGTCCGGCTGGTCCGGGCGCTGGCCGTCGGGGTGGTCGTGCTGCTCGGTCTGGGATGCGTGGGGGGATACCGCCCGGCGGTGCTGCCGGTGGCGATGTCGATCTTCATCGACGGCACCAAGGACATGGTGCAACAGCCGTTCGATCGGCTCCGGGCCACCCTGGGCGGCCAGTTCGGCCAGCCCGACCCGGCCGACAACGTCTTCGTCGACTATCCGCGGTCGCTGGGCATCGTGACGGGGCTGTTCGACCCCGGTTTCGACGTGTCCGAGCGGGCGGGCACGGCCGGGATCCTCGCCGCGATCGACGCCGCCCGCGCCGCCGGCCAGGACGCGATCTACGTCGTCGGGTTCTCGCAGGGCGCGGCGGCCGCGGTCAAGGCCCGCACCGCCCTCGCGGCGGGGAGCGGGGCCCCGGCCGGTAGCGGGACCGATGCGGACACCGGGGCCGGGCCGGCGGCCGCGGACGTGACGTTCGTGCTGGTGGCCAACCCGCGCCGCAACGACGGCGGGCTGCTCACCCGGCTGCCCGGGCTGTACGTGCCGCTGCTGGGGGTCACCCTCGGGGGCGGCACCCCGGACGCCGGGGCGCCGGTCATCCAGGTCGCGCGGCAGTACGACGGGATCACCGACGCGCCGCGCTACCTCCTCAATCCGCTGGCCGACCTGAACGCGGTGCTCGGCTTCTTCTACCTGCACCTCGGCTTCTACCAGGAAATCGATCTCGTGACCGCCGACACGGTGGTCACCTACAGCGCCGACGGCAGCGTCATGGACATCCTGGTGCTGACCCCCGAGGGGCAGCTGCCGCTGACCCGGCCGCTGCTGGACCTCGGCGTGCCCGCCGCGTTCGTCGAGGCGCTCGACCCGCTGCTGCGCGCGATCATCGAGACCGGTTACGACCGGCCCGCGCCCGGATCCGTGTTCCCGTCCCAGCCGGTGACCTTCGCGCTGCTGCCGCCGATCACCCGCTGGATCGACGATCTGCACGCGGTCGTCGACGGCGCCGGCGAGACCGTGCGCCGGCTCGCCGCGCTGGCCGGGCTGCCGGTGCCCCGAGCGGAAATGCCCCAGCCGGAGCTGCCCCAGGGGGTGGCCGGGCGCGACCGGGGGACACCGTCGGCGGGGGATGAAGCCGTGGGCCGGAGCGGCGACGCCGAGGACGCCGAGCTGCGGACCCGGGCCGAGCGACTGACCGGCAGCGACGAGCCGGGGCCCCGGATCCGCGGCGGCAACAAGTGGCGGCCGGGTGAGCTCGCCCAGCGTCCGGGGCCGCGGCGTCCGGGACCGGCCCGGGGCGCGCCCGAGGACACCGTCGACGAGGTGGTCGCGCCGACGGCCGGCGAGCCCGTACCGGGCGAATCGTCGGACGGGCCGGCGCGGCCGGCGGACGAACCGGCCGCCGAGGCGGCCTAG
>NZ_CALDGS010000045.1 GCF_937941905.1 uncultured Mycolicibacterium sp. | reverse complement strand
CATCGGGCCGCGCCGCGCTGCCCCGCGACCGCACGGCCGGCACCGGACCGAGCGGTTCAGCTCACCGGCTCGAGGGTGTCGAGGATGTCGAAGTCGTAGCCGTCGGCGCTGGCGATGTAGATCCGCTGATCGCACTCGCCGTCACGCAGCGTCATCGGGCCGCGCGGACCGTCGTAGCCCAGCGCCTCGGCCGAGGCCATCAGGTCGTCGACGGCGGGGGAGCGGGCGCGCTGGATGAGTGCCTCGAGCGCCAGCAGCCCCTCGTAGCAGGACTCGGCCATCGCGTTCAGCGGCGGGGCGTCCGGACCGTAGCGGGCCACGTAGCCGCCCATCAGGTCCATGGCCCCGGCGGTGGCCAGCGAGCTGAAGTAGGCCGCGGCGACGTACAGGTTCGCCGTCGAGTCCGCCCCGCTGGCCAGCAGCATGTTCTCCTCCATCAGCGGGCTGAACCGGGCCATCCGGTCGTGCCCGCCGGTGCGGGCGAACTCGCGGTTGAACAGCACCGCGTCCTGGCCGACGAGCAGCATCAGCACCGCCTGCGCGCCCGAGGCGATGGTCGCGCGCACCGCGGCGCGGAAGTCGTCGGTGCCGTAGGGGACGTAGATCTCGCCCTTGAGGTCCAGGCCCAGGCGCTGGCAGTAGCCGCGCACCTTGGCCGCCGAGCGGCGCGGCCAGATGTAGTCGTCGCCGACCAGACACCACGACCGGATGCCGAAGTGGTCGCGCAGCCAGGCCAGGGCGGGCAGCAGCTGCAGCCGCGGGGTCTCCCCGGTGCAGAACACCCCGGGGGTCCGTTCGCCGCCCTCGTAGAGGGAGGTGTAGACGTAGGGGATGCGGTTGCGCACCACCGGCGAGAGCCGGCGCCGCACCGCGGAGATGTGCCAGCCGGTCACCGCGTCCAGGCCGTGGGTGCGCAGCCGGTCGGCGACGGTGCGCGCCACCTCGTCCTCCGGCGCCCCGCCGTCGAGCACCTCGATGGTGACCCGGCGGCCCTGCAGCCCGCCGCGGGCGTTGACCTCCGCGGCCGCGAGCTCCGCCACCGCCTCGCACGACGGCGCGAAGATGCCGGCCGGTCCTTGCAGCGGAATCACCAGCCCGACGCGGAATTCAGCCTCGCCGTGCACTTTGATCACCGTCGATCGGGGTCGCCTACACTCGTAGGTGCTTTCTCGTAGAAATAATTCAAGCAGAACCGACGCCGCGAGATGAGGGGATTGACGATATGGCCGCGCCGGAGCAGCGCCGCACCAACCTCCTGCTGCCGCTGGTGCGCCTGACCCAGCACGCCGAGGCGGCGATCGCGCGGGTGCTGGCCGACGCCTCGCTGAAGGTGGAGGACTGGCGGGTGCTCGACGAGCTCGCCGCCCGGCGCACCATGCCGATGACCGATCTGGCGCAGGCCACCCTGATCACCGGGCCCACCCTCACCCGCACCGTGGACCGGCTGGTCTCCCAGGGGCTGATCTACCGCACCGCCGACGCGAGCGACCGCCGCCGGGTGCTGGTGGCGCTGACACCCCGGGGCCGCAACACGCGCAACCGGCTCGCCGAGGCGGTCGCCGCCGCCGAGCGCGAGGCGCTGGAGTCGTGGGGGCTGGACCTCGACGCGTTGCGCGAACTTGTCCACGGCACTTCGCTTTTGAGGAACTGACCGGCCGCTCCGCCGGACCGCGCCGACCCCTTGACTTTTATTTTCATCTGGATATATTCCGAGTGAACGGAAAGGGGTGGCGACGATGCCGAACTACACATTCCGCTGTTCCGACCACGGTCCCTTCACGCTGACCCGGTCCATGTCCGAACCCGCCACTGGCGCAACGTGTCCGGTCTGCCGGACGCCGGCCCGGCGGGTGTTCGGATCACCCGCGCTGGCCAGTTTCACCGCGGCACACCACCGCGCCTTCGACGCGGCGGCGGCCAGCGCGGAGAACCCGATGGTGGTCAAGTCGATTCCGGAGTCGGCGGGGCGGCCGCGCACGCCGACCCGGCGCAACCCGAACCTGCCCGGTCTGCCGAGGTGGTAGGGCGATGAGCGGCGTCGGACTCTTCTACGTCGGTGCGGTGCTCATCGTCAACGGGCTGATGCTGCTCGGCTACATCAGTCCCCGCGGCGCGGTGCCGCTGAACTTCTTCGTCGGTGCGCTGCAGGTGATCACGCCGACGGTGCTCATCGTGCAGTCCGGCGGCGACCCGGATGTGGTGTTCGCCGCCAGCGGGCTCTACCTGTTCGGGTTCACCTACCTATGGGTGGCCATCAACAACGCCGCCGGCTGGTCCGGCGAGGGCCTGGGCTGGTTCTCGCTGTTCGTCGCGGTCGCCGCACTCGGTTACGGCTGGCACGCCTTCTCGGTCGAGTCCGATCCGGCCTTCGGCGTGATCTGGCTGCTGTGGGCGGCGCTGTGGTTCCTGTTCTTTCTGGTGCTCGCCCGTGACCACGCCGGGCTCGGTCCCGCCACCGGGGTGGTGGCGGTGGTCGAAGGCGTGGTCACCGCGGCGGTCCCGGCCTTCCTCATCGTCTCCGGCAACTGGGAGACCGGCCCCCGACCGGCCGCCATCATCGCCGTGATCGGCGTTGTCGCAATCGTTCTCGCGATACCACTGGGGCGTCGGCTGGTGGCGCCCCAGACCAGTGCACCGGCCGCAACCGTGGCCGCCAAGTAGAAAGGGAGATCCGCATGCCCGAAGTTGTGTTCAGCGTCGACCATTCCAAATCCATGCGGGATCAGGCCGTACCCGGCCACAACCGCTGGCATCCGGACATCCCGCCGGCCGCGACCGTGAAGCCGGGCAGCGAGTTCCGGATCGAGTGCAAGGAGTGGACCGACGGCCAGATCGGCAACAACGACTCTGCCAACGACGTCCGCGACGTCGACCTGTCGGTGTGCCACATGCTCTCCGGGCCGATCAAGGTCGAGGGCGCCGAGCCGGGCGACCTGCTGATCGTCGACATCCTCGACATCGGCCCGGTGCCGCAGAAGAACGGCCCGAACTGCGGTGAGGGCTGGGGCTATTCGGGCATCTTCGCCAAGGTGAACGGCGGTGGCTTCCTCACCGACTACTTCCCGGACGCCTACAAGGCGATCTGGGACTTCCACGGCCAGGAGTGCACCTCCCGGCACGTGCCCGGGGTGCGCTACACCGGGATCACCCACCCCGGCCTGTTCGGCACCGCGCCGTCGCCCGAGCTGCTGGCCAAGTGGAACGAGCGGGAACGCGCCCTGATCGCCACCGACCCGGACCGGGTGCCGCCGCTGGCACTGCCGCCGCTGGTCGAGGGCACCCTGGGCGGTACCGCGACCGGCGACCTGCTGGAGAAGATCGCCCGGGAGGGCGCCCGTACCGTGCCCCCGCGGGAGAACGGCGGCAACCACGACATCAAGAACTTCACCCGTGGCAGCCGCATCTTCTACCCGGTGTTCGTCGAGGGCGCCATGCTCTCCGGCGGCGACCTGCACTTCTCGCAGGGCGACGGCGAGATCAACTTCTGCGGCGCCATCGAGATGGGCGGGTTCATCGACATGCACGTCGATCTCATCAAAGGCGGCATGGAGACCTACGGCATTACCCACAACCCGGTCTTCATGCCCGGACGCACCGCCCCGCTGTACTCGGAATGGCTGACGTTCATCGGCATCTCGGTCGACCACGAGGACAACCGAAATGCCTACCTGGACGCCACGCTGGCCTACCGGAACGCCTGCCTGAACGCCATCGAGTACCTCAAGAAGTGGGGCTACACCGGTGAGCAGGCCTACCTGATCCTCGGGACCTCGCCGATCGAAGGCCGCATCGGCGGCGTGGTCGACATCCCGAACGCCTGCTGCTCGGTGTTCCTGCCGACCGAGATCTTCGATTTCGACATCCGTCCGGGCGGCAACGGCCCGCAGAAGATCGACCGGGGCCAGGTCGCCGTCACCTCCTGACCGGGATACGGCGAGGGGCCGGGATCCAAGCGGTCCCGGCCCCGCGTCGTGTCGTGACCTACCCCTCTTCGAAGGTCACGGCGCAGTCGTCATTCGGTCTCGTTCGCCCCGGGATCCTCCGTCGGCTTCTGCTGGGGGGCAGGCCCATCGTCGTTGGTGGGCTGCTCGGTGGGAGCGGGGGCGACCGGCTCCTCGGGCTGGTTCACCTCGACGAGCGGGCTGCCGTTCTGCTGCCACGGGCGGCCCCCGTCGCGGGACAGTCCGCCGCCCACCGTCGCCTTCAGCGAGTGCCGCACCACCGGCTGGTACGACCGGGTCTGCCCGTTGGCCTGCTGCTCGAGCTTCGCCTCGTCCGGATCGGTGCTCGCACTCGGATTCGGCCCGGGAACGTCGTCCTCCTTGTGGTTCACCACGGGCGGGTCGGCCGGGAACGTGGCCACCTTCCTACCGGCCGTGGGCAACGCCCCCTGCGACCCGGAGTCGGTGTTGTCGGCCGTGGCCGTGTTCGGCGCCGGCAGGTTGAGCCAGCCCTGGATGGTCTGCTCGATCTCCTTGTTGAGCGACCAGATTCCGTTGCGGAACACCTCGATGAACCCGCCCGCACCACCGGCCGGGCCCGGTACGGTGTCACGCAGTTCGTAGAACACCGGGTCGGCCACCCACAGCGGCCCGTCGATGATCGCCGAGATGAAGTTCGACAGCGCCTGCGGCCCGTCGCCCGCGAGCACGCCCTGCACCAGCTCGACACCGCGCAGCGGGGTCAACACGATCGCCGCGGCGAGCCGCACCGCGGTAGCGATCACGCCCTGGGTGAGCTTGGTGACGCTGTCCAGCGGCCCGGTCGAGGGATCGGGCGGCCACGGGCCGGGCCGGGTCACATCGGCGATGATCCCCTCGATGAAGTTCTCCACCGAGCCGATCGGGTCGAAAACGACATCCTTGATCTCGTTGCGCAGCAGGTACAGCTGATGGCGCAGCGCGGCGAAGAAGCCGGCTTCCCCACCGCCGAGTACGGCCGGCAGCGCATCGCGCAGTCCGTACAGCGTCGGGTCGGCCACCCACAGCGGCGCGTCGATGAGGTTGGCGATGAACAGCTGGAGCGCGATCTCGCCCTGGCCCTGGATGATGGCGTTGATCAGCGCGCCGATCCCGCCGGGCAGCTCGGCCAGCCCGGCGCCGAACCGCAACCCGGACGCGAGCACGCCCTGGGTGATGTACTCGGCGCGCGGGATCAGCCCGCCGGTCACCTCGTGGTAGGGACGGGGCGCACTCGCCCCGTAGGCCCAGAGCACGCCGTCGATGAACTGCTCGAACCAGGTGATCGGGTCGGGCAGTTCGATCGCCGTCAGGGCGACGTCGTGTTGGGCGACCGCGGCCGGATTCACCGGCGCCGGATCGATCGGCGGAGCCACCGGCGCGGCGGCGATCACGCCCGCGCCGACCAGGGCGACCCCGGCACTGAGATATGACTTGCTGCGTTGCATAGCGAACCCCTGATTCCCCCAAATGTCACGTGTGACGGAGATGATGGTAGGCCCATCGGCGGACAAATGAGCAAATATGGCGGTTTCTCAACCGGAGTTAGCTGAATTTCCCGTGTCGTTGCGGGGTCAAGTCCCGGGAAGTAGTGTAGTGCTGCGTGATCCGGTGGGTTAGGCGGTGAGTGCGGGCATGTCGTTGGC
>NZ_CALDGS010000044.1 GCF_937941905.1 uncultured Mycolicibacterium sp. | reverse complement strand
CGCACCTCGCAGAACGTGGTGTGGGGCGGGGCGGCCGGCTGCATGCCGGTGATGATCGGCTGGTCGGCGGTGACCGGCACCATCGCCTGGCCGGCCGTGGTGATGTTCCTCATCATCTTCTTCTGGACGCCGCCGCACACCTGGGCGCTGGCGATGAAGTACAAGGACGACTACCGCGCCGCCGGCGTGCCGATGCTGCCCGCGGTGGCCACCGAGCGCCAGGTCACCACGCACATCCTGGTCTACACCTGGCTGACGGTGGCGGCCACGCTGGCGCTGGCGCCGGCCACCGGCTGGCTGTACACCTCGGTGGCGCTGCTGGCCGGGGCGTGGTTCCTGGCGCTGGCCCACCAGCTCTACAACGGGGTGCGCCGGGGTGAGCCGGTCAAGCCGCTGCGGCTGTTCCTGCAGTCCAACAACTATCTCGCGGTGGTGTTCCTGGCGCTGGCCGTTGACTCGGCGCTGGCCCTGCCCACGGTGCTGTAGGGCTCCCGTCCGGTTCCGGTGCTCCGGATTTCCCCGGAGCCGCACCCGGTGGAACAAAAATTAGGTTAAGGTCCCCGATCGTGGGGTCCGACATGAAACCGATCCGCACCGTGGTGTGGTCGGCGGGGGGCGTCGGCTCGATCGCGATCGAGGCGATCCGGCGCCGGCCCGACCTGGAACTGGTCGGGGTGTGGGTGCACAGCCCGCAGAAGGTGGGGGCCGACGCCGGGGTGCTCGCCGGGGGTGAACCGCTGGGGCTGGCCGCCACCAACGACGCCGACGCGCTGATCGCGCTGCAGCCGGACTGCGTGGTGTACGCGGCGTCCGGGCCGCAGCGCGACGCCGGTGCGGTGCCCGACTACCTGCGGCTGCTGGAGGCCGGCATCAACGTGGTGTCCACCACCTCCACCACGCTGGTCTACCCGCCGGCCTACCTCTCGCCGGAGTGGCGCGAGCAGTTGGCGGCCGCGGCCAAGAGCGGCTGCGCCTCCTTCTACGCCTCCGGCATCTTCCCCGGGTTCGGCTCCGATCAGCTCGCCTTGATGCTGTCCACGCAGTCGTCGCGGATCCGCTGCGTCACCGCCACCGAGATCGCGCTCAACGACCACTACCCGGTGGCCGACGTGATGATCGAGGGGATGGGTTTCGCGCGGCCGCTGGACTTCCGTCCCTGGCTGGCCGACCCGCAGTTCGTCGAGATGGCGTGGCGGGCACCGATCCATCTGATGGCCGCCGGGCTCGGGGTGCGGGTGGAGGAGATCCGCGGTTCGATGGACCGTCGGATCACCGAACGTGAGTTGCAGGTGGCGTTCGGCACCATCCCGGCCGGCACCTGCGGGGCGGTGCGGACCCGGGCCGCCGGGGTGGTCAACGGGCGGGAGGCCATCGTCATCGAGCACATCATCCGGATGGCCCGCGACGTCGCCCCGGACTGGCCGACCTCGGACTGCGACGCCACCTACCGGGTCGACATCGAGGGCGAGCCGGACATCCACTGCGCGATGACGCTCGGTGAGGCCGAGGGGCACGGCGCCGGGCGGGCCGCGATGGCGGCCACGGCGATGCGGGTGGTCAACGCGATCCCGTACGTGGTGGCGGCCCCGGCCGGGCTGCTGTCGAGCCTGGACCTGCCGGTGACGCTGCCGCGCTTCGTCTTCGACTGAGCGTCCGGGGTCACCGGGAGGTGCGCCCGGTGATGAGGTCCATGATCGGCTTGCCGGGCGGATAGGCGTTGGTCAGCGAGCTCATCGCGTGGCCGCTGTCGACGATCAGCGTGATCCCGTTGACCCCGCTGGCCGCCGTGCTGTTCAGGAACGCCATCGCGGCGCCCATCTGCTCGGGGCGGTGCACCTCGGTGCCGGTGGCCTCCCGCCAGTCCGAGGCGAAGCCCAGCCACAGGTCGGCGTTGGCGCGGGCCAGGGGCGTGTCGGTGGGGCCGGGGCAGATCGCGTTGATCCGGATGCCGCGCTTGAGCAGTTCGAACGCCTGCAGTGCGACGTAGGCGTTGACCGCCTGCTTGCTGAAGCCGTAGTGGATCGCCCCGCCGGCCTCGCGCTCCTTCACCCAGGCGTCGGCGCTGTGGTAGTCCGTGGTGGACAACAGGTCGCGGAGCTGGTCGAGGTTGTTCTCCCAGCCCATCCCCGCCACCGAGGAGATGAAGCAGATCGCCGCGCCGGCCGGCAGCCGGCCGTCGGCCAGCAGCCGCTCGATCAGGTGGCGGTGCCCGATGAAGTTGGTGCGCATGAGATCCGGCCCGTCGGCGATGCCCGCGGCGCAGAACAGCGCGTGCACCGGTCCGTCGAGCCGGTCGAGGGCGTGCTCGATGGAGCCCGGGTCGCGCAGGTCCATGTCGATCACCCGGTCGGTGTCGTATTCGACCGGCCGGTAGTCCATCACGGTGACGGTGCCGCCGAGCTCGCGCACGAGTCGGGCGGTGGCCGCGCCCATCCCGGTGGCGCCCCCGACGACGAGCGCGTGCCGGCCGTCGTAGCGGAACAGATCGATACCGGTCATCGGGTGCCTCCCAGTCCCAGGGTCGCGACCACAGTAACCGGAACAGATGTTTGGTTCAATAGGCGTGCGGCCGCTCAGTTCCGGGCGATCACCCCGCGCAGGCAGGTGTCGCGCACGTGCAGCTGGGCGGCGCGCGGGCCGAGCCGGCCCAGGACGCTCTCCGGGACCCAGCTCAGCCCGATCACGCAGCGGGCCAGCACCTCGATGGACGGCGCCTCGATCGCGACCTCGCCGGCCCGGAGGCCCTCGGTCAGCAGCGCCTTGATCTGGCGCAGCCGCTTGGCGTACAGCCAGCCGGGATTCGGGGTGTCCGGCGGGTTCTGGCGCATCCAGGCCAGCTGGATGCGGAACTCGTCGCCGAACCGGGCCAGCGCGTTGGTGTGCACCCAGGCGATGGCGTCGAGCTTGGCCGCCACCGAGTCGTCGGTGGCCAGCACATCGGTCCAGCCGACCGCGATCTTCTCGCCGAACGACCGCATGATCGAGGCCAGCAGTTCGTCCTTCGACCCGATCAGCCGGTACACCGTGCCGAGGCCCATCCCGGCCGCGGCGGCGATGTCGCGGATGGTGGTCACCTCGTAGCCGCGCCGGCCGAACTCCGCGCGCGCCACGGCCCGCACGTGGGCCGCCTTGTCGTCGGCGTCCTGTTCGCCGTCGGCCGGCCAGGACCGCACCGCCGCGTCGGCCGCGGCGAACGCCGCCGAGCCGTCGAGTTCGGCGTCGGTGGGCGGCACCGCGGCCAGCCCGGTGCACAGCAGCCGGCACAGCAGCAGCGCGACCCGGTCCGCACGAGCGTTGTGCCGCATGACATCCAGACCGACCTGCAGCATGGTGTGCACCACCCGGTCGGCCAGCACGGCCGGATCCACGTCGGCGCGCAGATACCCGCTCCACCGGGCCGCCCGCAGCGTCTGCTGCATCGCCTCCAGCAGCGCGGTGGGCCGGCGCCGGGTCAGCTCGACCAGCTCCGGGTTGGGGCTCGGGCTCTCGTAGAAGCTCATCTGCAGCGCGGCCCGGTGGGTCACCGCACAGCGGGCGATCGCCGTGCCCAGTTCGACGATCCGGTCGAAGGCCGACCCGGCTCCGGGGTCGTCCAGCCGGTCCAGCGCCTCGGCGGCGATGCGGTCCAGGTCGGCGTGGTAGCGGCGCAGCAGTTCGACCAGGATCGCCTCTTTGGAGTCGAAGTGGTGGTACAGGCTGCCGGGCAGAATGCCCGCGGCGTCGGCGATCTCCTGCAGCGAGGTGCGCAGCCCGGAGGTGGCGATGAGATCGGCCGCGGTCTGCAGGATCTCGGTGCGGCGGGTGCCGTCGTCGTAGCCGGAGCCGGCGGTTGCCGTCCGGCGCGGGGTGCGGGTCTTCGGTGTCACCGGGGAACGCCCCACCACGTCTGCACGACTCCCGACTCCCGTCATGGCCTGTCACCAGCACAAACAGTGCGGTCAACGGTACCAGAACAAAACACGGCCCCACCGGGTCGGCCGCGTCGCGTCGTTGACCGGCCGCGGCTGCCTCACTAGGGTGCGAACAAGCCGATGGAACAAACCTTAGGTCGCAATGGCCGACGGGGAGGTGGCCGATGACGGAGCCGGTGATCACCGACGAGGTGCGCGACGCCCAGGCCCGCTTCGACGCCGGCATGGGGGCCGACGGCGACGCCTCGCCGTACCCGCTGCTGGCCCGGCTGCGGGCCGAGGCGCCGGTGCACCGCGGCTGGCCGGAGATGGGGATCGGCGCCGACAGCGACGAGGGGCAGCGGATCTTCTCGGCGTACTCGTTCGACGCGGTCAAGGCGGTCTTCACCGACAACATCACCTTCAGCACCCGCTGCTACGAGGCGATCGTGCGACCGCTGCAGGGCCCCACCATCCTGGAGATGCAGGAACCCGAGCATCGGACCTACCGCCGGCTGCACGAGTTCGCCTTCGCCCGGCCGGCCATGCGGCGCTGGGAGCACGAACTGGTGCGGCCGCTGGTGGAGCGCGTCGTCGACCGCATCCGCGACGCCGGTCGCACCGATCTGGTCGAGTCGGTGTTCATGCCCGTCCCGGTGCGGGTGATCGCCGCGCTGCTCGGCCTGCCGGAGGCGGACGTGCCCGAATTCCACCGGCTGGCCATCGATCTGCTCGGATTCCACGCCGACATGGACACCGCCATGAAGGCCTCGGCCCGGTTGCGCGACTACTTCGTCGGGATCCTGGCCGACCGGCGCCGCCGGCCCCGCGACGACATGGTGTCGGTGCTGGCCCGGGCCGAGGTCGACGGGGTGCGGATGTCCGACGAGCAGATCTACGGGTTCATGCGCAACCTGCTGCCCGCCGGTGCGGAGACCACCGCCCGCTCCACCGCGAGTCTCGCGTTCGGCCTGCTCACCCATCCCGACCAGCTCGCCGCGGTGATCGCCGACCGCGGGCTGCTGCCCCAGGCCATCGAGGAGGGCATCCGCTGGGAGACCCCGCTGCTGAACTTCGTCCGCGAGAGCACCCGCGACGTGGACTTCTTCGGTGTGCACATCCCGGCGGGCGCCACGGTGGCGGTCAACCTGGGCAGCGCCAACCACGACGAGACCCGCTGGGCCGACCCGGAGCGTTTCGACATCTACCGGGAACGCAAGCCGCACATCGGATTCGGCCACGGCGCCCATGTCTGTCTGGGCATGCATCTGGCCCGGCTGGAGAGCACGATCATCTTCGACACGCTGTTCGACCGGTTGCCCGGTCTGCGGCTGGACCCGGACGCCCCGCCGCCGTACGTGGCCGGGATGTTCTTCCGGTCCCCGCCGCATCTGCACGTGGTGTGGGACTGAGTCGATGGGCGAGCCGATGCCCGGCGGAACCGATCCGCAACGGCTGGGGCTGTTGGCCTCGGCGCTGGCCGGCCGGCCGGTCACCGTGACGGCCGGTCCACCCGGTGCGCCGGCGGTCACCGACGGGCGGTCGATCCGGGTCGATCCGGCGGCCGACCCGGCCGAGCGGCTGCGTTCGGTGGTGGTGCAGGCCGCGCTGCTGGCCGCC
>NZ_CALDGS010000043.1 GCF_937941905.1 uncultured Mycolicibacterium sp. | reverse complement strand
GGCTATCCACCCCCGCCGCCGCCCGGCGGCTATCCGCCCGCCGGCGGTTATCCGCCCCCGCCCCCGCCCGGCGGCTACCCACCCCCGCCGGCCGGGTCCTACCCGGCGCCGCCGACCGCGGGCGGCTACCCGCCACCGCCGCCCGGTGGCTATCCGCCCCCACCCGTGCCCGGCGGCTATCCGCCGCCCGGGGCCTACCCGCCGGCGCCCGGGGCGGGCTACAGCGTCGGTGACGCGGTGGGCTGGGCGTGGAACAAGTTCAGCAAGAACGCCGGCGTCATCCTGCTCGCCACCTTGGTGTGGGGGCTGCTGCTGGGCGTGGTGTTCGCCGTGTACTCGATGATCGCCGGGGCGGTCGGCGGGACCGCGGAGACCAGCGTCACCGCCGACGACTCCGGGTTCATCGAGTTCTACAGCGAGCCCTCGGCGGGCATGGCGGTCATGGCGATCATCGGCTGGCTGCTGCTCGTGCTGCTCGCCGCCACGGCGCAGTCGGCCTACGTCGGCGGCATGCTCGACGTGGTGAGCGGCCGCGAGGTCACCCTCGGCTCGTTCCTGTCCCCGCGCAATGTGGGCGGGGTGGTCATCGCCGGGCTGATCGTCGGTCTGATCAGCGGTGGCGTGACGTTGCTGGGCTACCTGCTGTCCGGGCTCGGCCTCGGTCTGGCCGGCTTCCTGGTGAGCCTGCTCGGCGGGCTGTGGTCGCTGGCGGTGTCGGTGGTGCTGATGTTCACCATCCCGGCGCTGCTGGACCGCAATCTCTCCCCGATCGAGGCGATCAAGACCAGCTGGAACGTCGCCCGCGACAACCTCGGCGGCACGCTGCTGACCTGGCTGGCCGCCTTCGTGATCACGCTGGTCGGCGCGCTGCTGTGCCTCATCGGCCTGATCGTGGCGGTGCCGCTCGCCGAGCTCGTCGTCGTCTACGCCTGGCGGCGGCTGTCCGGCGGCCACGTCGCCCCGCAGACGCCGTGACCGCCACCGGCGGGCGCCGGAGCCGTCCGGCGCCCGCCGGTGACCGGGCCGGCCACCGCGAGCGATAGGCTCGCAGCGTTATGACCGAACACCGCAAGTGGCAGGGCCTGGCCACCAAAGCCATCCACGCCGGCTACGCGCCGGACCCGGCGACCGGCGCCGTCAACGCTCCGATCTACGCCAGCTCGACGTTCGCCCAGGACGGCGTCGGCGGGCTGCGCGGCGGCTTCGAGTACGCCCGCACCGGCAACCCCACCCGGTCGATCCTGGAGGCGTCGCTGGCCGCCGTCGAGGAGGCCCGGCACTGCCGGGCGTTCGCCTCGGGCATGGCCGCCACCGACTGCGCGCTGCGCGCCCTGCTGCGCCCGGGCGACCACGTGATCATCCCGAACGACGCCTACGGCGGCACGTTCCGGCTGATCGACAAGGTGTTCACCCAGTGGGGCATCCACTACACCCCGGTCGCGCTGTCCGACCTCGACGCGATCCGGGTGGCGATCACCTCGAAGACCAAGCTGATCTGGGTCGAGACCCCGACCAATCCGCTGCTGAACATCGCCGACATCGCCGCGATCGCCCAACTGGCCGGCACCTCCGGGGTGAAGGTGCTGGTGGACAACACCTTCGCCTCGCCGGCGCTGCAGCGGCCGCTGACGCTGGGTGCCGACATCGTGCTGCACTCGACCACCAAGTACATCGGCGGGCACTCCGACGTGGTGGGCGGGGCGCTGCTGACCAACGACGAGGAACTCGACGCGGCGTTCGCCTTCCTGCAGAACGGGGCCGGTGCGGTGCCCGGGCCGTTCGACGCCTACCTGAACATCCGCGGCCTGAAGACCCTGCCGCTGCGCATGCAGCGGCACAGCGAGAACGCCCAGCGCGTCGCGGAGTTCCTCGCCGAGCACCCGAAGATCGCCACCGTGCTCTACCCGGGCCTGCCGTCGCACCCGGGCCACGAGGTGGCCAGCCGGCAGATGGACGGCTTCGGCGGCATGGTGTCGGTGCGGATGCGCGGCGGCGCCCAGGCGGCCTACGAATTCTGTTCGCGCACCGAGCTGTTCATTCTCGCCGAGTCGCTCGGCGGGGTGGAGTCGCTGATCGAGTACCCGGGCGCGATGACGCACGCCTCCACCGCCGGCTCGCAGCTGGAGGTGCCCGACGACCTGGTCCGGCTGTCGGTGGGCATCGAGGACGTCGCCGACCAGTTGGCCGATCTGGAACAGGCGCTGGGCTAGGCCAGTGCCGGCCGCAGCGCCGCGGCGGTAACGGCGAGGTTGCGCTCGCCGACCGCCTGCGGCGCGTCGGAAACCCATGTGCCGTTGCCGATCTCGGTGGCGCGGGCGTGCACCCAGCGCCAGCCGCGGTCGTTGAGGTCCAGCAGCACACCGAGCCCGTCCACCGCGTGCAGCAGTGCGATGATCGCGGCGGTGGCCGGATCCGGGTTACGGCCGTCGAACAGCGCGGCGGCCACCGCCGCCCGCGCCGCCGCGGGGCGGCTGCGGTCGGCCAACGGCCAACCGTACTCTGGGCGGAACCTGTTGCCCGGCAGCCGGATTCGACGAACGAGCCCGGCCGCCTCGAGTTGGGCGTGCAGGGCGTCCGGAACCCGCCGGCGCAGCCTGCGCACCACCGCCGCCGGGCCGAGCGGGCGGCGCGCCAGCAGTTCGAAGGCCGGTCCGGTCACCGCGTCGAGCGGGCCGCCGCCGGCCAGTGCGATCAGATGTCCGGCCGGCGCCGGGTCGCCGGCGACGGCCGGGCGGATGCGGCACGCCCAGGCCAGATCGAGCAGGACCGCGGCGGCCAGCACCCGCTGCCGGCGCGCGGGATCCAGGGCGGGCTGTGCGGACGGATTGTCCAGCAGCAGCAACAGCAGGTCCTCGGCGATCCGCGCCATGACCCGGCCCGGTCCCGCGCGCCGCGGCCGTCAGCCGCGGTACGGCTCGGCGCTGACCAGGGTGACCTTCACGGTCGCGCCGCTGGGCACCTCGTAGGTCCGCGACTCGTTGACCTTGGCGTTCAGCAGCGCCCGGCCCAGCGGCGAGTTCGGCGAGTACACTTCGAGCTCGCCGTTGGTGATGCCCTCCTGCCGGGTGGCCAGCAGGAAGGTTTCCGTGTCGTCCGGGTCGTCGTCGTAGTAGACGGTGACCACCGAGCCGGGCAGCGCCACGCCGGACTCGGTGGGCGGCTCGCCGACCTTGGCGTTGTTCAGCAGCTCCTGCAGCTGACGGATGCGCGCCTCCTGCTGGCCCTGCTCCTCGCGGGCCGCGTGATAACCGCCGTTCTCGCGCAGGTCACCCTCCTCGCGCCGGTCGTTGATCTCGGCGGCGATGATGGGCCGGTTGGCGATCAGCTGGTCCAGCTCCGCCTTCAACCGGTCGTACGCTTCCTGGGTCAGCCAGGTGACCTTGGTCTCGGTCATGTCGTCGCGCTCCTGTCTGTGTGTCTCGCGCCTGGGTGGGTGGGGGTCCTCGAGCCGGTCCTGCGGTGTATCGCTGCGCATGGCGTGGGCGGTTCACCCCCCCACAATGCAGCAATACACGGCCCAGCGAGGAACCGTGTATTCCCCGATCGTACCACCGCCGGATGTGCCGTCCCGGGCGGAAAATGCCGGGGCTCAGCCGGTGGTCAGGTAGTCCGGCACGTCGAGCCCGCAGCCGTAGAGGTCGCCGACCACCGCGGGTTTGCTGGTTTGCACCACGGTGGTGACCTGGACGGTCTTGTCCTCCGACGGTGCGACGAGCAGTTCCCGGCGGCCGCTCTCGTCGCCGTCGTAGGAGCGGGCGCGCACGATGCACACCACCGGCCGGGACGGGTCCTTGCGGGTCACGCCGAGGGTGATCTCGACGGTCCGGTCGTCGAGCACCCGGAACGCCGCGACCTCGCCGGAGACGTCCTCGTCGGCGAACTGCCGCCAGCCCACGTAGGCCACCGCCAGGCCGGCGACCACGGCGAGCGCGGTCACCGCCGCCACCACCAGGCGGTTGCCACGGCCCGTGGTGCGGCCGCCGTAGCGGGCGGGAGGACGTTCGCTCATCGGTTTCGGGTGCCCGTCGGTCGGAGGGTCTGGGTGCAACTGGAACTATAGGGGGCGGACAGCGGACCTCTCGGTCGGCGGGCGGGCCAGCCCGCCGGACGGTAGTTAGATGGAAAGCGATGAGCGAACTGCGGTTGATGGCGGTGCACGCGCACCCGGACGACGAGTCCAGCAAGGGTGCGGCCACCATGGCGCGTTACGTCGACGAGGGCGTCCGCGTACTGGTGGTCACCCTCACCGGCGGCGAGCGCGGCGACATCCTCAATCCCGCCATGGACCTGCCCGAGGTGCGCGGCCGGATCGCCGAGGTGCGCCGCGACGAGATGGCCCGGGCGGCGGAGATCCTCGGTGTCGAACACCACTGGCTCGGCTTCGTCGACTCCGGGCTGCCCGAGGGCGACCCGCCCCCGCCGCTGCCGGAGGGCTGCTTTGCGACCGTGCCGCTGGAGATCCCGGTGGAACGGCTGGTCCGGGTGATCCGGGAGTTCCGGCCGCACGTGATGACCACCTACGACGAGAACGGCGGCTACCCGCACCCCGACCACATCCGCTGCCACCAGGTGTCGGTGGCCGCCTACGAGGCCGCCGCCGACTACCGGCTCTACCCGGACGCCGGCGAGCCCTGGTCGGTGCTCAAGCTGTACTACACCCACGGCTTCCTGCGGCAGCGGATGCAGCTGCTGCAGGACGAGTTCACCCGGCACGGCCGGACCGGCCCGTTCGAGAAGTGGCTGCGGCACTGGGACCCGGACAACGACGTGTTCGCCAAGCGCGTCACCACCCGGGTCGAGTGCGCCAAGTACTTCCCGTTGCGTGACGACGCGCTGCGCGCGCACGCCACCCAGATCGACCCCAACGGCGACTTCTTCGCCGCCCCGATCGAGTGGCAGCAGCGGCTGTGGCCCACCGAGGAGTTCGAGTTGGCCAGGTCCCGGATTCCGATCAAGCTGCCGGAAACCGACCTGTTCGCCGGGATCGAGGGACGATGATGACTGACGTGTACGCCATGGTGCTGCTGCTGGCCGAGGACGCGCCGAGCAACACCGGGCCGGAGTTCGGCAAGGCCAGCCCCGTCGGGCTGCTGGTCGTCCTGCTGCTGCTGTTGGCCACCTTCGGGCTGGTGTGGTCGATGAACCGCCACCTCAAGAAGCTGCCGAAAACCCTGGGCACCGAGGACCCCGGGCCCGAGTCCACCGACCCGCCCCGGCAGACCGGTGGCTAACCGGCTCGGCTCGGCCACCAGCCCGTACCTGCGCCAGCACGCCGACCACCCGGTGCACTGGCAGCAGTGGAGCCCGGCTGCGCTGGCCGAGGCCGAGGCCCGGGACGTCCCGATCCTGCTGTCCATCGGGTACGCCGCCTGCCACTGGTGCCACGTGATGGCCCACGAGTCGTTCGCCGATCCCGAGGTCGCGGCGGTGCTGAACGAGGGCTTCGTGTGCATCAAGGTCGACCGCGAGGAGCGGCCCGACCTCGACGCGATCTACATGAACGCCACCGTCGCGCTCACCGGGCAGGGCGGTTGGCCGATGACCTGCTTTCTGACCCCGGACGGGCGGCCGTTCTTCTGCGGCACCTACTACCCGAAAACCGAGTTCCTGCAGCTGCTGCTGGCCATCCGGGCGTCCTGGGACACCCGTCGCGCCGAGGTCGAGCAGGCCTCGGCCCGGATCGCCGCGGAGCTGCGCACCATCGCCGCCGGGCTGCCCGGCGGCGGCCCGGACATCGACGCCGAGCTGTGCGACGACGCGGTGGTGGAGGTGCTCGACGGCCTCGACACCCGCCACGGCGGATTCGGCGGGGCACCGAAATTCCCGCCCTCGGCGATGCTGGAGGCGCTGCTGCGCCACCACGAGCGCACCGGCGACCCGGAGGCGCTGACCGCCGTCGAACGGACCTGCACCGCGATGGCCCGCGGCGGCATCCACGACCAGCTGGCCGGCGGCTTCGCCCGCTACAGCGTCGACGCCGCCTGGGTGGTGCCGCATTTCGAGAAGATGCTCTACGACAACGCGCTGCTGCTACGGGTCTACGCGCACTGGGCGCGGCGCACCGGCGACCCGCTGGCGCGTCGGGTCGCCGAGCGGACCGCCCGGTTCATGCTCGACGAGCTGCGGGTGGACGGGATGCTGGCCGCCTCGCTGGACGCCGACGCCGCCGGAGTCGAGGGCCTGACCTACGTGTGGACCCCGCAGCAGCTGCGCGAGGTGCTCGGCGACGACGACGGCGCATGGGCCGCAACGGTGTTCGGCGCCACCGCCGACGGCAACTTCGAGCACGGGACGTCGGTGCCGCAGCTGCCCGCCGACCCCGACGACCCGGAACGCTTCGAACGGGTGCGCACGGCGCTGCTGGCCGCCCGGCGGTCCCGGCCCCAACCGGCCCGCGACGACAAGATCGTCACCGCCTGGAACGGCCTGGCCGTCACCGCGCTGGCCGAGGCGTCGGTGGCCCTGGATCGACCCGAATTCCTCGATGCGGCAACCGAATGCGCCCGCCGGGTGGTGGCGTTGCACCTGGTCGGCGGACGGCTGCGGCGGGCCAGCCTGGGCGGGGTGGTCGGCGAGCCCGCCGCGGTGCTCGAGGACCACGCCGCGCTGGCCACCGGCCTGCTGACGCTGTACCAGCTGACCGGTGACGCGCAGTGCTGCTCCGCGGCGGTGACGCTGCTCGAGCTGGCGCTGAAGCACTTCGCCGACCCGCAGCGGCCCGGCGCCTGGTTCGACACCGCCGACGACGCCGAGACACTGCTGGTGCGGCCGTCCGACCCCACCGACGGGGCCACCCCGTGCGGGGCGTCGCTGATCGCCGAGGCGCTGCTGCTGGCCGGACACCTGGTCCCCGGCGGGGACCGCTATGTCGAGGCCGCCCGCGCCACGCTGTCGGCGGCCCGGCCGCTGCTGGCCCGGGTGCCGCGCGCCGGTGGGCACTGGCTGGCCGTCGCCGAGGCGGCGGTGCGCGGCCCGATCCAGGTGGCGGTGGCCTGCCGGGCACCGGACTCGCCGCTGCTCGCGGCGGCCCGGCAGCTGGCGCCCGGCGGGGCGATCGTGGTCGGCGGGCCGCCGGACTCGACCGAACCGCTGCGCGGCCGCGGGCCGGTGGACGGGGCGGACGCCGCCTACGTCTGCCGCGGCCGGGTCTGCGACCGGCCGGTCACCACCGCGGCGGCGCTGGCCGCCGCGCTGGCACCTCAGACCAGATAGATCACGAACACCGCGCCGAACAGCACCGCCAGCCAGGCGTCGCAGGCCCGCCGCAGCCACGCCGGCCCGGCGTCGATCTCCATGAAGGAGTGCATGATCAGCCGCACCTTGACCGCGGTCAGCACCAGCACCAGCGCGGTGATCGGGGCGCTGGCCACCACGGTGCCGCGCAGGTGCGCCGGTGCCAGCCACCACGATCCGACCGTGACGGCCAGCAGCACCAGCCACGCCGCCGTCACCGCGCGCGTCGATCCGGTCATCGTCACCTCATCACGTACAGCAGCCCGAAGATGACCACCCACAGCAGGTCGACCATGTGCCAGTACACCGCGCCGGACTCGACCATCCACAGCCGCCGCCGGGCCGGGTTGCGCAGCTCCCGCACCAGCACGCCCAGCACGATCAACCCGATGAGCACGTGCACCAGGTGCACCCCGGTGATCACGTAGTAGAACGAGTAGAACAGCTGCGAAACCGTCTGCCCCGCAGTGATCTTCGACCACCACTCGTAGCTCTTGAAGACCACGAACAGGGTCCCGGCCGCCCCGCCGGCCCACAGCAGCCGGACCGCGCGCTCGGCCGCACCGGTGCGCGCGGCCAGCACCGCCCGCGCCACGAACCACGAACTCGTGAGCAGCACAACGGTGTTGAGCACGCCGATGTCGACGGCCAGGTGCTGCTGGGCGCGCAGGAACTCCTCGGCGTGCATGGTGCGGTAGATCGCGTAGACGACGAAGTAGCCGCCGAAGATGACCAGATCACCCAGCACCATCACCCACATGTGCAGGTCGCCGGGCAGGGTCCGGGTCCGCTGCCGGAGTTCGGTCACCGCGCCACCGCCGGCTGCCGGGGCCGATCGGCCAGTTCCCGCTCACCGGCGATGCGCAGCAGCACGATCAGCGCCGCCAGCCACACGGTGAACACCAGCACCGCCCACCAGAACGCGATCGACCCGTTCCAGGCGAACGGCCCGGCCCGGTGCACGAACATCTGGGTGGCGATCACCTCGGTGATGATCTGCCAGATGTTCACGTAGGCGAACCAGCGCGGGAAGATCTCGTTGCGGTCGTAGAGGATCGCGATCGCGAACACCAGGTAGGCCGCCGAGAAGCAGCCCAGCGAGCCGTTGTAGGACAGCATGCCCAGGTCGTAGAGCAGGCCCACCAGCTCCGGATCGCGGTCGGCGCGGAAGGTGGCGGTCAAGAAGCACACCGCCACCAGCAGGAACCCGGGCAGGGCGCCCACCGCCATCCCGCCGATGTAGCCGTAGGCGAAGATCGGCCCGCAGCTCATCCGCGAGATGTGGTAGCCCACCAGGCCGTTGGTCACCGCCGCGCCGCCGAGCAGCACCATGAGCACGCTGAACCCGAGCTGGATGGTGGTGGCGTGCGCGGCGAAGAACGCCACCTTGTCGGCGGTGGTGACGTCCGGGCGCGGGGGAGGGGTGACCCGGGTCAGCACGCAGATGATCACCCCGAAGGCCGCGTACCAGACCGGGAAGAACCAGCACACCCAGCGCACGTCGCGCAACCCGGGCGGCACCCGCAGCGCGGCGCGCAACCGGCCGGCGGCCTCGCTCACCGGGCCACCCCGGTGGCCCGGGCCTCGGCGCGGATCGCGTCGCGCAGTACGAAGAACATCACCACCACGAACGCCGCCAGCGCCCCGTTGCGCAGCCAGAACGTCAGCAGCCCGTCCCAGGCCAGCGGGCCGGTGGTGAACACCCCGGCCGCCGCCGACGGGACGACGGCCAGCCCCACCGCCAGCGAGAAGTGCCCCACCCAGCGCGGGAACACCGGCTCGGGCGCGTCGTCGAAGTACACCGCCAGCGCCAGCAGCACGAACTGGGTCAGCAGCATCCCGACCGGGGCGGTGAACACGATCCAGGCCAGGTCGTTGAGCAACTGGATCAGGGCCGGGTCGCGCTCCGGGCGGAACGCCGCCACCAGGAAGAAGATGTTCGACAGCGCGAAGAACGTCGCCCCGCTGATCACCGCGGTCAGATAGCACCAGGCGAACACCCCGGACTGGGTGGTCATCCGCTTCATCTGCACCACGATCACGGTGAAGAACGGCACGATCATGATCCCGCACAGGTTGAACGTGACCTGGCTGAACCGGATCCAGGCGGTGTTGGCGGCGTAGAAGGCGGCCACCTGGTCGGCCGGGAGCGAGGGCGCCAGCGGCGGCCGGAACGCCGGGAAGGCCAGCGCGGCCACCAACAGCACCGCACCCACCACCGGCGCGGTCCACAGGCACACCCACTGGGCCTTGATCCGGGCTGCCTGCGGCAGGTCCTGTGCCTGCTCGAGCAGTTGCACCCCCCACCTCCGTACGACTCGGGCCCGGCGCTTCGATCCGGGGCGCGACCTCGCCATTCACCGGAACCGCCGGATTTACCGTCGATGGCACGGTAACCCTTCCGTGTGCCCGCTGGAAAGACCCCGTTCCGGGCGCCGGATGCCCGCCCGACGGGCACGCCGGGCCAACGGCGTTCCGGCGCAGCACTTCTCGGCCGGCCGGGCGCCCCCGTCCCGGTGATCGAGACGGCCGGCCGGACCGCCATGTACGCGCCGCACGCCGTTGGGTAACCTGCGCCACATGAGTGTGGACCCCGAAGCCCTCGTCAAGCGCTACCTCGACACCGTCGCCAACGGCACCCCGGCCGACATCGCGGCGCTCTACGCCGAGGACGCCACCCTGGAGGACCCGGTCGGCGGCGGCGAGGTGCACGTCGGCCGCAGCGCGATCGAGGGGTTCTACCAGGGCATCGGGGGCGCGCAGCTGAGCACCGAGCTGCTGCAGATCCGCACCGGCGGCAAGGAGGCGGCGTTCCTGTTCGCCATCACCATCGGCGGCGCCATGCGGATCGAGCCGATCGAGGTGATGACCTTCGACGACGAGGGCCGGATCACCTCGATGAAGGCCTACTGGTCACCGGAGAACGTGACCCAGCTCTAGGTCCAGAACACCGCGAACCACATCGCGATGTAGTGGCAGATCGCCGCCACCGCGGTGCAGGCGTGGAAGAACTCGTGGTGGCCGAAGGTCTGCGGCCACGGGTTGGGCCACTTCAGTGCGTAGAGCACCCCGCCGACGCTGTAGAGCACCCCGCCCACGGCCAGCAGCACCATCGCCGCCACGCCGGCGCCGTCGACGATGTCGCCGGCGAACCCCACCGCGACCCAGCCCAGCAGCAGGTACAGCGGCACGCCCACCCAGCGCGGCGCCGACGGCCACAGCATCTTCAGCGCCACCCCGGCGGCGGCACCGCCCCAGACGATCCACATCACCAGGCGGCCGCGGTCCGGCGGCATCGCGCACATCGCGAACGGGGTGTAGCTGCCGGCGATGAACAGGAAGATCATCGAGTGGTCGGCGCGCTTCATCCATTTGCGCGCCGTCACCGACGTCCAGTACACGCGGTGGTACACCCCGCTGACGGTGAACATCGCCACAATCGTCGCGGTGTAGATCAGCGTGGCCAGCCCGGCCCGGGTGGAGTCGACCGCCCAGGACACCGCGACCAGCGTCGCGCCGGCGATGAACGCCACCACCGCGGAATAGACGTGAATCCAGCCGCGGGCCCGTGGTTTTCCGATGAGCTCGGCGACGCCCTCGGCGATCGCCTCCGGCAGATCCTCCGGAGGCTCGGCGCCGCGGTCGGAGTCGAACGTGTCGAGCCTTGCGGTCATCTCACCTCCAGCGACGGGCGACGGGACACCACAGCGGTCACAGTAGTCTGGATCGCTGTGGACATCATTCCCCCGCGTCTCAAAGAACCGGCGTACCGGCTCTATGAGATGCGGCTGCGTCACGAGCTGACGCGGTCCCGGTCACAGCTGCCCCGCCACATCGCGGTGCTGTGCGACGGCAACCGGCGCTGGGCCCGCGACGAGGGCCACGACGACGTCAGCGTCGGCTACCGGGTGGGCGCGGCCAAGATCACCGAGATGCTGCGCTGGTGCGAGGCCGCCGGCATCGAGATGGCGACGCTGTACCTGCTGTCCACCGAGAACCTGCAGCGCGACCCCGACGAGCTCGCCGCGCTCATCGAGATCATCACCGACGTCGT
Organism: uncultured Mycolicibacterium sp.; assembly: GCF_937941905.1. Lineage (GTDB taxonomy): Bacteria > Actinomycetota > Actinomycetes > Mycobacteriales > Mycobacteriaceae > Mycobacterium. Next base: position 3,654 of record NZ_CALDGS010000043.1, on the reverse strand, counting down.
GGAGCGGCTGTGCGCCCCGACCAACAGGTGGAGCGTGCGCACCGTCGGGGATCTGAGCCTGCTGGGGGAGGAGACCGCCCGGCGGCTGCGCGACGCGGTGGACTCCACCGCCGACCGGCCCGGCCCGTTCCACGTCAACGTCGCCATCGGCTACGGCGGCCGCCAGGAGATCGTGGACGCGGTGCGCGCGCTGCTGACCAAGAAGCTCGCCGACGGCGCCACCCCGGAGCAGATGATCGAGGCGGTCACCGTCGAGGGCATCTCGGAGAACCTCTACACCTCCGGTCAGCCCGACCCGGACCTGGTCATCCGGACCTCCGGCGAGCAGCGGCTGTCCGGATTCCTGTTGTGGCAGAGCGCCTATTCGGAGATGTGGTTCACCGAGGCGCACTGGCCGGCGTTCCGGCGGGTGGACTTCCTGCGCGCGCTGCGCGACTACACCCGCCGCGAGCGGCGCTTCGGCCGCTGAGCCCCCCACCAGGACAACAACGCTAGAGCTTGCGCAGCCGGATGCGGGTCACCGAGTGGTCGGAGTCCTTGCGCAGCACCAGCGTTGCCCGGGGCCGGGTGGGCAGGATGTTCTCGATCAGGTTCGGCCGGTTGATCGAGTTCCAGATGTCGCGGGCGGCCATGATCGCCTGCTCGTCGGTCAGCGTCGAGTAGTGGTGGAAGTGCGACTCCGGGTCGGCGAACGCGCCCTCGCGCATCGACAGGAACCGGTCGATGTACCACTGCTCGATGTCGTCGATGCGGGCGTCGACGTAGACCGAGAAGTCGAACAGGTCCGACACCATCAGCGCCGGGCCGGTCTGCAGGACGTTGAGGCCCTCGAGGATCAGGATGTCCGGATGCCGGATCACCTGCACCGCGCCCGGCACGATGTCGTAGCGCAGGTGCGAGTACACCGGCGCGGTCACCTCGTCGGCGCCCGCCTTGACCGCGGTGACGAACCGCATCAGCGCCCGGCGGTCGTAGCTCTCCGGGAAGCCCTTGCGGTGCATGAGGTTCCGCCGCTGCAGTTCGGCGTTCGGGTACAGGAAGCCATCCGTGGTGACCAGGTCCACGCGGGGGTGGTGCTCCCAGCGGGACAGCAGTGCCTGCAGCACGCGGGCGGTGGTCGACTTGCCCACCGCGACCGAGCCGGCCACGCCGATGATGAACGGCACCGGCCGGTCCGGGTTCTGCTGCGGCTCGCCGAGGAACTCCGCCGTCGCGGCGAACAGGCGCTGCCGCGCGGCCACCTGCAGGTGGATCAACCGCGCCAGCGGCAGGTAGACCTCTTCGACTTCGAGCAGGTCGAGCTTCTCACCGAGACCGCGCAGCCGGACGAGTTCTTCCTCGGTCAGCTTCAGGGGGGTCGACATCCGCAGCGCGCGCCATTGCTTGCGGTCGAACTCCACATAGGGGCTCGGTTCGCTCAGCCGCGCCATGCGCACAGTCTTGCAGCACGGATCGGTCGGCGAGCAACAAGGGGGCACCAAGCCCGTCGGCGAATACCGTGGTGGGCATGGACACCGCCGCCGCTCCCGACACCCTGATCCGCGAGTACCTGCTGCTCGGTCTGCGGTTCGACCGCATCGAGCGCGGCTACGTCGACGCCTACACCGGCGATCCGGAACTGCGCCGGATCGTCGCCGACGAACCCGCGCCCGACCCGGCCGAGCTGGCCCGCCAGGCCGACCGGCTGCTCGCCGCGGTGCCGCAGGCCACCGGGCTGGAACCGCAGCGCGCCGACTGGCTGGCCGCCCACCTGCGGGCGCTGGCGTGCGCGGCGCGCAAGTTCGCCGGGGAACCGATCGGCTTCGTCGACGAGGTGGCCGCCTACTTCGACGTGCACATCCGCAAGGGGGATCCGGACGTCTACCGGGAGGCGCACCGCCGCCTCGACGAGGCGCTGGGCGGCTCCGGGCCGCTGGCCGAGCGCATGCAGGCCTACCGGGCCGGCGAGGAGATCCCGCCCGAGCGGCTCGAGGCCTGCATCCACGCCTTCTCCAGCGCGCTGCGCGACCGGGTGCGCGCGGTCTACCCGCTGCCGGAGCGGGAGGCCATCACCTACGAGGTGGTCACCGACAAGCCCTGGTCGGGCTTCAACTACTACCACGGCGACTACCGCTCCACCGTGGCCGTCAACGCCGATCTCAAACAGCAGATGTCGAACCTGCCGCGGCTGGTGGCCCACGAGTCCTACCCGGGCCATCACACCGAGCACTGCCGCAAGGAGGAACGGTTGGTGGCCGGCCGCAACCAGGCCGAGCAGACCATCTTCCTGGTCAACACCCCGCAGTGCCTGATGGCCGAGGGCCTGGCCGACCTGGCGCTGTACGCCGTCGTCGGGCCGGGCTGGGGCCGCTGGGCCGCCGAGATCTACGCCGACCTGGGGCTGCGGTTCGACGGCGAGCGCGCCGAGGCGGTCAGCGAGGCGGCCGCCGGGCTGCTCGAGGTGCGCCAGGACGCCGCGCTGATGCTGCACGACGAGCACCGCGACCCCGACGAGGTGGTGGCGTTCCTGCAGCGCTGGCTGCTGACCACCGAGGACCGGGCCCGCCAGTCGATGCGGTTTCTGTCCTCGCCGCTGTGGCGCGCCTACACCAGCACCTACGTCGAGGGCTACCGGCTGCTGCGCCGCTGGCTCGACGACCGCCCGGCCGGCACCGGCCCGGCCGAGCGGTTCGGCCGGCTGCTCGACGAACCGCTCATCCCGTCGACCCTGGACGCGGCCTGACGGCCGGCGACCAGCCTGATCGTCGGGCCGGCGAGCGCCGGAAGTAGGCTGAACCCCATGACAGCAGACCCCGTGACCTCCAACGCTGCGGCTCCGGGCGCGGAGTACGCCGAAACCGCGAGTGCTGCCTACCGGGCCGCGCTGCAGGTCATCGAGAGCGTCGAACCGCGCATCGCCGAGGCCACCCGCAAGGAGTTGGCCGACCAGCGCAACTCGCTCAAGCTCATCGCGAGCGAGAACTACGCCTCGCCGGCGGTGCTGCTGACCATGGGCAGCTGGCTGTCGGACAAGTACGCCGAGGGCACCGTCGGGCACCGGTTCTACGCGGGCTGCCAGAACGTCGACACCGTCGAGGCGGTCGCCGCCGAGCACGCCCGCGAGCTGTTCGGTGCGCCGTACGCCTACGTGCAGCCGCACTCCGGCATCGACGCCAACCTGGTCGCCTTCTGGGCGATCCTGGCCACCCGGGTGGAGGCGCCGGAGCTGGCCGCGCTGGGCGCCAAGCACGTCAACGACCTGTCCGAGGCGGACTGGGAGACGCTGCGCAACAAGCTCGGCAACCAGCGGCTGCTCGGCATGTCGCTGGACGCCGGCGGGCACCTCACCCACGGCTTCCGGCCGAACATCTCCGGCAAGATGTTCCACCAGCGCAGCTACGGCACCGATCCGGAGACCGGGCTGCTCGACTACGACGCCGTGGCCGCCGCCGCGCGCGAGTTCAAGCCGTTGATCATCGTCGCCGGCTACTCGGCCTACCCGCGGCGGGTGAACTTCGCCAAGATGCGCGAGATCGCCGACGAGGTGGGCGCGACCCTGATGGTCGACATGGCGCACTTCGCCGGCCTGGTCGCGGGCAAGGTGTTCACCGGGGACGAGGACCCGGTGCCGCACGCCCACGTCACCACCACGACCACCCACAAGTCGCTGCGCGG
>NZ_CALDGS010000042.1 GCF_937941905.1 uncultured Mycolicibacterium sp. | reverse complement strand
CCGGGGCTCACCACGCCGGGGCTCACCACGCCCGGCCTGACCGATCCGGGGCTGACCACCCCCGGGCTGACCACGCCCGGCCTCACCGATCCGGGGCTGACCACCCCCGGGCTGACCACGCCGAACACCGGCGTGGGCCTGACCACCCCCGGCCTCACCGATCCGGCCCTGACCAGCCCGATCGGCGAGACCCCGGGCGGGCTGACCACGCCGTCGCTGGGCACCCTGGATCCGACGCTGACCCCGGTCTCCACCGGCGGGCTGACCGCGCCGGGTGAGGTGCCGATCGCCGCGCCGCTGGACCCGCTCGGCCCGACCTATCCGGTGCTGGATCCGGCGCTGGCCTACGGTCCGCTGCCGACCGCGAGCACCGGCGGCGGGCTGCTCTCCGAGATCAACGCGCTGGGCGAGCAGCTCGGCGTGGGCCAGGCGATCGACCTGCTCAAGGGCGTGGTGGTGCCGTCCATCACGTCGGCGATCAAGTCGGCCACCCCGCCGCCGGCCCCGGCCGCCCCGCCGGTGCCCGCGCCGGAACCCGCCGCCTAGACCGGCCCCGACCGAACACGGACCCATTTCGAAAACGGCACCGCAGACGCCCCCTGGCTCTGCGGTGCCGTTGCATTTCGTCACAGAAGTTTCGTGTCGAAACACAGGTAACAGATTCCCCATACGTAACATCGGTTCGTGCCGTACCGCCGACCAGCGCCGTCGATCGTCTTCACCGCGATCGCCGCGACCGTCGTGCTGCTGCCGTGGGCCGTCACCGGGGTGCCCGGCGACGAGCCGCGACCGGGGATCGACGCGCCCGTGCTGGCCGAGCGCCCGCTGCCCGACCTCGGCGGCGGCGAGACGATCCGCGAGCTGCACCAGGACACCCCGTTCTCGCTGGTCGCCGTCACCGGCGACGACCTGACCGGCACCCACGTCCGGGTGCGGGCCCAGCGCCCGGACGGGTCCTGGGGTCCGTGGTACGAGGCCGAGCCGATGGCCGGGGTGGGCGACGGCGAGCCCGGGCCGCGCGGCACCGAGCCGGTGTTCGTGGGCCGCACCACCACCGTGCAGATCGCGGTGCGCCGCCCGGCCGACGCCGAGCCCACCGGGCCCGCCGAATCGCACGGGCCCGATCCGAAGCGGCTGGGATACGTGCCGGCCAACACCGAACGGCCGATCTCCCGGACCGTCAACGCGGTGCTGATCAGCCCGCCGCAGGCGCCGGTCGACATCCAGTTCGACCCGCCGCAGGCGGTCACCCTGCCGGGGCAGCCGCCGACGATCATCACCCGGGCGCAGTGGGGCGCCGACGAGTCGATGCGCTGCGAGCAGCCGCAGTACGACAACGGGGTGCGGGCCGGGGTGGTGCACCACACCGCCGGCTCCAACGACTACGCGCCGGAGGACTCGGCCGGCATCGTCAGATCGATCTACGAGTACCACACCCGCACCCTGGGCTGGTGCGACATCGCCTACAACGCGCTGGTCGACAAGTACGGCCAGGTGTTCGAGGGCCGCGCCGGCGGCATGGACAAACCGGTCGAGGGCGCCCACACCGGCGGGTTCAACCGCAACACCTGGGGGGTGGCGATGCTGGGCAGCTTCGACGTGGAGCCGCCCACCCCGATCCAGCTGCGCAACACCGGGCGGCTGCTGGGCTGGCGGCTCGGCCTGGACGGCGTCGACCCCCTCGGCAGCGTGGTGCTGCCGTCGGAGGGCGGCTCGTTCACCGTCTTCCCGTTCGGCGCCACCCCGACGCTGCCGGCCATCTTCACCCACCGCGACGTCGGCAACACCGAGTGCCCCGGCGACGCGGCCTACGCCCAGATGGACCTGATCCGCGAGATCGCCGCCGCCTTCAACCAGCCGCCCGGCCCGGCCGAGCTGATCGAGCAGCTGCGCGGCGGGGCGATCCTCGACCGCTGGGTGCAGCTGGGCGGGATGAACAGTTTCCTGGGCGCGCCCACCTCCCCGGAGACCCCGGGCGCGGGCGACACCCGCTACGTCACCTTCGAGCGCGGCGCCATCTACTGGTCGCCGGAGACCGGCGCCCAGCCGGTGACCGGCGCGATCTACGCCGCCTGGGGGTCGCTGGGCTTCGAGCGCGGTGCGCTCGGGCTGCCCACCAGCGGCGAGATCGACGAGCCGCAGTGGATCGTGCAGAACTTCCAGCACGGCACGCTCAACTTCGACCGGGAGACCGGCCGGGTGGTGCGGGTGGTCGACGGGGTGGCGCTGGAACTGCCCCCGCCCGAGTCGGCCGCCCCGCCGGTGCAGCTCGAGCGGTTCACCCGTGCGGTCGGCGTGATGCGGTCCTGACCCGTCCCGCCACCGGCTACATCCACCACCGTTCCAGCACCCGGGCCACCCCGTCGTCGGTGTTGGGGGCGGTGACCTCGTCGGCGGCCGCGACCGCCTCCGGATGCGCGTTGCCCATCGCCACCCCGAGCCCGGCCCAGCGCAGCAGCGGCACGTCGTTGGGCATGTCCCCGAACGCCACCACGTCGGCCGCCTCGATACCCAGCGGGCCGGCCACCGACGCCACCCCGCTGGCCTTGCTGATACCCGGCTCCATCACCTCGATCAGCCCGTTGTCGGTGGAGTAGGTCAGTTCGGCCAGCCCGGCCAGCGGGCCGGCCAGCGCGCGGGCCATGTCGGCGCTCGACGCCCCAGCCTTGCGGACGAGCAGCTTGATCGCCGGGGCGGACAGCAGGTCCTCCAGCGACACCTCGGTGTTGTCCGGGTTCAGCCAGGCGTGCTCGTAGCCCGGGGAGCTGACGAACTGCGGCGTGGCCGCGTCGTGGGCGCTGGTGCCGACGCGCTCCACCGCCAGCCCGGCCCCCGGGATCACCCGGTGCACGATGTCGACCAACTCGCGCAGTCGCGCGGCCGACAGCGTGCGGGCCGCCACCACCCGGTCGGTGGCCGGGTCGTAGACCACCGCACCGTTGGCGCACACCGCCAGCGGCGCCAGCCCCAGTGCGTCCACCACCGGCGCCACCCAGCGCGGCGGGCGGCCGGTGGCCAGCACGAACGTCGCCCCCGCAGCCACCGCGGCGTGGATCGCCGCACGGGTCCGCGGGGTCAGCCGCTCGTGATCGTCGAGCAGGGTGCCGTCCACGTCGCTGGCGATGAGCGCCGGAAGGGTCATCGGCGGGCGCGCTTCCGGGCCCGCTCGGCCAGTTCGATCTCGTCGCGGCGCCGCGCCTCCTCCAGGGTCGGTGCGCCGCCGCCGAGCCGACGCGGCACCCAGAACGCGCCGGGCGGGTGCGGGTAGTGCTCCTGCACCCGGTAGAGCAGGGTGGTCATCGCCTCGCGCAGCCGGGCGTCGAGTTCGGCCACGGTGCCGTCCGGCGGCAGCGGCTCGCCGACCGCCACGGTCACCGGCAGGTGCCGCTGGGCCAACTTGCGCGGGTGGTCCTTGGTCCACATCCGGTGTATGCCCCACACGATCATCGGGACGATCGGCACCTGCGCGTCCAGCGCCATCCGCACCGCGCCGGTCTTGAACTCCTTGAGCTCGAAGCTGCGGCTGATGGTGGCCTCCGGGTACACCCCGACCAGCTCACCGGCGCGCAGCGCCTTGACCGCCTCGGCGTAGGCGCCGGCGCCGGCGCTGCGGTCCACCGGGATGGTCCCGGTGTGCTTGATCAGGAACCGCACCACCGGGACGTCCTGCATCTCCTTCTTGATCATGAACCGCATCCGGCGCCCGCGCCGGTAGGCGGCCAGACCGGCCGGCAGAAAGTCGATGTAGCCGGTGTGGTTGATCGCGATCACCGCGCCCCCGTGGGCCGGGATGTGCTCCAGGCCCTCGTAGTCGATGCGGGTGTCGGTCAACCGGACCGCGGCCGTGGCCGCGATCTCGAGTGTGCGAAAGACAGGCTCCATGTCCAGTTCTCACCCCGACGACTCGGCCGACCCCGGCCGGGCGCGGCGGGCGGCCTTCTCACGCGCCTCCTCCAACTCCATCCGGTCGGCCTCGGCCAGGGTCGGCGCCGAGCCGCCCAGCCGGTGCGGCACCCAGAACTCGCCCGGCGGGTGCGGGCCGTAGGCGTCCTGGACCTGCTCGAGCAGGTGCTGCATGCGGTGCCGCAGCAGCGCGGTCAGCTCCTCGGGCGGCAGCGTGGGCGGGATCGGCTCGCCGACGGCCACCGCGATGTGCGCCTTGGGCCGCCACAGGTGCTTCGGCCGGCCCTTGGTCCAGATGCGCTGGGCGCCCCACACGATGTGCGGGACGATCGGCACGTCCGCGGCGATGGCCATCCGCGCCGCGCCCGACTTGAGCTGCTTGATCTCGAAGCTGCGGCTGATGGTGGCCTCCGGGTACACCCCGACCAGCTCGCCGGCGCGGAGCAGTTCGACGGCCCGCTCGAAGGAGGCCGCGCCCTGCTCGCGGTCGACCGGGATATGACCCATCGCCCGCATCAGCGGGCCGCCGATGCGGTGCTCGAAGACCTCCTTCTTGGCCATGAACCGCACCTTGCGGCCCAGAGCCTGCTGGTAGGCCGGCAACCCGGCGAAGGTGAAATCGACGTAGCTGGTGTGGTTGATGGCGATGACGGCACCGCCGGTGCGGGGCAGGTGCTCCACCCCGGTGACGGTGAACGTCAGGCCCTGCAACCGCCACACCAGGCGGGCCGCCTGGATGACTGTCGCGTATACCGGTTCCACAGCCGCCAGCGTAGTGCGCCGCGTCGGGCGGGCGGCGCGCCCAGCGGCCCACACCGCGCCGGGCAGTAAGCTCGAATCGGCAACGACAGCGCGTCGGAGGGGTATCTGTGCAGGTCACCAGCGTCGGACATGCCGGATTCCGGATCGACACCAGGGCGGGCAGCATCCTGTGCGACCCCTGGGTCAATCCGGCCTACTTCGGGTCCTGGATCCCGTTCCCGGACAACAGCGGCCTGGACTGGACCGCGCTCGGCGACGTCGACTACCTCTACATCTCGCACCTGCACAAGGACCACTTCGACCCGGAGAACCTGCGCGCACACGTCAACAAGGACGCCGTCGTGCTGTTGCCGGACTTCCCGGTGCCGGACCTGCGCCGGGAGCTGGAGCGGCTGGGGTTCCACCGGTTTTTCGAGACCACCGACTCGGTCAAGCACCGGCTCAGCGGCCCCAAGGGTGAGCTGGATGTGATGATCATCGCGTTGCGGGCGCCGGCCGACGGGCCGATCGGCGACTCGGCGCTGGTGGTCGACGACGGCGAGACCGTGCTGTTCAACATGAACGACGCCCGCCCGGTCGATCTGGACGTGCTGGCCGAGCAGTTCGGCCGTGTCGACGTGCACATGCTGCAGTTCTCCGGCGCGATCTGGTACCCGATGGTCTACGAGATGCCCGAGCGCGCCAAGCACGCGTTCGGGGTGCAGAAGCGCCAGCGCCAGATGGACCGGGCCCGGCAGTACATCGAGCAGGTCGGGGCGACCTGGATCATCCCGTCGGCCGGCCCGCCGTGCTTCTTGGACCCGGCGCTGCGCCACCTCAACGACGACCACGGCGACCCGGCCAACATCTTCCCCGACCAGACCGTGTTCCTGCGCGAACTGCGCGAGCACGGCCGCGACGGCGGGCTGCTGATGATCCCCGGATCGGTGGCCGATTTCAGCGGCTCGCAGCTGAACTCGCTGACCCACCCGATGCCCGAGGAGCAGGTGCAGGCGATCTTCACCGACAAGGCCGCCTATCTGGACGCCTACGCCGAGCGGGTGGCCCCGGCGCTGGCCGCCGAGAAGGCGCGGTGGGCACCGGCCGAGGGCGAGCCGATGCTGGCGGCGCTGCGGGCCAAATTCGAGCCGATCATGGCCGCCTCCGACCAGATCTGCGACGGGGTGGGCTATCCGGTCGAGCTGCGCATGGTGGGCCCCACCTACTGCGAGACGGTGGTGCTGGACTTTCCGAAACGGATTGTGCGCGAACCGCTTCCGGACGAGAAGTTCCGCTACGGCTTCGAGATCGCCCCGGAGCTGGTGCGCACCGTGCTGCGCGACGACGAACCGGACTGGGTGAACACCATCTTCCTGTCCACCCGGTTCAAGGCCTGGCGGGTCGGCGGCTACAACGAGTACCTGTACACGTTCTTCAAGTGCCTGACCGACGAGCGGATCGCCTACGCTGACGGCTGGTTCGCCGAGGCGCACGACGACTCGGCGTCGATCACCGTGGACGGCTGGGAGATCCAGCGCCGCTGCCCGCACCTGAAGGCGGACCTGTCGAAGTTCGGCCTGGTGGAGGGCAAGACGCTGACCTGCAACCTGCACGGCTGGCAGTGGGACCTGGAGTCGGGCCGGTGCCTGACCGCCAAGGGCCACGACCTGCGGTGCGGCCGGGTCAGCCGGTGACGGTCTGGCGCAGCTCCGAGGCCGCCCCGGTGGCGGTGTCGTAGACCCGCACGACGGCCTGGTCGCCCGGGCGCAGGTAGGTCGACTCGCCCAGCGGGGTGTAGCGGGTGGCGCCGATGCCGATCAGCGCGTGCGCGGGCCGGCCGCAGGCGGCCATCAGCGCGCCGACGTCCTCCAGCGGGGTGTCCGGGGACCCCTTCTGGTTGGCCAGCCGCTCGACGATCCAGTCCAGCAGCACCTTGCCGTAGTAGGAGTAGCCGGCCAGCGGGCTGTCCACGCCGTAGGCGTGGTCGGTGCCGCTGCGGTCGCGCAGAAAGCAGGCCAGCCGCATGGCGCCGGTGGGCCCGTCCGGGGTGAGGTCGTCGACCGCGAAGAACTCCGGCGCCACCCCCTTGGAGGCCGGGCCCCAGTTCTTCTTGTGGCTGATCTTGGGCGCGCCGGGCCGGCGGATCGAGCAGTCGTTGAACGCCCCGAGCGCGAACGGTTCCAGCGCGGCCACGGTGTCGCCGTCCCAGTGCACCCGGCAGGCCAGCCCGACCTCGGGCTCGATCTGCAGGTTCAGCGGCTCGTCGCTGGGCGGCAGCGCGATGGCGTCGTGCGACAGCGGGAACACCCCGAGGAAGGAGTCGTGGCCGGGCGCGTACCACGGGAAGATCCCCTTGGGCGCGTTGCCCTCGGTCTTCACCGAGACGAAATCGCCCGCCTCACCGGCCTGTTCGAGGTGGCCGGCGAAGTTTCCGGCGACACCGAGGCCGAACCAGCCGCGCAGTTCGTCGAGGTCGATGCTGATCACGGTTCGAGCACATCCGTTCCGACGTAGGGACGCAGGGCGGCGGGCACCACAACGCTGCCGTCGGGCTGCTGGTGGTTCTCCAGGATCGCCACCAGCCAGCGGGTGGTGGCCAGGGTGCCGTTGAGCGTCGCGGCGATCTGCGGCTTGCCGTTCTCGTCGCGGTAGCGGATGGCCAGCCGGCGGGCCTGGAACGTGGTGCAGTTGGAGGTCGAGGTGAGCTCGCGGTAGGCGCCCTGGCTGGGCACCCAGGCCTCGCAGTCGAACTTGCGGGCCGCCGAGGCGCCCAGGTCGCCGGCGGCGACGTCGATCACCCGGTAGGGCACCTCGATCAGGGCGAGCATCTCGCGCTGCCAGCCCAGCAGCCGTTCGTGTTCGGCCTCGGCGTCCTCGGGCTTGCAGAAGACGAACGCCTCCACCTTGTCGAACTGGTGCACCCGGATGATGCCGCGGGTGTCCTTGCCGTAGCTGCCGGCCTCCCGGCGGAAGCAGGACGACCAACCGGCGTAGCGCAGCGGGCCGCCGGACAGGTCGAGGATCTCGTCGGCGTGGTAGCCGGCCAGCGGCACCTC
>NZ_CALDGS010000041.1 GCF_937941905.1 uncultured Mycolicibacterium sp. | reverse complement strand
CCTAGGGCGGGGCCCCGACACGAAAACCCCAACCCCCGGCACACGCCCGCCGGGCGGGCTGGCAGGCTGGATAACCATGCCCAGAACCGGTCCGTTCGCCGTCGGCGATCGCGTGCAACTCACCGACGCCAAGGGCCGCCGCTACACGATGGTGCTGACCCCCGGCGGTGAGTTCCACACCCACCGCGGCGTGATCAAACTCGACAGCGTCATCGGGCTGCCCGAGGGCAGCGTGGTGCGGTCCACCAACGGCGACCAGTTCCTGGTGATGCGGCCGCTGCTGGTCGACTACGTGCTGTCCATGCCGCGCGGCGCCCAGGTGATCTACCCCAAGGACGCCGCCCAGATCGTGCACGAGGGCGACATCTTCCCCGGGGCGCGGGTGCTGGAGGCCGGCGCCGGCTCCGGCGCGCTGACCTGCTCGCTGCTGCGCGCGGTCGGCCCGGCCGGGCGGGTGGTGTCCTACGAGGTCCGCGAGGACCACGCCGAGCACGCCGAGCGCAACGTCACCCGGTTCTTCGGCGAGCGGCCGGACAACTGGGACCTGGTCATCGCCGACCTGGCCGACTACGACGGCGGCGAGGTGGACCGGGTGGTGCTGGACATGCTCGCGCCGTGGGAGGTGCTCGACGCGGTGTCGCGCGCCCTGGTCCCGGGCGGGGTGCTGGTCGTCTACGTCGCCACGGTCACCCAGATGTCGCGGGTGGTCGAGGCGATGCGGGAGCAGAAGTGCTGGACCGAGCCGCGGGTGTGGGAGACGCTGCAGCGCGACTGGCACGTGGTCGGGCTGGCGGTGCGCCCGCAGCACAGCATGCGCGGCCACACCGCGTTCCTGATCAGCGCGCGCCGGCTGGCCCCGGGCGCGGTGGCGCCGATGCCGCTGCGCAAGAAGCGCCAGCTGGATCTGGACTGAGACGACTCGTCGGACTACTCGTCGGTGTCGCGGCGCAGCCCGCGCGCGGTGGCCAGCAGCTCCACCTCCGGGCGGGCGGCCACCAGCCGCTCGGCGGCGGCGAGCACGTCGACGACGCGGGCGCGCTCGGCGCCGGCCACCGCGATGCCGATCTCGGCCCGCCGGTACAGCTCCTGGGCGCCGGTCTCGGCCGCCGACACCGCGAACCGGCGCTGCAGCTCGGCCACGATCGGGCGCACCACCGACCGTTTCTCCTTCAGCGAACGCACGTCGCCGAGCAGCAGATCGAACCGCAGCCACCCGATCCACATGTCAGGGGGTCAGCTCCAGCAGCAGGTCGGCGGTGGCCCGGGTGAGCTGCCAGCCGTCGCCGTGCGGGACGAACGCCATGGGCAGGGTGAACCGGCCCGCCTCCGGCTTGGCCGTCTCGGCCACCACGGTGGCCACCACCACGCCCGGCTCGGCGTCCGACCAGGCAAGATCCTCGGCGGTGAAGGTCACCGGCAGGTAGCCGCCGTCGCGCAGCGCCCGGCCGAACCCGTCCAGCGCGGCGATGTCGTCGGGCGTGGCGTGCTCGACCAGGCCGATCTTGTCCCGGCCCGGCAGTTCCGGGTCGGCCAGCCGGTACAGCACGTCGGTGAGCGCCTCCGGCGGCGGCAGCGGGTCGGCCGCGGGCGGGGCGGGGGCCGACACGGCAGGCGGGGCGACGGTGGGCTCGGCCACCGGGCCGGCGTCCCGCGCGCAGGCCGACACGCCGAGTGCCGCCACGGCGATCGTGGCGGCACTCAGTGCGACGGTGTGTCGAAGCACCCGGCCCCGGGTCAGCCCACCGCGGTCAGCAGCGCCAGCGCCGAGGCCTTCGACAGCAGCCAGCCGGTCGGGCTGGGGCCGGCCACGAAGGTCAGCGGCGTGGTGGCGGTCTTGCCGTTCGCGGCGGTCGCGGTGACGTTGGCGGTCGCGATCGGGCCGTTGACGTCGATGTCGGCCACCGTGAAGCTCAGCGGCAGCAGGCCCTCGGCCGCGGCGTTGCGGAACGCCCGGTCGGCGGTCATGCTCTCGAACCGGCCGAGGCCACCCTCGATGTAGTTGCCCTTGCCGGCGAACGAGCCGCCGCCGGCCAGCGCCTGCAGGGTCTGCTGCAGCGGCGCCTCCAGCTCCGGGGCGGGCGCCGTCGGCAGCGGGATGTCCCACACCACCGGCGCCACCGCGGGGGCGGTGGCAACGGGCGCGGCGATCGCGATCGCGCCCGCGGCGGCGCCACCGACCACGGTCGCCGTCGCCAGGCCGGTCACAAGGCTCTTCAGGGTCACGGGTGTCCTTTCCGTCCGACCAGACTCTCGTCTGAGGCTAACAGTGGCGCGGGTGTGTCGAATTCCTACGCCACACACATTCGGTCAATCGCCGGTAGCGTTGACGGTGTTACTGCACCAACTTCTGGTGTGGGGAGGGGCGCAACATGGGTGAGTCAGAGCGTTCGGAAGCCTTCGGAGCATCGATGTCCGGCGACGATGCCGCCGAACTGGAGGCCCTGCGCCGCGAGGCCGCCATCCTGCGTGAGCAGCTGGCAAACGCCACCGGCGGCGCGGCGCGGGGATCGCGCGATGTTCAGATCCAGCAGTTGGAGGCGCGCATCGACTCGCTCGCGGCGCGGAACGCCAAGCTGATGGAGACCCTCAAGGAGGCCCGCCAGCAACTCCTGGCACTGCGCGAGGAGGTGGACCGGCTCGCACAGCCGCCGAGCGGCTACGGCGTGCTGCTGGGCACCCAGCCCGACGGCACCGTCGACGTGTTCACCTCGGGCCGCAAGATGCGGCTGATGTGCTCCCCCAACATCGACGTCAAGTCGCTGAAGATGGGCCAGACCGTCCGTCTCAACGAGGCGCTGACCGTCGTCGAGGCGGGCAGCTTCGAGGCGGTCGGGGAGATCAGCACGCTGCGCGAGGTGCTGGCCGACGGCAAGCGCGCGCTGGTCGTCGGGCACGCCGACGAGGAACGCGTGGTGTGGCTGGCCGAGCCGCTCATCTCGGCCGACCACCTCGCCGACGACGCCGAGCTGTCCGAGGAGCAGCGCAAGCGCAAGCTGCGCCCGGGGGACTCGCTGCTGGTCGACACCAAGGCCGGCTACGCCTTCGAGCGCATCCCGAAGGCCGAGGTCGAGGACCTCGTGCTGGAGGAGGTGCCGGACGTCACCTACGAGGACATCGGCGGCCTGACCCGCCAGATCGAGCAGATCCGCGACGCGGTGGAGCTGCCGTTCCTGCACAAGGACCTGTACAAGGAGTACGCGCTGCGGCCGCCCAAGGGCGTGCTGCTCTACGGCCCGCCCGGCTGCGGCAAGACGCTCATCGCCAAGGCGGTGGCCAACTCGCTGGCCAAGAAGATGGCCGAGCTGCGCGGCGAGGACTCCCGCGAGGCGAAGTCCTACTTCCTCAACATCAAGGGCCCGGAGCTGCTGAACAAGTTCGTCGGCGAGACCGAGCGGCACATCCGGCTGATCTTCCAGCGGGCCCGGGAGAAGGCCTCCGAGGGCACCCCGGTGATCGTGTTCTTCGACGAGATGGACTCCATCTTCCGCACCCGCGGCACCGGCGTGAGCTCGGACGTGGAGACCACGGTGGTGCCCCAGCTGCTCAGCGAGATCGACGGCGTGGAGGGGCTGGAGAACGTCATCGTCATCGGCGCGTCGAACCGCGAGGACATGATCGACCCGGCCATCCTGCGGCCCGGCCGGCTGGACGTGAAGATCAAGATCGAGCGCCCGGACGCCGAGGCGGCGATGGACATCTTCAGCAAGTACCTCACCCCGGACCTGCCGGTGCACGCCGACGACCTGGCCGAGTTCGGCGGCGACCGGGAGGCCTGCATCAAGGCGATGATCGAGAAGGTCGTCGACCGGATGTACGCCGAGATCGACGAGAACCGGTTCCTGGAGGTCACCTACGCCAACGGTGACAAGGAGGTCATGTACTTCAAGGACTTCAACTCCGGCGCCATGATCCAGAACGTGGTGGACCGGGCCAAGAAGTACGCGATCAAGTCGGTGCTCGAGACCGGCCAGCCGGGCCTGCGCATCCAGCACCTGCTGGACTCCATCGTCGACGAGTTCGCCGAGAACGAGGACCTGCCCAACACCACCAACCCCGACGACTGGGCGCGGATCTCGGGCAAGAAGGGCGAGCGGATCGTCTACATCCGCACCCTGGTCACCGGCAAGACCTCCAGCGCGTCGCGGGCCATCGACACCGAGAGCAACCTGGGTCAGTACCTGTAGCGGCCGGCCGACCCGGTCCGGCGGCGAGGAGCCGTCGGCCGGGTCGTCCCGCGTCCCCGGGTCGGTCGGGCCTACTCCAGGTGGCGGTAGCGGTTCCGGGCGACCAGGGTCAGCCGCAGGTCGTCGACCAGCGGGTCGAGGAAGTCGGCACGGTAGCGGGCGTCCTCCACGGCGCGTGCGCTGATGTACATGAACGTCAGCCCGGCCAGGAACATCGTGACGTGGATGAGCGCCTGCGGCACCGGCAGCGTCATGCCCAGCACGGTGCCGTCCGGGGACGACCGCGGAGCCCACGCCGCGAGCACCTCCGGGGACAGCAGGATCAGCCCGAGCACGAGGAACAGCGCCCCGGTCACCACCGCGACCGCCAGGATCTGGGTGAGCTGGGTGGCGGCCAGCACGAACAGCAGGTTCAGCCGCTCGGCCGGGCGCAGCGGCGCCGGCTCGTCGGCGTCGGGCAGCGCCTCGAACGGGGTGCCCCGCAGCCGGTCGCCGGCGTCGGCCTGCCCGGACCGCACCATCGGCCGGACCCGGTCCAGCAGCCCGGACACCGCGAACGCCGCCGAGATCAGCCCCAGGAAGGCCAGGGCCGCCCACAGCCGGCCGCGGTCGATCGTGGCCGCCATCGACCACACCGGGCCGTTGAAGAACACCAGGAAGGTCAGCAACAGCACCGGCAGCGCCCGGATCACCAGGAACCGGGCCGCGGCCAGGTGGGTGGCGGCCAGCCGCAGCCCCCAGCCCAGCACCGACCCCGCCCCGATCCCGGTCGCCACCAGCACACCGGCCACCATCGCGGCCGACTGCAGCAGCTCCGCGAGCCGCCCGTCCGCGGTCGGGAACAGCACGTCGGTGGCTGCCATGAACGCCACCGCGGCGGTGGCCACCCAGCGTCGGCGACGCTCGTCGGCGATGCGGCCGACCAGCCAGCAGACCGTGCCCATCACCGGCAGCGCGGCCAGCAGCAGCGCGATGAGCAGCCACTCCTGCGGGTCGGGGGTGCCCTCGATGACGACGGTGCCGCCGCCGGAGGCCAGGACGATCGCCAGGGCGACCGCGGGCACCACGGCCAGCGCGGCCAGCGCCGGCGCCGACCGGCTCCACACCCGTCGCCAGCGGGCCCGTCGGGACAGCACCGCGGGCACCCCGCGGTGCAGGAACCACGCCTCGGCGGCGGTGCGGTCCACCGGCAGCTTCGTCATGATCGGACCAGTCCATCAACGACATCGGGGCGGATCAAGCATGACCCGGACCCGGCGGGTCGGCCGCGTCACCTAGGCTGGCCGGTATGCAACGGATCATCGGAACGGAGGTCGAGTACGGCATCTCCTCGCCGTCCGACCCGACCGCCAATCCGATCCTGACGTCGACGCAGGCGGTTCTGGCGTATGCGGCGGCCGCCGGGCTGCCGCGCGGTAAGCGCACCCGCTGGGACTACGAGGTGGAGTCCCCGCTGCGGGACGCGCGCGGGTTCGACCTGTCCCGGTCTTCGGGCCCGCCGCCGATCGTCGACGCCGACGAGGTCGGCGCGGCCAACATGATCCTGACCAACGGGGCCCGGCTCTACGTCGACCACGCCCACCCGGAGTACTCCGCGCCGGAGACCACCGACCCGCTCGACGCGGTGATCTGGGACAAGGCCGGCGAGCGGGTGATGGAGGCCGCCGCCCGGCACGTGGCCAGCGTGCCCGGGGCGGTCAAGCTGCAGCTGTACAAGAACAACGTCGACGGCAAGGGGGCGTCCTACGGGGCGCACGAGAACTACCTGATGCGCCGGTCCACCCCGTTCTCGGCGGTGATCCAGGGCCTCACCCCGTTCCTGGTGTCGCGGCAGGTCGTCGCGGGCGCGGGCCGGGTCGGCATCGGGCCGCAGGGCGACGAGCCGGGCTTCCAGCTGTCCCAGCGCGCCGACTACATCGAGGTCGAGGTCGGCCTGGAGACCACGCTCAAGCGCGGCATCATCAACACCCGCGACGAACCGCACGCCGACGCCGACAAGTACCGCCGGCTGCACGTCATCATCGGCGACGCCAACCTCGCCGAGACCTCCACCTACCTGAAGCTGGGCACCACCGCCCTGGTGCTCGACCTCATCGAGGAGGGCCCGGAGTTCGGCCTGGAGCTGTCGGATCTGACCCTGGCCCGGCCGGTGCACGCGGTGCACGTGATCAGCCGCGACCCCACCCTGCGCGCCACCGTCGCGCTGGCCGACGGCCGCGAACTGACCGGCCTTGCGCTGCAACGCATCTACCTGGAGCGGGTGGCCAAGCTGGTGGAGGCCCGCGACCCGGACCCGCGCGCCACCCACATCCTTCAGACCTGGGCCGAGGTGCTCGACCTGCTCGAGCGCGACCCCATGGAGTGCGCGGAGATCCTGGACTGGCCGGCCAAGCTGCGCATCCTGGAGGGCTTCCGGCAGCGGGAGAACCTGCACTGGTCGGCGCCGCGGCTGCAGCTGATCGACCTGCAGTACTCCGATGTCCGGCTGGACAAGGGCCTGTACAACCGGCTGGTGGCGCGCGGCTCGATGCGCCGGCTGGTCACCGAGCAGCAGGTGCTCGACGCGGTGGAGAACCCGCCGCCGGACACCCGGGCCTACTTCCGCGGCGAGTGCATGCGCCGGTTCGGCAGCGAGATCGCGGCGGCCAGCTGGGACTCGGTGATCTTCGATCTGGGCGGCGAGTCGCTGGTGCGCATCCCCACCCTGGAGCCGCTGCGGGGAAGCAAGGCGCACGTCGGTGCGTTGCTGGACTCGGTGGACAGCGCGGCGGAGCTCGTCGAACAGCTGACCACCTGACCGGCCCGCACCGCGGAGTCCGCAGCTATCCCGGGCAATCCCGGTTCCGGCCGGTAGGGTGAGTGGTATGCGGCGGGGGCTGTGGACCCGCCGACGACGATTGCAGGAGGCAGCGATGGCTCAGGAGCAGACCAAGCGTGGCGGTGGTGGCGGGGAGGACGACGACCTCACCGGCAGCGCGGCCGCCGGGCAGGAGCGTCGCGAAAAGCTCGCCGAGGACACCGACGACCTGCTCGATGAGATCGACGACGTGCTCGAGGAGAACGCCGAGGACTTCGTGCGGGCGTATGTCCAAAAGGGTGGACAGTGAGCGGTTGGCCGCATAACGACCAGCTCGCCCTTCCCGATCCGATCTCCGGAGTTCTCCCCGTACCTGTGGACTCGTCGTCGTTCTCCGACCTGTTGCGCCGTCAGGCGCCCCACCTGCTGCCCGGCTTCCGCGCCGACCCGCGGAGCAATCCGCACGAGCCCGCGGCGACCGACGCGGTGCCGCACGGGACCACCATCGTCGCGCTGAAGTACCCCGGCGGGGTGCTCATCGCCGGTGACCGCCGGTCGACCCAGGGCAACATGATCGCCGGCCGCGACGTGCAGAAGGTGTACATCACCGACGACTACACCGCGACCGGCATCGCCGGCACCGCGGCCATCGCGGTGGAGTTCGCCCGGCTCTACGCGGTGGAGCTCGAGCACTACGAGAAGCTCGAGGGTGTGCCGTTGACCTTCCGCGGCAAGGTCAACCGGCTGGCCATCATGGTGCGCGGCAATCTCGGTGCGGCGCTGCAGGGCTTCGTCGCGCTGCCGTTGCTGGTGGGCTACGACCTCGACGACCCGAACCCGGAGGCGGCCGGGCGCATCGTGTCGTTCGACGCCGCCGGCGGCTGGAACATCGAGGAGCAGGGCTACCAGTCGGTGGGGTCCGGCTCGCTGTTCGCCAAGTCGTCGATGAAGAAGCTGTATTCGCAGGTGCGCGACGCGGATTCGGCGCTGAAGGTGGCCGTCGAGGCGCTCTACGACGCGGCCGACGACGACTCGGCCACCGGCGGCCCGGACCTGGTGCGCGGGATCTTCCCGACCGCGGTGTCCATCGACGTCAACGGGGCGCACGAGGTGCCCGAGGACCGGATCGCCGAGCTGTGCCGCGAGGTCATCGAGACCCGTTCCCGTTCCGAAACTTTCGGCCCGGACTCGCACCGTGGCATTGATGCGCGAGGAGATTCGTGACCTTCCCGTACTTCATCTCGCCCGAACAGGCGATGCGCGAGCGGTCCGAGCTCGCCCGCAAGGGCATCGCCCGGGGCCGCAGTGTGGTGGTGCTCGCCTACGCCGACGGGGTGCTGTTCGTCGCCGAGAACCCGTCACGGTCGCTGCAGAAGGTGTCGGAGCTCTACGACCGGGTGGGTTTCGCCGCGGTCGGCCGGTTCAACGAGTTCGACAACCTGCGCCGCGGCGGCATCCAGTTCGCCGACACCCGCGGCTACGCCTACGACCGCCGCGACGTCACCGGCCGGCAGCTGGCCAACGTCTACGCCCAGACCCTCGGCACCATCTTCACCGAGCAGGCCAAGCCCTACGAGGTGGAGCTGTGCGTGGCCGAGGTGGCGCACTACGGTGAGTCGAAACCGCCGGAGCTGTACCGCATCACCTACGACGGGTCGATCGCCGACGAGCCCCACTTCGTGGTGATGGGCGGCACCACCGAACCGATCATCAACGCGCTCAACGAGTCCTACACCGAGAACGCCAGCCTGCCCGACGCGGTGGCGATCGCGGTGAACGCGCTGCAGACCAACCCCGACGGCGGCGAGCCGCGGGTGCTCGGGCACACCAGCCTGGAGGTGGCGATCCTGGACGTGAACCGGCCGCGACGGGCGTTCCGCCGGATCACCGGGCCGGCGCTGGAGGCGCTGCTGCCGCAGCAGCCGCCGGCCGGGAGCGAACCACCGCCCGCCGCCGAGTAGCCCCGGCCCCGGTCAGCCGCGCTGGAGCAGGTCCAGCGCGGCGCGCTGTTCGGCGCGCACCGCCCGCGCCGCGGCCCGGCCGCCCGACCTGCGGGCCGCCCGGCGCAGCGCGCGGCGGCGCCGTGCGGTGGGCAGCGAGTCCAGCACCTCCGGCCGCACCCCGGCCGGCGGGGCGGTGGCGATGCGCTCGCACACCCAGCGGCGTTCCAGGCGCAGCAGCGCGAACACGATGACCAGGTAGACCACCAGGGTGCCGGTCACCTTGCCCAGCAGCAGCACCCCGGCGTGCTCGTCGGGAACCGGTGCGTTCCAGACGAAGTGCATCACCGGCCCGGCCGCGAGCAGCCCGAGCGCGGCCGCCGGCCGCTGCCGGCGCAGCAACAGCAGCAGCCCGACGGTGGTCAGCGAGGTGTAGGACCAGTGCGCCGGGATCGCGGTGAAGGCCCGCACCGCCAGCGACCCGCCGGCGCCGACGACGTCGGAGTCCAGGCTGGCGATCGCGGCGTTGCTGGCGTAGCCGAGGTCCTCCATCAGGTCGAAGCCCAGACCGACGAACATGCCGACCAGCAGCGCGTGCGCGGGGCGGGTGACCACGGCCGCGCACAGCACCAGCAGCACCGCCGCGCACATCAGCTTGGCGGCCTCCTCGATGATCGGCGCGGTCAGCGCCGGGGACCAGGCGGCCAGCACCTCCGGCGGCAGCAGCCCGGCCCACAGCGCCTGCAGCGCGGCGTTGCCCTGCATCGCCATCGCCACCGCCGCGGTGGCGCCCAGGGCGCTGCCGGCGGCCAGGATCTGCGGGTAGGGGCGCATCGCCCGGAACGGGTCGAAGCGCAGCAGCAGCCACACCAGGAACGCGGCGAACGCGGTCCACAGCGGCGCCAACGCCAGGTTGGCGTCCAGCGTCTCGCGCAGCGCGGGCCCCTGGTAGTTCAGCAGCGTGACCGCGCCGACGCCGACGGCGGCGACGAACACCCAGAACACCGCCGAGTCGGGCCGGTAGATCACGGGGGGCCGGTAGCTCACGGGGGCGGTCACGAGTCGCTCCTGGAGATGGCGCCGAGCACGTCGGACAGGTCGGGGGCGGGGGTGTCGGGGGTGCCCAGCACGTAGACCGACACCACCACGTCGTCGTCGGCCAGGAAGGCGCAGCTGCCGGACAACTCGTGGGCCACGGCGGTGCAGGGCCGGCCGTGCAGGCTGCCGTCGCCGGTGCTGACCGCGCCCTCGGTGAGCGCGGCGTTGGTGCCGCCGACCCGGTCGCGGCGGATCAGCCGCTCGGTCACCGCGTCGGGGTCGCGCCCGTCGCGGTCGACCACCTCGAGCAGCACCGCCGCCCCGTCGGCCGACCGGGCCACCACGCCGTCGCCGCCGAACTGGCGGTACACCCAGCCGGCCGGCAGTTCGATGTCGACCGCGGCGCCGTCGGCGCTGACCACCCGGACCGGCTCACCGGCCCCGACCGGGGCCCAGTCGTCGATCGGGGTGGCGCCGACCAGCACCGCCGGCAGCAGCGGCACCGCGAGCAGCCCGGCCGTGAGCAGGACCGCCGCGCGTTTGTCCTTCAGACGCACTGTGGTATCTCACCGCGGCCCCGCCGGGATGCGCAGCGATTCGACCGGTTCCGGCCTGTGATCTTGATCGCTGAGCCGGGCCGGACGCGGCTCGCGGCCTGTTGAGCGCCGATGCGGCCGGTCAACCCGTAAGCTCGATGGGGTGCAGCGTCGAATCATGGGCATCGAGACCGAGTTCGGTGTCACCTGCACGTTCCACGGCCATCGCAGGCTCAGCCCGGACGAGGTCGCCCGGTACCTGTTCCGCCGCGTGGTGTCGTGGGGCCGCAGCTCCAACGTGTTCCTGCGCAACGGCGCCCGGCTGTACCTCGACGTGGGCAGCCACCCCGAGTACGCTACCGCCGAGTGCGACAACCTGATCCAGCTCGTCACCCACGACCGGGCCGGCGAGCGGGTGCTCGAGGACCTGCTCATCGACGCCGAGCAGCGGCTGGCCGACGAGGGTATCGGCGGCGACATCTACCTGTTCAAGAACAACACCGACTCGGCCGGCAACTCCTACGGCTGCCACGAGAACTACCTCATCGTGCGGGCCGGCGAGTTCTCCCGGATCTCCGACGTGCTGCTGCCGTTCCTGGTCACCCGCCAGCTCATCTGCGGGGCGGGCAAGGTGCTGCAGACCCCGAAGGCGGCGACGTTCTGCCTGAGCCAGCGGGCCGAGCACATCTGGGAGGGCGTCTCCTCGGCGACGACCCGGTCCCGGCCCATCATCAACACCCGCGACGAGCCGCACGCCGACGCCGAGAAGTACCGGCGCCTGCACGTCATCGTCGGCGACTCCAACATGAGCGAGACCACCACCATGCTCAAGGTGGGCAGCTGCGCGCTGGTGCTGGAGATGATCGAGGCCGGGGTGTCGTTCCGGGACTTCTCGCTGGACAATCCGATCCGCGCCATCCGGGAGGTCAGCCACGACCTGACCGGCCGGCGGCCGGTGCGGCTGGCCGGCGGGCGGCAGGCCAGCGCGCTGGACATCCAGCGCGAGTACTACGCCCGCGCGGTGGAGTACCTCGCCGACCGGGAGCCCGACCCGCAGCTCGACCAGGTCGTCGACCTGTGGGGCCGCCAGCTCGACGCGGTGGAGAGCCAGGACTTCGCCAAGGTCGACACCGAGATCGACTGGGTGATCAAGCGCAAGCTGTTCCAGCGCTACCAGGACCGCTACAACATGGAGCTCTCGGACCCCAAGATCTCCCAGCTCGACCTGGCCTACCACGACATCAAGCGCGGCCGCGGCGTCTTCGACCTGCTGCAGCGCAAGGGGCTGGCCGCCCGCGTCACCACCGACGAGGAGATCGACGCCGCGGTCACCACCCCGCCGCAGACCACCCGGGCCAAGCTGCGCGGTGAGTTCATCGCCGCCGCCCAGGAGGCGGGCCGCGATTTCACCGTGGACTGGGTGCACCTCAAACTCAACGACCAGGCGCAGCGCACCGTGTTGTGCAAGGACCCGTTCCGGTCCGTCGACGAACGGGTGAAGCGCCTGATCGCGAGCATGTGACCGCCGACCGCGCCCGCGAGGAGCAAACTGCTGTGGCGACGTTCAAGACGCCCAAGGTCGAGCGGCTGATGAACCTGGTCATCGCGCTGCTCTCCACCCGCCGGTTCCTCACCGCCGAACACATCCGCCGCGTCGTCGCGGGCTACCACGAGAGCCCCAGCGACGAGGCGTTCGCGCGGATGTTCGAGCGGGACAAGAACGAACTGCGCGACCTGGGCATCCCGTTGGAGACCGGCCGGGTCTCCGCCTTCGACACCACCGAGGGCTACCGGATCAACCGGGAGGCCTACGAGCTGCCGCCGGTGGAACTCACCGCCGACGAGGCCGCCGCGGTCGCCGTGGCCACCCAGCTGTGGGAGTCCCCGGAGCTGGCCACCGCCGCCCAGCAGGCGCTGCTCAAGCTGCGCGCCGCCGGGGTGGACGTGGAGGGCCCGGACGCACCGGTGGCGATCACCTCCACCACCGGCCTGCCCGGGCTGCGCGGCTCCGAGGACGTGCTCGGGGTGCTGCTGAGCGCCATCGACACCGGCCGGGCGGTGCGGTTCCGGCACCGGCCGACCCGCTCCGAGCCGTACCGCACCCGCACCGTCGAGCCGTGGGGCGTGATCACCCACCGCCGCCGCTGGTATCTGGTCGGCCACGACCGCGACCGCGACGACACCCGCACCTTCCGGCTGTCGCGGATCAGCGACGTCGAGCCGATCGGCCCGGCCGGGGAGGTGCGCCGCCCCGACGGGGTGGACCTGCGCGAGATCGTGCAGCGCGCCGTCGACGCGTGGCCGGCCGGCGAGGGCCAGGCCCGGGTGTGGATCGCCGCCGACCGCGCCGTCGCGCTGCGCCGCCGGGGCACCGTGGTCGGCGAGCGCAACCTCGACGGCCGGGCGGGGGAGGAGATCACCCTGGAGCTCGGCGTGCCGGACCAGCTCGCCCGCGAGATCGCCGGCTACGGCGCCGACGCGGTGGTGCTGGAACCCGATTCGCTGCGGGAGGACGTGCTGGCGCGGTTGCGCGCCCAGGCGGGGGAGGATTCGTGAGCAGCGTGCGCAACCGGCTGGTCCGGCTGCTGAACATGGTGCCGTACTTCCAGGCCAATCCGCGGGTCACCTTCGCCAAGGCGGCCCGCGACCTCGGGGTGACCGAAAAGCAGCTGCGCGAGGACCTCGAACAGCTGTGGATGTGCGGTCTGCCCGGCTACAGCCCCGGCGACCTCATCGACTTCGAGTTCTCCGGCGACACCATCGAGGTGATCTTCTCCGCCGGCATGGACCGGCCGCTGCGGCTGACCTCCCCGGAGGCGACCGGCATCCTGGTGGCGCTGCGGGCGCTGCTGGACGTGCCCGGCATGGTCGACCCGCAGGCCGCGCGCAGCGCCATCGCCAAGATCGAGGCCGCCGCCGGCACGCTGCACGCCCCCGCCGACGGGACGGCCGAACCCGCCGCGGCCGAGAGCGAGAGCCCGGCCGCCGTCACCGTGCGGCAGGCCGTGCGCGACCAGCGGGCCCTGGCCATCGAGTACTACTCGGCCTCGCGCGACGCGCTGACCAGCCGGGTGGTCGACCCGATCCGGGTGGTGCTGATCGCCGAGCACAGCTATCTGGAGGCCTGGTGCCGGATGGCCGAGGGGGTGCGGTTGTTCCGGTTCGACCGGATCGTCGACGCCCAGGTGCTCGACGAGCCGGCCGCCCCGCCGGAACCGGCCGTGCAGGCCGGGCCCGACATCTCGCTGTTCGACCCGGAGCGTGCCGACAGCTCGCTGCCGTCGGCGCGGCTGTGGATCGACCGGTCCGCGGCGTGGATGTTCGAGTACTACCCGCTGCGGGTGGTGGCCGAACTCGAGGGCGGCGCCTGCGAGGCCGAGATGACCTACGCCTCCGACGACTGGATGGCCCGGCTGGTGCTCGGCTTCGGCCCGGCGGTGCGGGTGCTGGCACCGCAGGCGCTGGTGGACCGGGTGCGCGAGTCGGCGCGGGCCGCGCTGCGCGCCTACCGGGTCGGCGCCGTCAGGGATGACGGGTAGCCGCCGGCGGGTAGACTCGGCGCAGACGTCTGGAGGTAACCAAATTGGGTGGTCTACAACCCTGGCACTGGGTCATCGTCATCGCGGTGTTCGTGCTGCTGTTCGGCGCCAAGAAGCTTCCGGACGCGGCGCGGTCGCTGGGCAAGTCCATGCGCATCTTCCGCTCCGAGCTCAAGGAGATGCAGAACGAGTCCAAGCCGGAGTCGACCCCGACCCCGATCGCCTCGGAGCGGGTGGAGCCCACCGCCCCCGTGGACGGGGCGGAGCAGTCCGACAAACGCCCTGCCTGAGCCGTTCCGCTTTTCGTCGCGCCCCGCGGTGACCCACCGCGGCGCACCGGCGCGTGATGAGGGCCGCCCGTGCATACCCCCGGAATTCTGAAGAAACTCGACCCGCGCCGCCGCCGTTCCAAGGTGAACCCGGACGGCACCATGTCGCTGGTCGAGCACCTGCAGGAGCTGCGTACCCGGCTGCTGATCTCGGTGGCGGCCGTCGTGGTCACCACCGTCGTCGGCTACATCTGGTACGGCCACGGCTTCCTCGGGCTGCCCAGCCTCGGCGACTGGCTGCGCGGACCGTACTGCTCGCTGCCGGAGTCGGCGCGCGCCACCATCGCCCCGGACGGCCAGTGCCGGCTGCTCGCCACCGCGCCGTTCGACCAGTTCATGCTGCGCCTGAAGGTGGGCCTGACCGCGGGGATCGTGCTGGCCTGCCCGGTCTGGCTGTACCAGCTCTGGGCGTTCATCACCCCGGGGCTGTACCGCAACGAGCGCCGGTTCGCGGTCGCGTTCGTCACCATCGGCGGGGCGCTGTTCGTCGCCGGGGCGCTGCTGGCCTACTTCGTGCTGGCCACCGCGCTGGGCTTCCTGCTGACCATCGGCAGCGACGTGCAGGTCACCGCGCTGTCCGGTGAGCAGTACTTCGGCTTCCTGATCAACCTGCTGCTGGTGTTCGGGTTCAGCTTCGAGTTCCCGCTGGTGATCATCATGCTGAACCTGGTCGGGGTGCTCACCTACGAGCGGCTCAAGGCCTGGCGGCGCGGGCTGATCTTCGCGCTGTTCGTGTTCGCGGCGATCTTCACCCCGGGCTCGGACCCGTTCTCCATGCTGGCGCTCGCGCTGGCCCTGACCCTGCTGCTGGAGGTCTCCATCCAGTTCGCCCGGCTGCACGACAAGCGCAAGGCCAAGCGGGCCGCGGCCGAGGCGGTGCCCGACGACGTCGCCGCACCCATCACGCCGCCGGAGCCGGTGCCCGCGCCCTCGCCGCTGACGGTTCATGACGACGTCACCTGAGGGTCGGCTCGCCGACTTCCGGGCCGGGTTGGCGTTCGACCTCGACGACTTCCAGGTGCGCGCCTGTGCGGCGCTGGAGCAGGGCCACGGCGTGCTGGTGTGCGCGCCGACCGGGGCGGGCAAGACCGTGGTCGGCGAGTTCGCCGTGCACCTGGCGCTGCAGGCCGGCCGCAAGTGCTTCTACACCACGCCGATCAAGGCGCTGAGCAACCAGAAGCACGCCGACCTGGTGGCCCGGTACGGCCCCGAGCGCATCGGCCTGCTGACCGGCGACCAGTCCATCAACGGCGACGCCCCGGTGGTGGTGATGACCACCGAGGTGCTGCGCAACATGCTCTACGCCGACTCCCCGGCGCTGCAGGGCCTGGCCTACGTCGTGATGGACGAGGTGCACTTCCTGGCCGACCGGATGCGCGGCGCGGTGTGGGAGGAGGTGATCCTGCACCTGCCGGAGGAGGTGCGGCTGGTCAGCCTCTCGGCGACGGTCAGCAACGCCGAGGAGTTCGGCGGCTGGATCCAGACCGTGCGCGGCGACACCACCGTCGTCGTCGACGAGCACCGGCCGGTGCCGCTGTGGCAGCACGTGCTGGTGGGCAAGCGGCTGTTCGACCTGTTCGACGACCGGGCCCGCGGCGGCAAACCGAAGGTCGACCCGAACCTGTTGCGCCACATCGCACACCGCCGCGAGGCCGAGCGGCTGGTGGACTTCCGGCCGCGCGGCCGGGCGCCCCGCCCGGCGCTGTACCGGCCGCCGAGCCGGCCCGAGGTGATCGCCATCCTGGACAAGGAGGGGCTGCTGCCGGCGATCACCTTCGTGTTCTCCCGGGCCGGCTGCGACGCGGCGGTCAAGCAGTGCCTGCGCTCGCCGCTGCGGCTGACCACCGACGAGGAGCGCGCCCGCATCGCCGAGATCGTCGACAGGCACTGCGCGGACCTGTCGCGCGACGACCTGATCGTGCTGGACTACCACCAGTGGCGGGAGGGCCTGCTGCGCGGGCTGGCCGCCCACCACGCCGGCATGCTGCCCACCTTCCGCCACGCGGTCGAGGAGCTGTTCACCAAGGGCCTGGTCAAGGCGGTGTTCGCCACCGAGACGCTGGCGCTGGGCATCAACATGCCGGCCCGCACCGTGGTGCTGGAGAAGCTGGTCAAGTTCAACGGCGAACAGCACCTGCCGCTCACCCCGGGCGAGTACACCCAGCTCACCGGCCGGGCCGGCCGGCGCGGCATCGACGTCGAGGGCCACGCGGTGGTGCTGTGGAACCCCAGCGACCCCACCGCCGACCCGGTGGAGATCGCCGGCCTGGCCTCCACCCGCACCTTCCCGCTGCGCAGCTCGTTCGCGCCGACCTACAACATGACCATCAACCTGGTCGCGCACATGGGCGCCGAGCAGGCCCACCGGCTGCTGGAGCGGTCGTTCGCCCAGTACCAGGCCGACCGCTCGGTGGTCGGGCTGGTGCGCGGTGTGGAGCGCGGTGAGCGGATGCTGGCCGAGCTGCGCGCCGAGCTCGGCGGGCCCGGCCCCGACGGCGGCGAGCCGCCGATCCTGGAGTACGCCCGGCTGCGCGCCAGGATCTCCGAGCGGGAGCGCGCCCTGGCCCGCGCGTCGCGGCTGCAGCGCAGGCAGGCCGTCAACGAGGCGCTGACCGAGCTGCGCCGGGGCGACATCATCAGCATCCACGGCCGCCACGGCGGGCTGGCGGTGGTGCTCGAGCCGGCCCGCGACCCCGACGATCCCCGCCCGCTGGTGCTCACCGAACACCGCTGGGCCGGGCGCATCTCGGCCGCCGACTACGCCGGGCCGGGGGCGCGGCTGGGGGCGATGGCGCTGCCGAAGCGGGTCGAGTACCGCCAGCCGCGGGTGCGCCGCGACCTGGCGTCGGCGCTGCGCTCGGCGGCGGCCGGGCTGTCGGCGACCCCGCCGCGGCGGCGCCGCAGCGGCCCGCCCGACCCGGACACCGACGCCGAGCTGATCGCCCTGCGCGAACAGCTGCGCAGCCATCCCGCGCACCGCCTGCCGGACCGGGAGACCAGGATGCGGCTGGCCGAGCGGTACCTGCGCATCGAACGCGACAACGCCCAGATCCGGCAGAAGGTGGCCGCCGCGACGAACTCGCTGGCCCGCACCTTCGACAAGATCGTGGTGCTGCTGACCGAGCGCGGGTTCATCCGCGACGCCGACGGCGACCTGCAGGTCACCGACGACGGGCGGCTGCTGGCCCGGATCTACAGCGAGAGCGACCTGCTGGTCGCCGAATGCCTGCGCTCGGGGGCCTGGGACGGCCTGGAGCCGGCCGAGCTGGCCGCCGTGGTGTCGGCGGTGCTCTACGAGTCGCGCGGCGACACGCCCGGGGCGACCGGTGTGGTGCAGGTCCCGACCGGCAACCTGCGCCGGGCGCTGAACCGGACCCGGCGGCTGTGGAGCGAGCTGCGCGGCGACGAGCAGCGCCACCGCATCACGCAGAGCCGGGAACCCGACGAGGGGTTCGTGCCCGCGGTGTACCGCTGGGCCACGACCGGCGATCTTGCGTCGTCGTTGTTGGCCTCCGACGCCACCGGCAGTGGAACCCCGCTGTCGGCGGGCGACTTCGTGCGCTGGTGCCGTCAGGTGCTCGACCTGCTCGACCAGGTGCGCAACGCCGCACCCGATCCGGAGGTGCGCGCCGCCGCGAAACGCGCCATCAGCGACATTCGTCGTGGCGTTGTGGCGGTCGACGCCGGGTAGTGTGTTGCCAGCAGAGGGCCCCACCATCCGGCCCCGACGGCCGATTTCGACTTAGGAGACAGGATGAGCGGACCGCAGGGATCCGATCCGACGCAGCCGTGGCCCGGTTCCCAGCCGGAGTCCGGGCAGGATCAGGGATCCGGCGCCGGCGTCCCCAACCAGGGGCAGGGCCAGAATCCGTGGCAGACGCCGACGCCGGGCACCGAGCAGGCCGCCGGTGAGACCCAGCAGTGGCAGCCGCCGGCCTACCAGCAGCAGCCCTACCAGCCGTACCCGCCGGCCTACCAGCCGCCGCAGCAGTACCCCGGGGCCGAGCAGTACAACCCGGCCGCCTACGGCCAGCCGGGTCAGTACCCGCCGCCGTACGGCCAGCCCGGGCAGTACCCGCCGCCGCCGTACGGCCAGCCCGGCCAGCCCGGCCAGCCGGGGCAGTTCGGCCAGTACCCGCAGCCGCAGTTCGGCGCCCCGGGCGCCCCGGAGGCCGGGTCCAAGCGCTCGGCCGCGGTGGTCGCCA
This sequence comes from uncultured Mycolicibacterium sp., assembly GCF_937941905.1. Taxonomy (GTDB): domain Bacteria; phylum Actinomycetota; class Actinomycetes; order Mycobacteriales; family Mycobacteriaceae; genus Mycobacterium. The sequence goes on along the minus strand of NZ_CALDGS010000041.1, from coordinate 5,707 downwards.
CCGTGGTCGGGGTGCTCGCCGCCGTGCTGGTGGCGGTGGTGCTGCTGCTCGGTTTCTGGAAGCCGGGCTTCTTCGTCACCACCAAACTCGACATCAACGCCGCCCAGGCCGGGGTGCAGCAGATCCTGACCGACGAGACCAACGGCTACGGCGCCAAGAACGTCCGCGACGTGCGCTGCAACAACGGGGAGAACCCGGTGGTGCGTAAGGGCGAGTCGTTCGAGTGCGAGGTCAGCATCGACGGCACCAAGCGCCAGGTGAAGGTCACCTTCCAGGACGACAGCGGCACCTACGAGGTCGGTCGGCCGCGCTGAGGCGTCCGAACGCCGGACGAACCTCCGGGTGGGTGTGCCACCGACCCGGAGGTTCGTGCGTTTCGGGGCTCGGCAGGGCGGTGGGTCGTTGTCCCGCTGGGCTTGCCGGGCGTCGTGTTCGGCGCCGAGCGCCACGCGCCGCGCCGGCTACCGCGAATCCAGCGCCTTGCCCAGCCGGCCCACCGCGGAGACCACCCCGTAGGCGCCCGCCAACTCGGCCACCCGCGCCGGGTCGGCCGCGGCCGGCGGCAGCCGGTCGGAGTCGGTGGAGAACGTCACCGGCGCCTGCGTGCACACCCGCACCACCGGCTCGGCGCGGCGGATGTAGTCCGCGGCGTCGAGCAGTTTGCGCCGGTGCGCCTTGGACATCGGTGAGCCCGGATCGGCTGCGGCGGCCATGATCTCGGTCAGCGACCCGTAGCGGGCCAGCAGTGCCGCGGCGGTCTTCTCGCCGATGCCCGCCACCCCGGGCAGCCCGTCGGACGGGTCGCCGCGCAGCAGCGCCAGCTCGGCATAGGCCGGCCCCGCCCGGTGCACCGGCACCCCGTAGGCCTCGGCGACCTCGGCCGGGCCGAACAGCGTCGCCCTGCTCATGCCGCGGCCCAGGTAGAGCACCCGCACCGGCACCGGTTCGTCGGCCACCAGCTGCAGCAGGTCCCGGTCGCCGCTGACCACCACCACCGGATCGGTGCGTTCCCGGTGCGCCAGCGTGCCCAGCACGTCGTCGGCCTCGAACCCCGGCGCGCCGGCGGTGGCGATCCCGAACGCGTCGAGCAGCTCGAGGATCATGCCCTCCTGCGGGGTCAGGTCGTCGGGCACCTCCTCGACATCGGGTTCGCCGTCGGGGTGCTCCTCGGCCACCCGGTGCGCCTTGTACGACGGGATCGCGTCGACCCGCCACTGCGGTCGCCAGTCGTCGTCGCGGCACACCACCAGCCGGGCCGGGCGGTGCTGGGTGATCAGCGCCGCCACGGTGTCGATGAACCCGCGCACCGCGTTGACCGGCCGCCCGTCCGGGGCGGTGATCGACGACGGCAGCGCGAAGTACGAGCGGAACCACATGCTCGCCCCGTCGAGCAGCAGCAGTGGTCGTCCATCGCGGATGTCAGCCGGCACCCGCTCACAGTAGCCTCGAATCCATGAGTTCCCACCGATTCGACGCCGGGGTGTACGCCGGACGGCTGCGCGCGGCGGCCGCCGCCACCGCCGAGGCCGGGCTGGCCGGCCTGGTCATCACGCCCGGGTACGACCTGCGCTACCTGCTCGGGTCGCGGGCGCAGACCTTCGAGCGGCTCACCGCGCTGGTGCTGCCCGCCGAGGGCGAGCCCACCATCGTGGTGCCGCGGCTGGAGTTGGCCTCGCTGCGGGAGTCGGCGGTGGGCGAACTCGGTGTGGCGGTGGCCGACTGGGTCGACGGCGAGGACCCCTACCGGCTCGTCGTCGACGCGCTCGGCGGCCCGGCCCGGGTGGCGGTCACCGACGCCATGCCGGCGCTGCACCTGCTGCCGCTGGCCGAACGGCTCGGCCGGACCCCGGTGTTGGCCACCGCGGTGCTGCGCCGGCTGCGAATGATCAAGGACGACGCGGAGATCGCGGCGCTACGCCGGGCCGGTGCGGCCATCGACCGGGTGCACGCCCGGGTGCCGGAGTTCCTCGCACCCGGCCGCACCGAGGCCGAGGTCGCCGCCGACATCGCCGAAGCCATTGTGGCCGAGGGCCATACCGAGCCGGCGTTCATCATCGTCGGCTCCGGCCCGCACGGCGCCGACCCGCACCACGAGTACTCCGACCGGGTGCTGCAGGCCGGCGACATCGTCGTCGTCGACATCGGGGGACCGGTCGAGCCCGGCTACAACTCCGACTGCACCCGCACCTACAGCCTCGGCGAGCCCGACCCCGAGGTGGCCCGCCGCTACGCGGTGCTGCAGCAGGCCCAGCGCACCGCCGTCGCGGCGGTGCGGCCCGGGGTGACCGCCGCCGAGGTCGACGCCGCCGCCCGCGATGTGCTGGCCGCCGCGGGGCTGGCCGAGTACTTCGTGCACCGCACCGGCCACGGCATCGGGCTGTCGGTGCACGAGGAGCCCTACATCGTCGCCGGCAACGACCTGCCGCTGGAGCCGGGTATGGCGTTCTCGGTGGAGCCGGGCATCTACTTCCCGGGCGAGTGGGGGGCGCGCATCGAGGACATCGTCGTCGTCACCGCCGACGGGGCGCTGCCGGTCAACGAGCGCCCGCACGAACTGCTGGTGGTGTAGCGGTCAGTCGCGGTCGAGCAGCTGCGAGGAGCCCAGCACCCGTTCCACCCGCACCTCGATGACCACCCGCTTCGGGTTCGGCCGCGGGGTGCGGTAGCGCTGGGCGTAGCGCAGCTCGGCGTCGCGGATGGCGGCCGGGTCGGTGTTCACCGTCGCCCTGCCCTCCAGCGACAGCCAGCGCGCCCCGTCGACCTGGCTGAGCACCGCCACCCCCTGACGTTCGGCGTTCAGCGCCTTCTGCGACCCGCCCGAGGTGATCACCCGCGCGATGTGGGTGGCCGGGTCGAAGGTGAACCCGACCGCCACCACGTGCGGGGAGCCGTCCGAGCGCAGCGTGGTGAGCATGGCCAGGTGGCGCTCCGACAGGAACGCCAGCGCGTCGTCGTTGAGCCGGGTGGTGGTCTTGCGACCCGATGCAGCCATCGGGGTCCACGCTAGCGCAGGCGATAATCGCTGCCATGGATGACACGGCCGACACCGGTGATCGCGTCGTCGTGGTCTTCGGTGGCCGCAGCGAGATCGGCACCGAACTGGCCCGGCGGCTCGCGCCCGGGGCGACCGTGGTGCTCGCCGCCCGCCGCGCCGACGACCTCGCCGAGCAGGTCGCCGCGGTCACCGCGGCCGGTGCCCGGGCGGTGCACACCCTGGAGTTCGACGCCGACGACCTCGACGCCCACCCGGCGGTGGTGGCCGACCTCGTCGGCCGCTACGGCCGCATCGACACCGCGGTGCTGGCCTTCGGCATCCTCGGCGACCAGGCCCGCGCCGAGGCCGATCCCCGGCACGCGGTGGCCATCGTGCACACCGACTACGTCGCCCAGATCAGCCTGCTCACCGTGCTGGCCGCCACCATGCGCGCCGCCGGCACCGGGCGGATCGTGGTGTTCTCCTCGGTCGCCGGGTGGCGGGTGCGCCGTGCCAACTACGTCTACGGCTCGGCCAAGGCCGGTCTGGACGGGTTCACCGCCGGCCTCACCGACGCGCTGCACGGCACCGGGGTGCAGGTCCTGACGGTGCGGCCCGGGTTCGTCGTCGGGCGGATGACCGCCGGCATGGACCCGGCCCCGTTCTCCAGCACCCCCGCCCAGGTGGCCGACGCCGCCGCCCGCGCGCTGGCCAGGGGGCGGCGCGAGGTCTGGGTGCCGTGGGTGCTGCGGCCGGTGTTCTTCGGGATGCGGCTGCTGCCCCGGTTCGTCTGGCGGAGGCTGCCCCGGTGATCACCGTGGTCGGCATCGGCGCCGACGGGATGGCCGGGCTGGGCGCGGCCGCCCGCGCCGAACTGGCCCGCGCCATCGTCGTCTACGGCTCGCCGCGCCAGCTCGCCCTGCTCGACGACACCGTGCGCGCCGAGCGGCGGGCCTGGCCGTCGCCGCTGCTGCCGGCGCTGCGCGCGCTCGACCCCGACGCCGACATCCACATCCTGGCCAGCGGCGACCCGCTGCTGCACGGCATCGGCAACACCGCGATCCGGATCTTCGGCGCCGGGCGGGTGCGGGTGCTGCCGCACCTGTCCAGCGTCACCCTGGCCTGTGCGCGGATGGGCTGGAACGTCGCCGACACCGAGGTGATCAGCCTGGTCACCGCCGAGGTGCACACCGCGGTGCGCCGCGGCGGGCAGGCCGTGGTGCTCTCCCGCGACGCCGGCACCCCGGCCGCCCTGGCCCGGGTGCTCGCCGAGACCGGGCGCGGCGCATCGGAACTGAGCATCCTCGAGCAGCTCGGCGGCCCGGCCGAGCGCCGCGTCGACGGCACCGCCGCCGGGTGGGCGGCCGAACCGCCCACCGGCATCGACGATCTCAACGTGGTCGCGGTGCGCTACCTGCCCGACGAACGGCGCGCCCACGCGCTGCCCGACGACAGCTTCGCCCACGACGGGCAGCTCACCAAGCAGGCCATGCGCGCGGTCACCCTGGCCGCGCTCGGCCCGCGGCCCGGCGAGCTGCTGTGGGACGTCGGCGCCGGCTCGGGCAGCATCGGCATCGAGTGGTGCCGCAGCCAACGCGGTTGCCGGGCAATCGCATTCGAGTCGAACGAGACGCGCCGGGCGAACATCGCCGCCAACCGTGCCGCGTTCGGGGTGGACGTGCGGGTGCTCGGGGCGGCGCCGGCGGCGTTCGCCGACGCACCCGACCCGGCCGCGGTGTTCATCGGCGGCGGGCTGACCAGCCCCGGCCTGCTCGAGGCGTGCTGGCAGCGGCTGCCCGCCGGCGGCCGGCTGGTGGCCAACGCCGTCACCGCCGAATCCGAGGCGGTGCTCATCGGATGGTTCTCACGCGAAGGCGGACAATTGCAGCGATTCCAGCACTACCGCGGTGAGCCGATCGGCGGGTTCACCGGCTGGCGGCCGGCCTACCCGGTCACCCAGTGGACGGTGGTCAAGCCGTGACGGTCTATTTCATCGGCGCCGGGCCCGGCGCGGCCGACCTCATCACCGTGCGCGGGCAGCGGCTGTTGCAGCGCTGCCCGGTCTGCCTGTACGCCGGGTCGATCATGCCCGACGACCTGCTGGCGCTGTGTCCGCCGGGCGCCCGCATCGTCGACACCGGCCCGCTCACCCTGGACCGGATCGTCGCCGAGCTGCAGGCCGCCCACGAGCAGGGCCTGGACGTCGCCCGGCTGCACTCCGGCGACCCGTCCATCTACAGCGCGGTGGCCGAGCAGTGCCGCCGGCTCGACGCGCTGGGCATCGACTACGAGATCGTGCCCGGGGTCCCGGCGTTCGCGGCCGCGGCCGCCGTGCTGGGCCGCGAACTCACCGTGCCCGGGGTGGCCCAGACCGTGACGCTGACCCGGGTGGCCACCCTGTCCACCGCGATGCCGGAGGGCGAGGACCTGGTCACCCTGTCCAAACCCGGTGCGACATTGGTGCTGCACCTGGCCGCCGCGCAGATCGACAACATCGTGCCGCAGCTGATCGAGGGTGGTTACCGGCCGGAAACCCCTTGTGCGGTAGTGGCGTTCGCCAGCCGGCCGGAGCAGACCGTGCTGCGCGGCACACTGGCCGACATCGCCGCACAGATGCACGCGGCCGGGATCACCAAGACCGCGGTGATCTTCGTCGGGGACGTGCTGGCCGCCGCGGGGTTCGCCGACAGCTACCTGTACTCGGCGCACCGCCGTCGGGGGAGCCGACATTGA
>NZ_CALDGS010000040.1 GCF_937941905.1 uncultured Mycolicibacterium sp. | reverse complement strand
GCCGGGACGCGGCGGGTGGTCGATCCGTCCATCTCGGTGCACCTCGGGTTGGGTGGGGTGATTGTCACCACGATAGCGGGCGCTACCCGTCCGCCTCCTTGAGGCGCTGGTCGAGATACCGGAGGACCGACGGGTTCGCGAGCACCTTCTTCCCGTCCGCGACGTGCAATTCCCACCGGGATCTCGACCGCTCGACGACGACGGTGTGCTGCGGGTCGACGCCGATGAGCATGCCGCGGGTGAACAGGAGCCGCCCGTGCTCGCGGGCCTCCCGCCGGGTCGGTGTCCGCAACGTCGAGCAGGCGGGACAGAGCTTCGTCCCGGCGGACGGCTCCCAGACACATCGGTTGCAGAGCCGGGTGCCACAGCAGTCGCATGTGACCATGCCGTCGACGCAGGCGGCGCAGCAGAACTGGCCGCAGTATCCGCAGGTGTCGTGCTCGGTGCCGAAGTGCCCTTCGCGGTCGATGGAACCGCGGTCCAACCGCTGCCTGGTCAGGTGATCGACGCGCCGGGCGTCGGTCTCGCCCGGGGCCAGGACCACCTCGTAGCGCCACTCGTGCCCGTTCTGGACCGTTAGGGTCTGAACCACGGAAGCACCGATGTCGAGCGTCTGCCGCGGCGCGGGGGAGACAACCTTGCGCAACGCGGTCCGCAATCCGTCGGGCAGGACCGCCAATGGCGGCACCACCGGCCTGGCGTCGGGGAGCCATGCCGCCAGCGCCGACGGAGTGTCCTGGTCGGTTCGTGCCGGGCCGGCCACGAGTTCGCCCCGGGGGACGACGTCGCAGTGGGTGACTGTCGCATTCTCGACGGCCGAGAGTCGAATCCGCCGCGGGTCGGTGAATCGACCCAGCGCGTCCGCGTCGGGAAGCCCCATCGACCGTGACAACAGCGTCGCCTCGGGCGCGTGTGTCGATGCCGCGACCACGTACCAATCCGTGCCGGTCGACGTGTGTAGACCGAGCGCGACCAGTGCGCCCATGCTCACGAGCACCGCCTCGACGTCGTCGACCACGGCGATCTTGCGGACCGTGGGAACGGGATTCCAACTCTGTGACACCCATTCCACCGGGCGATCCGGATTCTGCCACTCGGCGATCGTCTCGCGTTCCGCCGATCCGTCGATGGTCACCACACTGATGCCGGCCGGGACGACCGCGATGTCCGAACCCACACGGTCCCAACGGATCACCAGCGGGGTTGGTGAAGGCTGATCGAGTGTCGCCAGCACCGGCCGCAGCGCGGCGGGAGTGTCCAGCACGGGCTCGGGGCACGAGGGCAGTGGTGGAAACTCCGCGGCGACAGCGGCCGCCAGGTCGTCGTCCGGAGTCGGCCGACCCTGGTTGCCCCGGCCGCTCACGCCGAGGGGCGCAGCGGACCATGCGGGACGGAAGCTGCGCTCCGAGCGGACCGGTATCCGGGCCGCGGGGCGGGGTGGTTCCGGGCCGAGCGGGTCGATCGTCGGGACCACCTGGGTGTTCAGTGTCCGGCCGGCCGCCAGCCGCAATCGATACCGACTGTCGATCCGCGGGCGCTCGAACGCCACCCACCGGGCGATCGCGCCGTCGCGGACGATGGCCTGTTCGCGAGCGCCGCCGCGATCGATAAGCACGACCGTGGCGTCGTCGTCGGAGGCGAGGAGCAGTGTCGCCCCCTCGATGGCGAGATCGTCCGGCAGGGACCGGCGTTCGTCGTCGGTGGCGGGGGCGAGTCGGCTGCACGCGGGACAGATGTCGCCGACTCGGCATGAGCCGCACATGGCCCGGTCGCACATCGGGCACGCGGCGATCCCGGGGTCGCGGCCGCACTCGGGGCAGGCATGGTCACCGCACAGGAGGCATCGCGCGTCCGGCACGGAGTGGGCGGCTGCGACGCAACGGCGGCACACCGCATGTCCGCAGCCGGGACACTCCAACGACGCTCGGTGCTCGATGGGGTCGCAGGCGCCGCACGCCCACGTATGACATGCCGCGCACTGGTCCGCTGTTCCCGCCGCGTAGAAGTGACCGTCCCGGCAGACTCCGAAATCCTCTCGCCGAACGTTGATGTCGTCGAGTTCCGGAGGCAGCGGGTGACCGTCGAAGGTCCGGTACACATGGGTCGCGGTGCCGTGCCCGCGCCAGGTCTCCGTCACCTCGAGCCCGGTACGGATCGCTGCGGTGAAGGACCGGGTGGCGCGGCGGAGCAGGTCGCTCGCCAACCGATCCGGCAGCGGTGTCGCCGAGCAGGCACCGAGGCTGGGGGAGATACCGAGCGCCGCCAGCGATTCGGTGTCCGCTCTGACGATATCGGCTGCGCCGGTCACCGGGACAGTGTCCGCGACAACGCGGATCTGTCGGCTTTCGACGGTGCACTCCGACGGTGCTGGGAAATCCGCGACGATCGCTTCGACCGAACCGGTCTGCTGCCCGAGCCGTCCACCCGGGGTGCCGAGCGCGTTCAGGTACTCGTAGCAACTCAGCTGTTCGGCAGCCGTCGTGCCGTCCGGGCAGGCGATCCAGTCGCCAAGTACGGCAGTGCCCAGCTGTGCGTTGACGACCAACGCCTCGTTGCGTCGTTCCACGGTGACGTGGAAATCGTCGAGCCTGCCCTCGGCGACGAGAGGGCGGTCGAGCGACGGCTCGAGCCACCGCAGCTCGGCGCAGCGGATGTCGGTCAGGGTCAACGTCCGGTCGTCGGTTACCACGTGCTCTTCGCGCACCAGCCGGTCCGCCTCGAGATAGAGGTCGACGAAGTGCGCACGGTGGGTCACGACGACCGCCGGCCGCCGCGGCGGCGGGGCCTCGCGTCGCAACCGCGCCAGCATCTCGCCGAGTGCGTAGTCGTCCTCGGAGGAAACCGGCACCTCGGGTGCGGACGGAAGATCATCGGTGACATCGAGGTCCAGCGTGCCGTCCACCGACGCGTCGACGGACAGTTCCACCGCGACCGTGCGGGCGGTGTGCAGACGGAGGCGGGCCGTGTCCGGTGTGTCGTCCCGAAGCGTCAGGTCACGCTTGACCAACCCGCAGTCCATGGGCAGCCCGTGCCGGCGCGCGTAGGCCCGCAGGCGGCCCATGCGGGGATCGTTCCGGTCATTCCGGCCGACCAGAACTGTCGGTGGCGAACCATCTGTTCGCACGAGTTCGGCCACCCGCTCGCCGACCCGCAGGACGGTGTCCTGTCCTAGCTTCCAGGCAACGAAAAACTCGTCATCGAGCTCGGGTGCTCGCTGCGGCGCCGCGCAGGTCCGGCACAGTCCACCGTTCTGCTGACGACAGCCGCCGCAGCACGAATCACCGCAGACCGCGCACGGCGCGAAGTTCGCGTCATCACCGCAGGCGGCACACAACCAGCGCTCGCACGAACCGCAGCGGTTCACCTCGGACTCGTCGGCCCAGTGCATGTCCGAGCACAGCGCCAGGATGTCGATGGGGCGACCTGAAACGGCGCTTTCGATGCGCGGTGGTTCCACCCCCCATTCGTAAGTGAGGGTGGTTTCGTCGCCGCTTGGCCCGGCCCAGGTCTCCTCGACGAGCCAGTCGTCCTCGTCCAGCGTCACCGCCAGGATCTTCGCTCGGGCACGGATATCGGGTCGCCGGGTGAGGCGCCGTTCCTCGGTCCGCAGCGCACGCTGCAACCGTACGAGTTCGTCACCGCTGCTTTCGGCGATCTGTGCGCGGTAGCCACTGGTGACGCGTTCGAGTTCGAGCGCCTGCTGCCGCTCGACCTCGTCGAGGCGGTCACGTCGGAGCTTCTCGAGCTGGGGGACCGCAGCACGCTCGAACTGGGCGATCACCTTATGTGCCGATCCGAAGGCCGACGGGAGCGGCTCGCCGTCCTCGAGGGGGCGACGGGGCAGCCGCTGCTTGCGGTGGGTGTTGATGTCCGCCGTGATGAGGTGATCGGTCGTCTCGGCCTCGCCGACCGTCGCGCGGAAGGTCGCCTGACCGCTCCACGATCCGGACGGGACCAGTCGGCGGCGCACCAGCCGGATGGAACCCGAGTGCCGGTAGGGGGTGGGACCGATGTCGTCGGGAATCACCGGGACGGTGGCGTGCATATCGCCGCGCACCCGCAGCAGCCCGAGCAACTCGTCGAAAACCGGGGAGCCGACCGCGCACAACTCGGCCTCCGGGTGATGCTCCAGCCCGAATCGGTCGAAGGCCAGGTGCATCGTGGTGCGACCACCCAGCTCCTGGGCGAACTCCTCTCCGAACTCCGCGGTGATGAATGCTCCATCTCCATCACCGGTGTCGTGGATGATCCGCGCGTCGAGCGCTCTCAGCACATTTCGAACCCATGTCTGGACGCGTCGTTGCCGCATTCGCGCACGCTGAGCCACTTCGGGTGCGAGCTCGATGCTGCCGGCCTTGGTGAGCTCCTTGCGGTGGTCGAACGCCCCGGCCATCCACTTGCTGACGTCCCGGTCGGCTGCGATCAGCTCGGAGGCCTTCTCCCGCGCCTGAGCCAGTTCGGTGCCGAGCTGATCGAGCAGTGCGTTCATCTTCGCATCGTTCTCGGCGAACAGTGCCTGCATGACCCGGGATTCGAAGCTGGCCGACTTCGACTCGTCGAGCTCGCCGAGGATGGTGGTCACCTGGCCGAACAGCAACTCGAACATCCGCAGCTTCTCGGCGAGCAGCCAGAAGACCTTTTCGTCGATCGTGTTGTGGGCATACAGGTTGGCGACGAATACCTCGTCCTTGGGTTGGGTCAACCGGTCCACGCGGCCGATCCGCTGCTCGACGCGCATCGGATTCCAGGGCAGGTCGTAGTTGAGGACGCAGTTGCAGAACTGTAGGTTCTGCCCTTCGGCGCCGGCGTCGGTCGAGATCATGATCGGGGCATCGCCGGAGCGGAAGGCCGCGATGGTCTTCGCCCGCTCGGTCGCCGCCATCGTTCCGTGGAACGACCGCGCAGACAGCCCTTCGAGCTCGAAACGCCGCAGCAGGGCGGTGACGGTGTCGGTGTGCTGGGTGAAGATCAGCACCCGACCGTGCTCTTTGAGCCAATCGCGGGTGATCTCGACGGCGCGATCCTCACGGGCGGAGGTCTTGATGTCCATGCCGAGGTGACCGACCTCGCGGAGCACCTCACGGACTCGCGGATCGGGATGACGCTCTGCCATGCGAAGTGCGGTTGTGCCCATCGAGAACGGGCTGGCGGTCAGGCGGAGCGCCAGACTGCGCCGGCGCATCGCGTCACCTGGATCGCACATCACCTTGCGCAGCAGTTCGGTTGCCAGCGCGTAGAGTTCCTGCTCCCGACTACCGAGAGTGATGGCCTCGTTGACAGCGCGCCGCACCACGCGATCGACGCCGGCCTGCGCTCGCGTGGTGCGGACCATCACGCTGCTGATAAGGCGGCGTAGCCCCGCGGGATCGACCGGGGTCCGGGGGTCGTAGGGCGACATGAACTGCCGCTTGAAGTCTCTCGCGGAGGTGAACGTCCCGGGTCGGAGCAGCTCGACGAGGCGGTAGAGCTCGAGCAGATCGTTCTGCACCGGCGTGGCGGTGAGAAAGAACGCGTACCGGCACGCGGTAGTCAGGCGCGTGATCAGGTCGCGGGTCCTGTGGGAACCGGCGCCGGCCGCACGATGTGCCTCGTCGAGAATGACGATGTCCCAGGGCTTCTTGGTGAGTTTGTCAGCGTTGCTGCGAGCGAGATGCAGGCTCGTGATCAACTTGTCCTGCCGGCCGATCTCCGGTCCGCGGGTCGCGACCTCGAAATGAAGGTCGAATTTGTGCCCCATCTCCTCGCGCCACTGTTCGCGCAGCGGCGCCGGGCAGAGGATGAGCACGCGCCTGGCCAGCCCGCGTAGCGTGAGTTCCTTGACGGCAAGACCAGCCTCGATCGTCTTGCCGAGGCCGACCTCGTCGGCGAGAATTGCGCGACCGCGTAGGCGCGACAGGGCATGACGTGCGACGGCTTCCTGATGCGGCATCCTGTCGACGTTCGACACGTCGACCGACAGGAGCTCCTCGAAGTCGTCGAGGGTGGCCAGCTCCTCGCCCTGCAGGCGCAACTCGACGAGTTCTCGGACGTCGAACCCCGCCGCTTTCAGCTGGTCGGAAAGCAACTCGCGCGCTTCGGTGAGAAAGCCGATTGTCGGCGTCGAGTTCCCGCCCCAGTCGTAGTCGGAATCGGCGTGGAACTGACGGTCCACCGTGGCGCGACGGCGCTTGGCCTTCGCCTCTTTTCGGGGTTGAGGAGGTGGCGGTGGAGGCGGTGGCGCGACATCGAGTCTACTTCGCGAACCGGGCGGCAGCAGCTGTAGGCGATAGAGGCCGTTGACCGGAGACAGGCGCAGGAGGCCGCCGACCTGACCGTAGTCCTGGAGGCGTTCCGCCAGGAACTCGCCGCTGAGATGGCGACCGCGGCCATGCCATTGGGCGGTGAACGTTTCTCCCTCGAGTTCCAACTCGACGGTTGTGCTGTGTTCGG
>NZ_CALDGS010000039.1 GCF_937941905.1 uncultured Mycolicibacterium sp. | reverse complement strand
CCCGTTCCCGCCGAGCCTGCTCCCGCCGAGCCTGCTCCGGCCGAGGCAGTCACCCCGCCGGGCGAACCCGCCCCCGGCGAACCCGCCCCGCCGGCCGGGCCGGAACCCGAGACGGTGCCCGACGCCGCCGCCGCGGCGGCCGCCCCGGCCGAGGCCTCGCCCGCGGAGGCGGCCGTCATCGAGCACACCGCGGCCACCCCGCCCGCCGCCGGCGGTGGCGGTGGTGGCGTCCCGGCCCTGCCGCTGTCCGGGGTGCCGCTGCCCACCTCGGTGCCCGGCCTCGGCCTGCCGCTGCCCAGCGAGATCCCGGTCCCGCGGGACCTGGTCTGCGAGGGCACGGCCTGGTCGGCCGAGGCCGATGCGCCCGCCGCCGAGGCCGGCCCCGCCGCCCCGGTCGCCCGCGAACCCTGGTGACCCGACCCCGGATCGCGGCCGCCCGGCGGGGCGGGGCATGATGCCCCGGTGACCATGCCGCAGTTGACCGAGTTGCTGGACTCCCTCGACGTCAGGCAGGTCGGTGACCTCGACTTCGTCGCCCACCAGCTCGACGACCCGACCCATCACATCGCCGGCGGGCACATCGCCGCACAGGCCCTGGTGGCGGGCGGCCGCACCGCCCCCGGCCGGGTGCCGCACAGCTTCCACGCCTACTTCCTGCGTGCCGGGGACGCCCGCTACCCGGTGGACATGCACGTCACCGGGCTCCGCGACGGCGGCACGCTGTCCACCCGGCGGGTCACCGCGGTGCAGCGCGGCGAGGTGCTGCTCGAGGCCCACGTGTCGTTCAGCGCGGCCCTGGAGACCATGGAGTACCACCAGCCCATGCCGGAAGTTCCCGCCCCCGAGGCGCTTCCGCCAGTGCATGAGCAACTCGCTTGCTATGCAGACGAATTCAACGGTCTCTGGATCCGGGAGCGTCCCGTCGAACGTCGCTACATCGATCCGCCGCCGCGGCTGGCGATGGACCTGCCGGAGGCTCCGCCGCGGATCCGGATGTGGTGGCGCCCAGTGGATTCCGTTCCGGACGACCCGGTGCTGAACGCCGCGCTGCTGACCTACCACTCCGGGGTGTCCATGCTGGAGACCGCTCTGGTGGCGCGCCGTACCTCCGCCGCGCACACCTTCAACGCGCTCATCGACCACGCGGTCTGGTTCCACCGCCCGGCCGATCTCAACGACTGGGTGCTCGCCGACGCCGTCTCGCCGAGCGGGGTGGCCGGGCGCGGGCTGGCCACCGGTGTCATGTACAACCGTGGCGGCGACCTGATCTGCACCGCCACCCAGGAGCTGTACTTCGGCCGCGACCGGCGCTGAATCCGGCGCGACGCCCTGCCCGTCACGGAATGACCTGCGCCGCACCGACAACGACGGTGTGGCCCGGATTACCCGTAATCCGGGCCAAAACCGTGCCGCCGGCGTGGACCGCATCACTTCGGCGTTCCGCCGCGCCCCGCGGTCATTACCATCGTTGCCGGTAGAGGCAGCTTTTCGAGACTGGCAGCAACCCGCATCGCGGGAATCGCGGCACCGCAAACCGGTCACGCGTTACTGTCTCGGTGGCGGTGCAACGGACACTGGGAGGACACGGATGGGCGCCTACAAGACGATCGTCGTCGGCACCGACGGCTCGGACTCGTCACTGCGCGCGGTCGACAAGGCCGGCCAGCTCGCCGGCGAATCGGGCGCGAAGCTGATCATCGCGACCGCGTACTTCCCGCAGAGCGAGGACCAGCGTGCCGCCGACGTCCTGAAGGACGAGGGCTACAAGATGTCCGGCAACGCGCCCATCTACGCGATCCTGCGCGAGGCCCGCGACCGCGCCAAGGCCGCCGGGGCGCAGGACATCGAGGAACGCCCGGTGGTCGGGGCCCCGGTCGACGCGCTGGTGCAGCTCGCCGACGACGTCCAGGCGGACCTGCTCGTCGTCGGCAACGTGGGGCTCTCCACCATCGCCGGGCGGCTGCTCGGCTCGGTGCCGGCCAACGTGGCGCGGCGGTCCAAGATCGACGTGCTCATCGTCCACACCACGGCGTAGCCGGCCCGCTCCGGCCCGCGCAGCGACCACGGTGCGGGTCGGGGCCCGCCCGGTGCCGGGCGGGCCACCGCACGCGGACTAGGTGTTGGACGCGGCGAAGATCTCGGCGATCGACTTGTCCAGCGTCGCGTTGAACTCCTCGTCGCTCTGCTGGGCGGTCAGGCCCTCGGTGAAGGCGCGCGAGAAGCTGGCGATCATGCCGTTGTTGCGGGCCAGCCGGGCGCAGGCCTCCTCGCGGCTGTAGCCGCCCGACAGCGCGACCACGCGCAGCACCTTCGGATGGTCGACGAGCTCCTTGTAGAGGTTGTCCACGTCCGGCAGGGTCAGCTTCAGCATGACCTGCTGGTCATCGGCCAGCGCGTCGACGCCGGCCAGCAGCGCGGCCTTGAGCTGGTCCTCGGCCTCGGCCTTCTGCGGGCTCTTGATGTCGACCTCGGGCTCGATGATCGGCACCAGGCCCTTGGCCAGCACCTGCCGGGCGACCTCGAACTGCTGGTCCACCACGGCCTGCAGGCCGGCACCCGGCAGCTTGATCACCGAGCGCTCCTTGGTGCCGAAGATGCCGTTGGCCACCGCACGGTCCAGCAGCTCGTCGAGGCCCGGCATCGGCTTCATGGTCTGGGCGCCGTCCTTCTCCTCGGCCAGCCCCTTGTCGATCTTCAGGAACGGCACCACCTTCTTGACGTTCCACAGGTAGTCGGCCGACGGCCGGCCCTCGATGGTGCGGTCCATCGTGTTCTCGAACAGGATCGCGCCCACGATCCGGTCACCGTTGAACGCCGGGCTGGTGATGATGCGGGTCCGCATCTGGTGCACCAGGTCGAACATCTGCTCGTCGGTGCTGTAGGCGTCCTCCGGGATGCCGTACAGCCGGAGCGCCTTGGGGGTGCTGCCGCCGCTCTGATCGAGCGCCGCGATGAAGCCGGCGCCGCTCTTGACCTTGTTGAACTGCTCGCTGTTCATTTCCACCTTCCGTTACCAGCCGCGTTTCTTCCACTCCGGCAGGCTGGGACGCTCCGCGCCCAGCGTGGTGTCATCGCCGTGACCGGGATAGATCACCGTCGAGTCCGGATAGACCCCGAACAGCCGTTCCGTCACGTCGGAGAGCAGCTGCTCGAAGTCTCCCGGTTGCCAAGTCTTGCCCACACCGCCCGGGAACAGGCAGTCACCGGTGAACACGTGGGTGGCGTCACCGGCGGGCGGTCCGCTCAGCGCCAGCGCCACCGAACCGGGGGTGTGCCCGCGCAGATGGATCACGTCGAAGCGCAGGTCGCCGACCTCGACCACGTCGCCGTGCGCCAGGATCCGGTCCGGCCGCACCGGCAGCGGGTCGGCGTCCAGCGCGTGCGCGGCGGTCGGCGCCCCGGTCGCCTCCACCACCGCCGCCAGCGCCTGCCAGTGGTCGTAGTGCTGGTGGCTGGTCACGATCAGCGACAGCGTGGGCGCGAACCGCTCGATCAGGTCGAGCAGGATCGCCGCGTCGTTGGCGGCGTCGATGAGCAGCGTCTCACCGGTCCGGGTACAACTGATGAGGTAGGCGTTGTTGTCCATCGGGCCGACCGACGCCTTGATGATCGTCGCTCCCGGCAGCACCCGCCGAGCCGCGGTGCCCGGCTCGACGTGGCCGGTGTAGTTGTCGGTGACGACTGTCATGGTGGTCACGTTACTTCCTGCCCGCGGCGGGCAGCATGTCGGTGGTCGCACCTAGCATGGTCCGGAAGCGTCTCGGGGGTAGGGGACAGGAAGGTACTTCGTTGGCTGACCGCCTCATTGTGAAGGGTGCGCGGGAGCACAACCTGCGCAGCGTCGATCTCGATCTGCCCCGCGACGCGTTGATCGTCTTCACCGGCCTGTCCGGGTCGGGCAAGTCGTCGCTGGCCTTCGACACCATTTTCGCCGAGGGGCAGCGCCGCTACGTCGAGTCGCTGTCGGCCTACGCGCGGCAGTTCCTCGGCCAGATGGACAAGCCCGACGTCGACTTCATCGAGGGCCTCTCGCCGGCGGTGTCGATCGACCAGAAGTCCACCAACCGCAACCCCCGCTCCACCGTCGGCACCATCACCGAGGTCTACGACTACCTGCGCCTGCTGTACGCCCGGGCGGGCAGTCCGCACTGTCCGGTGTGCGGCGAGCGGATCGCCCGGCAGACCCCGCAGCAGATCGTCGACCAGGTGCTCGCCATGGAGGAGGGCCTGCGCTTCCAGGTGCTCGCCCCGGTGGTGCGCACCCGCAAGGGCGAGTTCGTCGACCTGTTCGACAAGCTCAACGCCCAGGGCTACAGCCGGGTCCGGGTCGACGGCGTGGTGTATCCGCTCACCGACCCGCCCAAGCTCAAGAAGCAGCAGAAGCACGACATCGAGGTCGTCGTCGACCGGCTCTCGGTCAAGCCGAGCGCCAAGCAGCGGCTCACCGACTCGATCGAGACCGCGCTCAACCTCGCCGACGGGGTGGTGGTGCTCGACTTCGTCGACCGCGACGAGGACGACCCGCAGCGCGAGCAGCGGTTCTCCGAGAAGCTGGCCTGCCCCAACGGCCACGCGCTGGCCCTCGACGACCTCGAACCCCGCTCGTTCTCGTTCAACTCGCCCTACGGCGCCTGCCCGGAGTGCACCGGCCTGGGCATCCGCAAGGAGGTCGACCCCGACCTGGTGGTGCCCGACCCGGACCTGACGCTGGCCGAGGGGGCGATCGCGCCGTGGTCGATGGGCCACAACGCCGAGTACTTCACCCGGATGCTGGGCGCGCTCGGCGAGGCGATGGGCTTCGACCTGGACACCCCGTGGCGCAAACTGCCGGCGAAGGCCCGCAAGGCCATCCTGGAGGGCTGCGACGAGCAGATCCACATCCGCTACCGCAACCGCTACGGCCGCACCCGCTCCTACTACGCCGACTTCGAGGGCGTCATGGCCTTCCTGCACCGGCGCCTGGAGCAGACCGAGTCCGAGCAGATGAAGGAGCGGTACGAGGGCTACATGCGCGACGTGCCGTGCCCGGAGTGCAACGGCACCCGGCTCAAGCCCGAGGTGCTCGCGGTGACGCTGGCCTCGAGCAAGCACGGCCCGAAGTCCATCGCCGAGCTCTGTGACCTGTCCATCGCCGAGTGCGCGGAGTTCCTCGACACCCTGGTGCTCGGCGAGCGGGAGGCCGCGATCGCGGGCCGGGTGGTCAAGGAGATCCAGTCCCGGCTGGGGTTCCTCCTCGACGTCGGTCTGGACTACCTGACGCTGTCGCGCGCCGCGGCCACGCTGTCCGGCGGCGAGGCGCAGCGCATCCGGCTGGCCACCCAGATCGGGTCCGGGCTGGTCGGGGTGCTCTACGTGCTCGACGAGCCGTCGATCGGCCTGCACCAGCGCGACAACCGCAAGCTCATCGACACCCTGGTGCGGCTGCGCGACCTCGGCAACACGCTGATCGTCGTCGAACACGACCTGGACACCATCGCCGCCGCCGACTGGATCGTCGACATCGGACCGGCGGCCGGCGAGCACGGCGGCCGGATCGTGCACAGCGGCCCCTACGCCGAGTTGCTGAAGAACCCGAACTCGCTGACCGGTGCCTACCTGTCCGGCAAGCAGCGGATCGAGGTGCCGGCCATGCGCCGCCCGGTGGACACCAAGCGGCAGCTCACCGTGGTCGGCGCGCGCGAGAACAACCTGCGCGGCATCGACGTGTCGTTCCCGCTCGGCGTGCTCACCGCCGTCACCGGGGTGTCCGGTTCGGGCAAGTCCACGCTGGTCAACGACATCCTGGCGGCGGTGCTGGCGAACAAGCTCAACGGCGCCCGGCACGTGCCCGGCCGGCACACCCGGGTCAACGGCCTGGAACACGTCGACAAGCTGGTGCAGGTCGACCAGTCGCCGATCGGGCGCACCCCGCGGTCCAACCCGGCCACCTACACCGGGGTGTTCGACAAGATCCGCACCCTGTTCGCGGCCACCACCGAGGCGAAGGTGCGGGGCTACCAGCCGGGCCGGTTCTCGTTCAACGTCAAGGGCGGCCGCTGCGAGGCGTGCACCGGCGACGGCACGATCAAGATCGAGATGAACTTCCTGCCCGACGTGTACGTGCCGTGCGAGGTGTGTCGCGGGGCCCGGTACAACCGGGAGACCCTCGAGGTGCACTACAAGGGCAAGACCATCGCCGAGGTCCTCGACATGTCCATCGAGGAGGCGACGGAGTTCTTCGAGCCGATCGGCTCCATCCACCGCTACCTCAAGACACTGGTGGACGTGGGCCTGGGCTACGTGCGGCTGGGCCAGCCCGCCCCGACCCTGTCCGGCGGCGAGGCACAGCGCGTGAAGCTGGCCGCCGAGCTGCAGAAGCGCTCCACCGGCCGCACCGTCTACATCCTCGACGAGCCCACCACCGGCCTGCACTTCGAGGACATCCGCAA
>NZ_CALDGS010000038.1 GCF_937941905.1 uncultured Mycolicibacterium sp. | reverse complement strand
CCGGTGCGCATCCCGCTGGACGGGCCGCTGCTGCCGGCGGACTGGACCGCCGAGATCAACTACCTGGCCAACTCGGACGGCTCGCTGACCATGGCGCTGGACGAGGGGCCGCGGGCCCGGGTGCCGGTGCGGCCCGGGCTGAACCGGGTGTTCGTCCGACTGCCCGGGGCCGGCGAGGCCATCCACGTCGAGGCCAACACCGCCGCGCTGTCGGTGTGCATCTCCCCCGGCCCGGTCGGCTTCCTGGCGCCGGCGGGCTGATCGGCCGTGCCTCGACGTCGCCCGAACGGAAAACCCCGCCGCCCGAACGGGCAGCGGGGCCTCGATGGAGCCGCCTGGGGGAATCGAACCCCCGACCTATTCATTACGAGTGAATCGCTCTGCCGACTGAGCTAAGGCGGCCGTACCCGACTGTGTGGGAGTCCG
Source organism: uncultured Mycolicibacterium sp. (assembly GCF_937941905.1). Classification (GTDB taxonomy): domain Bacteria; phylum Actinomycetota; class Actinomycetes; order Mycobacteriales; family Mycobacteriaceae; genus Mycobacterium. The sequence goes on along the minus strand of NZ_CALDGS010000038.1, from coordinate 54,918 downwards.
GTCAACCACACATCCGGGGCGCAAGAGAGTGTACGGCAGGCGGCGGCGAGTTCCAAAGCCGCCTCGGTTCCCGGCTCAGTCCCGCAGCGCCTGCCCCACCGTCGCCACCATCGCGTCGACCGCGAACTTGGGCTTGACGTTGGCGGCCAGCGCCTCCCGGCACTCCAGCACCGCCTCGATGCAGCGCAGCAGCCGGTCCGGGGCGGCGTGCTCGGCCAGCGCGGCCACCCGGTCGGCCATGTCCGGGTGGTTGCGCCGCACCTGCTCGGCCCCCGAGGCGGTCAGCAACGCGTCCCGGAAGAACGTCGCCAGGTCGATCAGCGCGCGGTCCAGCGCGTCCCGGGAGGCCCGGGTCTGGCGCGACTTCTGCCGCCGCTCCAGGTCCTTGAGCGCCCCGGCCGCACCGCGCAGCGCCCCCGCGGTGCCCTTGCCGGTGCCGCCCGCCCCCAGCGCGGTGCGCAGCTCCTCCAGTTCGGCCTCGTTGCGCTCCTCGGTCAGCGCCTTCGCCTCGGCCTCGGCGGTGGCGACCAGTTCCTCGGCGGCGGCGAAGGCCCGCGCCGGGGTGGCGGCGTCGCGGGCCAGCCCCAGCGCCCGCAGCCGGCGCTGCCGCGCCTGTTCGTCGGTGGCCAGCCGGCGGGCCCGGCCGACGTGCCCGCCGCTCACCGCGGCGGCCCAGCGGGCCTGTTCGGCGGGGATGCCGTCGGTGTCGACGAGCACCTGCGCGATGGCCTCCACCGACGGGGTCACCAGCGCGACGTGCCGGCACCGGGAGCGCAGCGTGATCGCGATGTCCTCGGGGTCCACCGAGGGCGCGCACAGCAGGAACACCGTCGACGGCGGCGGCTCCTCGACCACCTTCAGCAGCGCGTTGGCCGCGCCCTCGGTGAGCCGGTCGGCGTCCTCGATCACCACCACCTGCCAGCGCCCGGTGCTGGGCCGCCGGGACGCGACCTGCACGATGGCGCGCATCTCGTCGACACCGATGGACAGCCCCTCGGGGACGACGCGGCGCACGTCGGCGTGGGTGCCGGCCATGGTGGTGGTGCAGGCCCGGCACTCCCCGCACCCGGGCACGCCGTCGGAGGTGCACTGCAGCGCGGCGGCGAAGCACAGCGCGGCGATCGACCGGCCCGACCCCGGCGGCCCGGTGAACAGCCAGGCGTGCGTCATGGTGCCGGTGGCGGTCGGACTGTGAGCAAGATCACCGCGGGCGGCCCGCGCCGCCGCGATCAGCTCCGCCTCGACCGCTTCCTGCCCGACCAACCGCGAAAAGACCCTGCTCATCACCGCCAACCCTAGCCGCAACCGCCCACGAACCGGTCACAGCGCGACGATCGGTCCGCCGGTCCCGATACGGTGGTTGGGTGAGCTCCAGCGCGATCCGGCTCGGACGAATCGGGTCATTCGTCCGCTGGGTGGCGCGCACCCCGTGGCCGGTGTTCACGCTGGGCATGCTGCAGGCCGACATCATCGGTGCCCTGCTGGTGCTGGGCTTCCTGCGGTTCGGGCTGCCGCCGGAGGACCGGGTGCAGCTGCAGGACCTGCCGCTGCCGAACCTGGCCATCTTCCTGGGCTACCTGGTGGTGTCGTTCGGCATCGGGGCGTTCCTGAGCCTGCGGCTGCTGGTGCCGGTGATGCGCTGGCAGCGGCGCGACGCGCTGCTGGGCGACCGCAATCCGGAGGCCACCGAGCTGGCGCGGGCCCGCGCGCTGCGGATGCCCTTCTACCGCACCATGATCAGCCTGGCCAACTGGTGCCTGGGCACGATCGTGTTCATCATCGCGATCTGGCCGGTGGCCAGCCGGTCCGCGCCGGTGGTGGCGGTGGCCACCATGCTGGGCGCGACCGCCACCGCGATCATCGGCTACCTGCAGTCCGAGCGGGTGCTGCGCCCGGTCGCGGTGGCCGCGCTGCGCCGCGGCGTGCCCGAGCACGTCCGCGCCCCCGGCGTGATCACCCGGCTGGTGCTGACCTGGGTGCTGTCCACCGGCGTGCCGCTGCTGGCCATCGTGCTCGCCCTGGTGGCCAGCATGTTCGATGTGCTGCAGGCCCCCACCGACGGGCTGCTCACCCCGATGCTGCTGCTGGCGGTGGTGGCGCTGGTCATCGGGTTCGTCGCCACCGTGCTGGCGTCGATGTCGATCGCCGACCCGCTGCGCCAGCTGCGCTGGGCGCTCGGCGAGGTGCAGCGCGGCAACTACAACGCGCACATGCAGATCTACGACGTCAGCGAGCTGGGCCTGCTGCAGGCCGGATTCAACGACATGGTGCGCGACCTGGCCGAACGGCAACGGCTGCGCGACCTGTTCGGCCGCTACGTGGGCGAGGACGTGGCCCGCCGGGCGCTGGAGCGCGGCACCGAGCTGGGCGGTCAGGAGCGCGACGTGGCGGTGCTGTTCGTCGACCTGGTCGGCTCGACGACGCTGGCCTCCACCCACCCGCCGGGCGAGGTGGTCAACCTGCTCAACGAGTTCTTCAAGGTCATCGTCGACTGCATCAACCGGCACGGCGGGTTCGTCAACAAGTTCCAGGGCGACGCGGCGCTGTGCATCTTCGGCGCCCCGATCGAACACCCGGACGCCGCCGGCGCGGCGCTGGCCGCCTCCCGCGAGCTGCACGACGAGCTGATCAAGGTGCTGGGCACCACCGACTTCGGCATCGGGGTGTCGGCCGGCCGGGCCATCGCGGGGCACATCGGCGCGCAGGCCCGCTTCGAGTACACCGTCATCGGCGACCCGGTCAACGAGGCGGCCCGGCTGACCGAGCTGGCCAAGTCCGAGCCCGGGCACGTGCTGGCCTCGGCGGTGGCGGTCTCACAGGCGCTCGACACCGAGGCGCTGTGCTGGGAGGTCGGCGAGACGGTCAACCTGCGCGGCCGGGTGGCGGCCACCCAACTGGCCCGCCCGGTGCGGCTGGTGTCGCTGGAGGAGGCGCACCCCGAGATCGCCGGCAACGGCCAGGCCCGAACCGACGGGCAGGCGGCCGCCGCCGACGCCGAGAACGCCCCCTCGTCCAACTAGGCCGGCTGCGCTCAGGCCTTCTTCGCGGTGGCTTTCCTGCTCAGGCCTTCTTCGCGGTGGCTTTCTTCGCGGCCTTCTTGGCCGGTGCCTTCTTGGTGGCCTTCTTCGCCGCCCGCTTGGCCGGGCCCTTGGCCCGCCGCTCGGCGAGCAGTTCGGCGGCCCGCTCGTCGGTGATCGTCATGACGTCGTCACCCTTGCGCAGGCTGGCGTTGGTCTCGCCGTCGGTGACGTACGGCCCGAACCGGCCGTCCTTGATCACCATCGGCTTGCCGGTGGCCGGGTCGGTGCCCAGTTCGCGCAGCGGCGGCGCCGCGGCGGCCTGCCGGCCCCGCCGCTTGGGCTCGGCGTAGATCTTGAGCGCCTCGTCGAGCGTGATGGTGAACAGCTGCTCCTCGCTGGCCAGCGAGCGCGAGTCGGAGCCGCGCTTGAGATACGGCCCGTAGCGGCCGTTCTGCGCGGTGATCTCCTCACCGGTGTTGGGGTCCACCCCGACCACCCGCGGCAGCGACAGCAGCTTGAGCGCGTCGTCGAGGGTGACCGTCTCGATGTCCATCGACCGCAGCAACGACGCGGTGCGCGGCTTGGGCCCGGTCGGCTTCCTGCCCTTCTTCGCCGTCGCCCCGGCGCCGCCGTCGTCGTCGCCGTCGGTCGGCTCGGGCAGGATCTCGGTGACGTACGGGCCGTAGCGGCCGTCCTTGACCACGATCTCGTGCCCGGTGGCCGGGTCGATGCCCAGCGAGCGGCCCTCCTGCGGGGTGGCGAACAGCTTCTCGGCCAGCTCCAGGGTCAGCTCGTCGGGGGTGATCGCGTCGGAGAGGTTGGCGCGCTGCGGTTTCGGCTCGCCGTCCTCGCCGGTGACCATCCGCTCCAGGTACGGGCCGTTCTTGCCGACCCGCACATAGATCGGTCGGCCCTGCTCGTCGTCGAACAGGTGGATCGAGTTGACCTCGCGGGCGTCGATCTCCTCGAGGTTCACCCCGACCAGCTTCTTGAGCCCGCCGGACCGGGCGATCGAGTCGTCGACGCCGTGGTCACCGCCGAAGTAGAACTTCGACAGCCAGTTGGTGCGCTGCTCGTGGCCGGCGGCGATCTCGTCGAGCTCGTCCTCCATCGCGGCGGTGAAGTCGTAGTCCACCAGCCGGCTGAAGTGCTGTTCGAGCAGCCCGATCACGGCGAACGCCACCCAGGACGGCACCAGCGCGCTGCCCTTCTTGTGCACGTAGCCGCGGTCCTGGATGGTCTTGATGATCGACGCGTAGGTCGACGGCCGGCCGATGCCGAGCTCCTCCAGCGCACGCACCAGCGACGCCTCGGTGTAGCGCGGCGGCGGGCTGGTCTGGTGCGCGTCGGCGGTCAGCTCCACCGCGTCGACCCGCTGGCCGCGGGTCAGATTCGGCAGCCGCCGCTCGGCGTCGTCGGACTCCCCGCCCTCGAGCTCGTCGATGCTCTCCACGTAGGCCTTCAAAAAGCCCGGGAAGGTGATGGTGCGGCCGCTGGCGGTGAACACCACCTCGCGCCCGTCCGGGGTGGTGCCGGAGATGCGCAGGCTCAGGGTGGTGCCGCGGGCGTCGGCCATCTGCGAGGCGACGGTGCGCTGCCAGATCAGCTCGTAGAGCCGGAACTCGTCGGCGTCGAGCTCGCCGGCCAGCTGGCCCGGGGTGGCGAACACGTCGCCGGCGGGACGGATCGCCTCGTGCGCCTCCTGGGCGTTCTTGACCTTGCGGGTGTACTGCCGCGGCGTGGGGTGCACGTACTCCTCGCCGTAGAGCTGGCGGGCCTGGGTGCGCGCGGCGTTGATCGCCGACTCCGACAGCGTGGTGGAGTCGGTACGCATATAGGTGATGTAGCCGTTCTCGTAGAGCCGCTGCGCGATGCTCATCGTGCGCTCGGCGGAGAACCGCAGCTTGCGGCCGGCCTCCTGCTGCAGGGTGGAGGTCATGAACGGCGCGTACGGCCGACGGGTGTAGGGCTTCTGCTCGACGGCGGTGACTGTCAGCTGCGCGCCGCGCAGCGCCTGCGCCAGCGCCCGGGCCTCGGTCTCGTCGAGGACGAGCACCTCGTCGGGCTTGCGCACCTGGCCTCCGGCGTCGAAGTCGCGGCCGGTGGCCACCCGCTTGCCGGCGACGGTGTTGAGCTTGGCGGCGAACCGCGGCGGGCTGGCCTGCGGGTCGGACACGCTCGCGTCGAGCTCGGCGGTGATGTCCCAGTAGGCGGCGCTGCGGAACGCCATGCGCTCCCGCTCGCGCTGCACGATGATGCGGGTCGCCACCGACTGCACCCGCCCCGCCGACAGCTTCGGCGCGACCTTCTTCCACAGCACCGGGCTGACCTCGTAGCCGTACAGCCGGTCCAGGATGCGGCGGGTCTCCTGGGCGTCGACCAGCGCGTTGTCCAGCTCGCGCGGATGCTCGGCGGCCGCGCGGATGGCCGGCTCGGTGATCTCGTGGAACACCATCCGCTTGACCGGGATGCGCGGCTTGAGCGTCTCCAGCAGATGCCAGGCGATGGCCTCGCCCTCCCGGTCGCCGTCGGTGGCCAGGTACAGCTCGTCGGCGTCCTTGAGCTTGTTCTTCAGCTCGGTGACGGTGGCCTTCTTGTCCGGGCTGATGATGTAGAGCGGTTCGAAGTTGTTGTCGACGTTGACGCCCAGCCGGGCCCACGGCTCGGACTTGTACTTGGCCGGGATGTCGGCGGCGTTGCGCGGCAGGTCGCGGATATGCCCGCGCGACGACTCGACGACGTAGCCGGGGCCCAGGTATCCGGCGATCTTGCGCGCCTTGGTGGGTGACTCGACTATGACAAGTCGTCGAACGGCGCCGTTGCTGCCGCTGCCGCGGTCCTCGTCAGCCAATTCCTGCTTCGCTCCACTTCATGTACCAGCCCCCGGTCGCGCCTGCGCCGGACCGGTCCGTCGGCACTGACAATGTGGCACCCCGGGCGACCCAACGCAAACTCCTCGGCACGTGGCCGTCCGCTATACGCGCGGCCAATTCGAGAACGCCTCGTCGGGCGCCGGGGGTTCCCCCACGGTTTCTACCAGGCGCGACAGCCGCCGCCGGCCGCTGATCCGCAGCGCCGGCCGGCCGCCGCGGGTGCCGACGAGGGTCGGCGCGATCCCGGCCCGCATCAGTGCCGAGGCCAGCACCGGGTGGGTGTCGGGGGCGTGCGGGTCCAACCCGAGTTGGTAGTGCCCGTTGTCCGGGGATCCGGCGGCCAGCACCCAGGCCCGCAGCTCGCGGGGTCCGGGCACCCAGTCGGCGGGCACGGTCTTGACCGCGCCGCGGGTCCACCGGCGGGCCAGCTCGGTCAGCCGCGCGTCGACGTCGGTGCGCACCAGCGGGCTGCCCTCGTCGGTGCTGGTGATCTCGGGGGGCAGGCCGGCCTCGGTGATCATCTCGGCGATGCCCTCGGCCCGCCAGGCCGCGTCGACGACGACCGACAGCCGCGCGCCCGCCTCAGCGCCCGAGCCGACGACGACCACCTGGCCGGCGGCCGCGAGCAGCCCGGACAGGTCGGTGACCGCGGGCGGCACCGACTCTGCCGAGAAGAACGAGAGCTGCCTCACGTCCCCGACAGTAGGACAGTCACACCCGTCCCGCCCGTCACCGGCGCCGGGTGTCCGGCACGGCCGAACGAAAAACCCCCGCGGATCCGGATCGGATGCGCGGGGGTTCCGTGGTTCAGGTTCAGATAGTCAGACTGCTCAGATGGCCCGAACACCCGTGGCCTGCGGCCCCTTGGGGCTCTGGCCGACCTCGAACTCCACCCGCTGGTTCTCCTCCAGCGTGCGGAAGCCCGTGCCCTGAATCTCCGTGTAGTGGACAAACACATCCGCGGAGCCGTCCTCAGGGGCGATAAAGCCGAAGCCCTTCTCCGCGTTGAACCACTTCACAGTTCCCTGTGGCATTTCTTGTTCTCTCTCTTCTTATTTCTTCGGGTGCGGTCCACCGAAGCTTTTTCGGTACACCGGGTCGGTCCCGACCGCCCTCACTTGGAGGCGGCGGAACTCGACCCGACCTACAAACCCTCGCAGGAGCCGCGATCGCAACGTCGATCCTGCGAGTGCTAGAACACGAACACAGAAGCTGCGACCGCCTCCAGTCAACCACGTTCCGGGCCGGTGCGACAGTCCAAGCTGATCAGGAAACGAAGAATCTCGCCCAACCTGCTACCGGGCGGGCGTCGGGAGGACATCTTGGGGTCGGATCCCGCGGGGTCGGATTTCGGCCGTGAACTGCTCGCCTGCGTGCTCGCGGGCACCGGTTCCGGTGAGCATCCGCTGCGCCACGTCGCCGATCTGCCGCCACGGCCGGGCCGCACCCGGCCGTGGCCGCAGTGGGCCGATCCGGAGGTGGTGGCGGCGTTTCGCGAGCGCGGGATCGCCCAACCGTGGACCCACCAGGCCGCCGCGGCCGACCTGGCCCACCACGGCCGGCACGTGGTGCTGTCGACCGGTACCGCCTCGGGCAAGTCGCTGGCCTATCAGCTGCCGATCCTGACCGCGCTGGCCGCCGACCGCCGGGCCCGGGCGCTGTACCTGTCGCCGACCAAGGCGCTCGGTCACGACCAGCTGCGCGCCGCCCAGGAGCTGACCGCCGCGGTGCCGCGCTGCCACGACGTGGGGCCGGTCGCCTACGACGGCGACAGCCCGTCGGAGCTGCGCCGGTTCGCCCGGGAACGGTCGCGCTGGATCTTCTCCAACCCGGACATGATCCACGCCGCGCTGTTGCCCAACCACGGCCGGTGGGCGGCCTTCCTGCGCCACCTGCGCTATCTGGTGGTCGATGAATGCCATTACTACCGAGGCATTTTCGGCTCGAACGTGGCGATGGTGCTGCGCCGGCTGCTGCGCCTGTGCCAGCGCTACCGGGGCCCCTCGGAGCCCGGGCCGACGGTGATCTTCGCCAGCGCCACCACCGCCGAGCCGGGGACCACCGCCGCCGAGCTGATCGGCCAGACGGTCGCCGAGGTGACCGAGGACGGCGCGCCGCAGGGAGCCCGCACCGTGGCGCTGTGGGAGCCGGCACTGCTCGACGACCTGGTCGGGGAGAACGGGGCGCCGGTGCGCCGCTCGGCGGGCGCGGAGGCCGGCCGGGTGATGGCCGACCTGGTCGCCGAGGGGGCGCGCACGCTGACGTTCGTGCGGTCCCGGCGCGGGGCGGAGTTGACCGCGCTCACCGCGCGGGCCCGGCTGGCCGAGGTGGCACCGGATCTGGTGGACACGGTGGCCTCCTACCGGGCCGGGTACCTGGCCGAGGACCGCCGCGCGCTGGAGCGGGCGCTGGCCGAGGGCGAGCTGCGCGGCCTGGCCACCACCAACGCGCTGGAGCTCGGGGTGGACATCGCCGGCCTGGACGCGGTGGTGCTGGCCGGGTTCCCGGGCACGGTGGCGTCGTTCTGGCAGCAGGCCGGCCGGTCCGGCCGGCGCGGGCAGAGCGCGCTGATCGTGCTGATCGCCCGGGACGACCCGCTGGACACCTACCTGGTGCACCACCCCGCCGCGCTGCTGGACCGGCCGATCGAGCGGGTGGTGATCGACCCGACCAACCCGTACGTGCTGGGCCCGCAACTGCTGTGCGCGGCCGCCGAGCTGCCGCTCACCGACGCCGAGGTGCGCGCGCTGGGCGCCGAGCAGGTGGCCGAGGCGCTCGTCGACGACGGGCTGCTGCGGCGCCGGCCCACCGGCTACTTCCCCGCCCCGGGGCTGAGCCCGCACCCGGCGGTGGACATCCGCGGTGCCTCGGGCGGGCAGATCGCGATCCTGGAGTCCGACACCGGCCGGCTGCTCGGCAGCGCGGGGGTGGGCCAGGCCTACGCCGCCGTGCATCCGGGCGCGGTGTACCTGCACCAGGGCGAGACCTATCTGGTGGACTCGCTCGACCTCGAGGGCGGGCTGGCGTTCGTGCACGCCGAGGACCCCGGGTACACCACCTTCGCCCGGGAGCGCACCGACATCGAGGTCACCGGCCCGGGCGAGCGGATCACGTTGGGGCCGGTCACCGTCGGGCTGGTGCCGGTGTCGGTGACCAACACCGTGATCGGCTATCTGCGCCGCCGGATGTCCGGTGAGGTCATCGATTTCGTCGAACTGGACCTGCCGCCGCGCAGCCTCGACACCATGGCGGTGATGTGCACGGTCACGCCGGAGACGTTGTACGACAACGGGATCGAACCACTCCGGGTGCCGGGATCGCTGCACGCGGCCGAGCACGCGGCGATCGGCCTGCTGCCGCTGGTGGCCTCCTGCGACCGCGGTGACATCGGCGGGGTGTCCACCGCGGTGGGCCCGGAGGACGGGCTGCCGACGATCTTCGTCTACGACGGTTACCCGGGCGGGGCGGGCTTCGCCGCCCGCGGCTACGCCCGGCTGCGCGACTGGTGGGCCGCCACCGCGGCGGCGATCGAGGCGTGCGAGTGCCCGGCCGGCTGCCCGTCGTGCGTGCAGTCACCGAAGTGCGGCAACGCCAACGACCCGCTGGACAAACCGGGCGCGGTGACGGTGCTGCGCCTGGTGCTCGACGCACTGGCCCGGCACGGCTAGCCCGGCCCGCCGCGGCGGCTCGGCAAACTCGGTTCGGCGTATCGCGGTCCCGCGGCGACGGTTCTTCGCGGATTGGCGTACTCACGAGTAGCAATACCTGCGCACAACGCCACTGCAAACCCGTCGGCGACATCACGGCACGGGCTCCGGGCCGGCTCGGGCGGCGGCGCGGGCGCGGGTCGCCGGCCCCCGCAGTGGGACCCGCAGCGGGACCTCCGCCTCCGCCGTGACCACCACGTCGAGCCCGTCGACGGTGCAGGCGGTCAGGTGTGCCGACATCGCGCGGGCGACCCGCCCAGCCCGGTCGCACGCCGCCGTCCGCCCGTCGGCGAGCCCGGCCGCCGCGGCGAGGGCGGCGAGGTCGGCGGCGGCCTGGGCGCGGTGCCGGGCCAGTACCGCCGCGCCGAGGTGGATCCCCGCCCCGGTGACCGCGACCAGGACGGCGACCATGGCGGCCGCGAGCACGCCGGCCGAGCCGGCGTCAGCCGGTGCCGGGTTCGGCGGCCGCGGCGGCCTCACCGGTGACGGTGAGCCCGGCCAGCAGCGGCACCGCCACGCTGACCCGGGCCCGGTGCAGGTCGCCGTCGCGGTGCAGCTGCACCCGGGCCCCGGCAGGGGCGACGGCCTCGGCGAGCCGGACGGCGGCGGCCGCATCGCCTCGGGCGGCCAGCCGCGCGGCCTCCCGCGCCGCGTCCAGGCAGCGCAGCTGCTGCACCACCGCCGCCAGCCCGGCCAGGCAGACCAGCAGCACCGCCGCCAGCGCCGCGAAGGCCAGGGCTGCCTCGACGGTGACCGCCCCGGCATCCCCCGGGCCCGCCCTTCCCCACGCCCCACCGGCTAGACCTCGGTGCGCAGCGCGCGGCGGATGATGCCGGTCAGCGCTCCGACCACCGAATCGCCGGTGACCACGGTGTAGAGGATGGCGCCGAACGCCGCCGCCGCGATGGTGCCGATGGCGTACTCCACCGTGCTCATCCCGGCATCGTCGGCGGCGAGCAGCACCAGCCGCACCCGCAGCACGGCCAACCGGTCGCGTACCCGTCCTCCCACTGGACCCTCCCCTCCGGTCCGGCACGGGCCGTCCGCCCGTGCTCACAGCACTCCGCCCGACAGCACGCCGCCGACCAGTCCGGCGATCACCGGCACCACCCCGAGGCAGACGAAGGCCGGCAGGTAGCACAGCCCGAGCGGTCCGGCGATGAGCACCGCGGCGCGTTCGGCGGCCGCGGCCGCTGCGATGGCGGCGTCGTGGCGGGTCTGGCCGGCCAGCTCCGTCACGCCGCGGGCCAGGGCGGCGCCGGAGGTGGCCGATCGCCGGGCCAGCCGTAGCAGCGCCGCCTCGGCGTCGTGGCCGGGCGGGCCGGGCCGCGACCAGGCGGTGGCGGGGTCGGCCCCCAGCGCCAGCAGGTCGGCGGCGCGGCGCAGGGTGCGGGCCAGCCCGGCGGGGGCGGAGGCGGCGGTGGCCGTCGCGGCGGTCGGCACCGCCATCCCGGCCGCCAGGCAGGCCCCGAACAGGTCGAAGGTGAACGCCGCGGCCAACGGATCGGCGGCCCGGGGCGCACCGGTGGCCCGGCGGCTGCCGGTGTCCGCCCGGCGCCGGGCCCGGCGGGGGCCGCCGGCCAGCAGCAGCGCGGCGGCCAGCAGCAGCGCCGCCGCGCTCACCGCAGCGCTCCGGCGGTGATGCGGTCCGACCACAGCAGCCCGGCGCAGCCGAGCGCCACCCCGACCGCCAGCACCACGCCGCCGGGGCCGCCGCCGCACAGGAACGCCACCGGATCGGCGCCGATGGCCTGCCCGATGGCGATCCCGGCCAGCGGCAACCCGGCCAGCACGACGGCGGTGGTGCGGGCACCGGCCAGCCCGGCGTGCACCCGGGCCAGGAAGCGTTCCCGCTCGACGATGTCGCGCTGCGCGGTGCCGAGCAGGGTGGCGATGGCCAGCCCGTGGGTCTCGGCGAGCTGCCAGCACACCGCGAGCCGCTCCCAGGCGCCGGCCAGCGCCGAGTCGGCGGCCGCGGCGCGTAGGCCGGCGGGAACGTCGGCGCCGAGCCGGGCGCGCGCGGCAACCGTGCGCAGGGCTTCGGCCACCGCACCGGTGGTCTCGGCCGCGGCGGCCTCCACGGCGGCCACCGGGTGCGCGCCCACCGCGAGCTCCCCGACCAGCACCTCCAGGGCGTCCTGCAGCGCGGCGGCCTCGGCGCGGCGGCGCCGGTCGGCACGGCGGTGCCGGAGGCGCAGCCAGGCGGTGCCGGTGAGCAGCCCGGCGGCCACCGCCACCCCGGGCGGCAGGACGAGCACGGCCGCACCCGCGGCGGCCGTCGGCACCCATCGCAGCGGCAGGCGCGGGCCGCGCCGCCGCGGCCACCGCGCCCGGGCGCGCGGGTACGGGGGCGGCGCGACCAGAACGGCGGCCATCAGCGCCAGCGCCGCGGTGGCGACCCCGGCGGTCATGTCCCGCCCCGCCGGGCCAGCAGCCGGTGCAGCGGGTCCGCCCCCGGCCCGGGCCCGGTGTCGTGGTGCCAGGCGGTCACCGCCCGGACCCGGTCGTGCGCGTCGCGCCGCAGTACCGCGATCTCGGCCAGCCGCCGGCTGCCGTCCCGGTCGCGGCGCACGTGCAACAGCACCTGCACCGCGGCGGCGAGCTGGCTGTGCAGGGCGGCGCGGTCCAGCCCGCCCAGGGCGGCCAGCGCCTCGAGCCGGGCGGGCACCTCGGCCGGGGTGTTGGCATGCACGGTGCCCGCGCCGCCGTCGTGGCCGGTGTTGAGGGCGGCGAGCAGGTCGACGACCTCCGCGCCGCGCACCTCGCCGACCACGATGCGGTCCGGCCGCATCCGCAGCGCCTGCCGCACCAGCTCGCGCACCGGCACCGCCCCGACACCCTCGACGTTGGCGGCCCGGGCGACGAGGTGCACCACGTGCGGATGCCGGGGCGCCAATTCGGCCGCGTCCTCCACGCAGACGATGCGCTCGTCGCCTGGGACGGCGCCGAGCAGGGCGCTGAGCAGGGTGGTCTTGCCGGCCCCGGTGCCGCCGGAGACGAGGAAGGCCAGGCGGGCGGCGACGATCGCCTCGAGCAGCCGACCGGCCTCGGGGGCGATCGCCCCGCAGGCGGTCAACGCGGCCAGATCCTGGGTGGCCGGACGCAGCACCCGCAGCGACAGACAGGTGCCGGCGGCGGCGATCGGCGGCAGCACGGCGTGCAGCCGCACCGTGCAACCGGCCGCGCCCAGCCCGGTGAGGTGCCCGTCCACCCAGGGCTGGGCGTCATCGAGCCGACGGCCGGCGGCCAGCGCCAGCCGCTGGGCCAGCCGCCGCACCGCGGCCTCGTCGGGGAATCGCACCGGTGCCCGGCGCAGCCCGGTGCCGTCGTCGACCCACACCGCGTCCGGCGCGGTGACCAGCACGTCGGTGGTGCCCTCGGCGGCCAGCAGCGGGTCGAGCAGGCCGGCCCCGACGAGTTCGGTCTGCAGGGTGCGCAGCCCGGCCAGCACCTCGGTGTCGCCGAGCAGGCCGCCGGACTCGGCGCGCAGCGCCGCGGCGACCACCGTGGGCCGCAGCGGCGCGGACTCGGCGGCGAGCCGCTCCCGCACCCGCTCGATCAGCGGCCGGGCGGTCATGCCGCCACCGCCGGCTGGGAGCCGAGCAGCGCCAGCACCCGGCGGGCGGCCCCCGCCAGCGGGCCGCGCCGCCCGAGCCGCAGCCCGCCGCGCTCCAGCGCGACGTCCAGGCCTGGCTGCGGGCGCATGGCCGCCAGCAGCGGCAGCCCGGCCGCGGCGGCGACGTCGGCGGCGCGCATCCCGCCCGGGGCCGGGCCGCGCACCACCACCCCGACATTCGGGTTGGCCGCCGTGCACCACGCCCCCACCGCCGCGGTGGCTGCGGCCGACCGCACGTCGGCGGTGGTCACCACGACGACGAGATCCGCGGCCTGGACGGCGGTCTCGGCGGCCGCGGTGCCGCGGCGGGGCACGTCGCAGACCACCGTCGTCCCGGCCCGGTAGCCGGCCTCCAGCACCGCCCCGAGTGCGGCCGGCCCGATCTCGGCCGGCTCACGGCCGCTGGACAGCACGCTGACCGCACCGTGCCGGGGCAGCGCGTCGCGCAGCGCGGTGTGGGCGAGCCGGCCGTCGCGCACCGCCAGATCGGGCCAGCGCAGCCCCGGGGCGGCCTCCGCACCGAGCAGCAGGTCGATGCCGCCGCTGCACGGATCGACGTCGACGAGCAGGGGTTCGGCGCGGGCGCACAGCGCCAGCGCGGCGGCGAACACCGAGGCCCCGGCCCCGCCGCGGCCGGCGACCACCGCCAGCACCGCGCCCCGCCGCGCCGCACCGGCGCGGTCCTCCGCGGCGGCGGACAGCAGGGCGACGAGTTCGGCGTCGTCGCGGGGCAGGGTGAGCACCCGTTCGGCGCCCGCGGCAAGCGCGGCCCGGTAGGCGGCGGCATCGGGTTCGGCGCGCCCGACCAGCAGCACCCGGTCGCGACGGGGTGGCGCGCCGAGCGCACCGCGGTGCACGCACGCCGCGTCGAGCAGCACGGCCGACGCCGCCGTCCAGGCCCGGCGCCCGGGCGGTTCGGCGGCGTGCACCACCGGAACGCCGGCGGCCGCGGCGACGCGGTCGACGTCGTCGCGCAGCACCGGATCGTCGAGCAGGACCAGAACGGCGGCAGTGGTGGTCATGCGCCCAGCCTGCGGGCGCACGCCGGGACCATCCAGCCCCGGACGCCGATCTGTGGATGGATGCCGGACTGTGCACACGGCCGGGCGCGGATCGGGGGCGAAGCCGGTGGAACGCGCCGGTGAAAACAGCGTTCCGCAACCATTCCACGGTTTGCCGCGGCGGTCCGGCGGACAAAAAACCCCCAGAAAGGGGACGACCCCCGCCAGGGGGGGAGGAGGCGGAGGTCGTCGTGGATCAGTCCCGGGGGGTCGGACTGATACACACCCGGCATAACCCGGGTAATGCTCACTATACACACTTCCGGGGCGTGCCGCGCAAGTGCGGCAGGGCCAGAATCGCCCGTGTCGCACCGAAATACTTCAGCCACCGACTAGTGGCGTGAACTGCCACTTTTGCGTCGGGCGTCGTTCGAGGGCACCGATTCGCCCCGGGTTCGGACCTATGCTGGGCGGCGTGACGGTTTCCGATCCGGTTGACCCAGCGCCCGCCACGGCACCGGCCGACCCGGCAAAGGACCGCCCGGTGCGCACCGCGGCCTTCTTCGATCTCGACAAGACCGTGATCGCCAAGTCGAGCACACTCGCTTTCAGCAAACCGTTCTACGACCAGGGGCTGCTGAACCGGCGGGCCGTGCTCAAGTCGGCCTACGCCCAGTTCCTGTTCCTGATGTCGGGCGCCGACCACGACCAGATGGACCGGATGCGCGCCTACGTCACCCGGATGTGCACCGGCTGGGACGCCGAGCAGGTCCGGGCGATCGTCAACGAGGCGCTGCACGACATCGTCGATCCGCTGGTGTTCGCCGAGGCCACCGAACTGATCGCCGAGCACAAGCGGCAGGGCCGCGACGTGGTGGTGGTGTCGGCCTCCGGCGAGGAACTCGTCGCCCCGATCGCGCGGGCGGTCGGGGCCACCCACGCGATGGCCACCCGGATGGTCGTCGAGGATGGCCGCTACACCGGCGAGATCGCGTTCTACTGCTACGGGGAGAACAAGGCCGAGGCGATCCGCCAGCTCGCCGCCCGCGAGGGCTATGCGCTCGAACACTGTTACGCCTATTCGGATTCCATCACCGATCTGCCGATGCTGGAGACGGTGGGGCATCCGGCCGTGGTCAATCCGGACCGGGCGCTGCGCAAGGAGGCGCTGGCGCGCGACTGGCCGATCCTGACCTTCTCCCGGCCGATGTCGCTGCGCGACCGCATCCCCGCCCCGTCCGGCGCGGCGGTGGCCACCTCGCTGGCGGTGGGGTTCAGCGCGCTGGCCGCCGGCGCGCTCACCTACTCGCTGCTGCGCCGGTTCACCGCCTGACCCGCCCCGGTGCCCGCGAGCGGCCGACGGTGCCGGCGCACCGTTGCTGAAAACCCGGCCGAGGATCATCGGCCACGGGACTTGATGTGACCGTCGTCACGTAGTACAAAAGAGGTACGGTGGCCCGGCGAGGCCAAGGCCGAACCGAAGAAGAAGGTTCGACCCCCCGAGCCAGGCCACCCAGCACGGGTCCCCGGTACCCACGCGGAGCCCATGCCGCGGAATAGGCAGAAGCGTTGTGGGCCTGCGTAATTGCGGGAAGCGGACGGTCCCGACGGCCCTTTGGGTGGGGCCGCAACCGGAGCGCTCCGCAAGGACGCCGAGGCCAACCCACACAACCCATGTGAGCACGCATGGTAACCGGGCCCCGTGCTAACGGGTGGCGAGCCGAACCTGAGTCGGGTCGCCGCCCGTTTCACGTGCCCGGTGTTTGCTGGAAGCGCGTCGGCGCCCGGCCGCCGTCACACCGATTCGGCGATCTTGAGCGCCTCGTCGGCACCGGCCCGCAGGGCCGCGCAGCAGTGCAGGAGCCACCGGGCCAGTGCCTCCGGCGTGCCCGACGCGAAGCCGTGGGCGGCCTCGGTGTAGTCACGTGACCGGCGCATCCAGAACAGCTCCGGGACCCCGAGCCCGTGCGGGTCCAGACCGGTCGACATCGTCACCAGCCGCGACGCCGCCCGCGCCACCAGCCCGTCGGCGACGCCGAACGCCTTGAGCGTCAACAGCTCGCCGTGCACCACGGCGGCCAGCACCGGGGCCGGCGCCCGGGTGCCGCCGGTGACGAGGTGGGCCAGCAGCTCCAGCCGCCGACCGGTGTCGCTGTCGCCGCGGGGCCGGCCGAGCCGGTCCGGGTCGTCGACGAGGTCCGCCGCGGCCAGGGTGTGCAACCGGGCCAGCGCCTGCAGCGGGGCGCGCTGCCAGACCTTGGCCAGGCCGGTCTCCCCGCCCTCCAGCGCCTGCGCCACCCGCAGCGCCCCGGCCAGCACCGGGTCGGGTTCGCCGGTGTCGGCCAGTTGCATCGCGCCGCCGTCGAGCACCGAGGAGGCGCGGGCCGCCCGCACCGCCGCCTCGGCCGCGGTCACGGGCCACTTGCGCAGATTGGTGCGGTGGCGGTGGGCCCGGCCGAGGTCCTCGCGGGCCTGTTCGCAGGCCTCGGCGACGCCGGGCAGCTCGGTCAGGGGCGCCAGTGGATCGGTCACCCTGCCCACGCTAACGACCCCGGCGCGGGGCGCGAACCGCCGGCTCCGACCGTTGAGCCGCCGAACGGCGACGTTCGGCGCAAATCGGCGACCGTCCGCAGCCGACCCGCGTGGCGGCCGACCATAAGGTGACTAGGCTCACACGCATGTCCGACACGCAGACCGATTCGTCGCTGACCTATCCGCCCTCGGCCGAGTTCGCCGCGCAGGCCAACGCGACGGCCGATTTGTACAAGGAGGCCGAGGCCGACCGGCTGGCCTTCTGGGCGAAGCAGGCCCAGCGGCTGACCTGGGCGGAACCGTTCACCGAGGTGCTGGACTGGTCCGACGCCCCGTTCGCCAAATGGTTCGTCGGCGGCAAGCTCAACGTTGCCTACAACTGCGTCGACCGGCACGTCGAGGCCGGCCTGGGCGATCGGGTCGCCATCCACTGGGAGGGCGAGCCGGTCGGCGATGCGCGCACGCTGACCTACGCCCAGCTCAAGGACGAGGTGTGCAAGGCCGCCAACGCGCTGACCGCGCTGGGCCTGAAGGCCGGCGACCGGGTGGCCATCTACATGCCGATGGTGCCCGAGGCGATCGTGTCGATGCTGGCCTGCGCCCGGCTCGGGGTCATGCATTCGGTGGTGTTCGCCGGGTTCTCGGCCACCGCGCTGCGCGCCCGCATCGAGGACGCCGAGGCCAAGCTGGTCATCACCACCGACGGACAGTTCCGCCGCGGCAGCGCCGCCCCGCTCAAGGCGGCCGTGGACGAGGCGGTGGCCGACCAGCCGTCGGTGCAGCACGTGCTGGTGGTGCGCCGCACCGGGATCGACGTGTCCTGGACCGAGGGTCGCGACCTGTGGTGGCACGACGTCGTCGAGCCGGCGTCCACCGAGCACACCCCGGAGGCCTTCGACTCCGAGCACCCGCTGTTTCTGCTCTACACCTCGGGCACCACCGGCAAGCCCAAGGGCATCATGCACACCACCGGCGGCTACCTGACCCAGGCCGCCTACACCCACTACAACGTCTTCGACATCAAGCCGGACCGGGACGTCTACTGGTGCACCGCCGACATCGGCTGGATCACCGGGCACAGCTACATCGTGTACGGCCCGCTGGCCAACGGCGCCACCCAGGTGATCTACGAGGGCACCCCGAACTCGCCGACCGAGCACCGGCACTTCGAGATCATCGAGAAGTACGGCGTGACGATCTACTACACCGCGCCGACGCTGATCCGCACCTTCATGAAGTGGGGCCGGCAGATCCCCGACGCCCACGACCTGTCCAGCCTGCGGCTGCTCGGCTCGGTGGGCGAGCCGATCAACCCGGAGGCCTGGCGCTGGTACCGCAAGGTGATCGGCGGCGACCGCACCCCGGTGGTGGACACCTGGTGGCAGACCGAGACCGGCGCGATCATGATCTCCCCGCTGCCGGGCGTCGCCGACGCCAAGCCGGGCGCGGCGATGACCCCGCTGCCGGGCATCAGCGCCAAGATCGTCGACGACGAGGGCAAGCCCATGCAGCCGAGCGTCGACGGCGAGCCGGTCACCGGCTACCTGGTGATCGACCAGCCGTGGCCCTCGATGCTGCGCGGCATCTGGGGCGACCCGCAGCGCTACAAGGACACCTACTGGTCGCGGTTCGCCGAGCAGGGCTACTACTTCGCCGGCGACGGCGCCCGGTACGACAGCGACGGCCACATCTGGGTGCTGGGCCGCATCGACGACGTGATGAACGTGTCCGGCCACCGCATCTCCACCGCCGAGGTGGAGTCGGCGCTGGTGGGTCACGGGCACGTCGCCGAGGCGGCGGTGGTGGGCGCCTCCGACGCCCAGACCGGCCAGGCGATCTGCGCGTTCGTCATCCTGGAGTCCTCGGCCACCGGGCTGCCGCACGACCAGATCGTCGACGAGCTGCGGGCGGAGGTGTCGCGGGAGATCTCCCCGATCGCCAAGCCGCGGGAGATCCACATCGTGCCGGAGTTGCCCAAGACCCGCAGCGGCAAGATCATGCGGCGCCTGCTGCGCGACGTGGCCGAGGGCCGCGAGCTCGGCGACACCTCGACGCTGGTGGATCCCGGTGTGTTCGAAGCGATCCGGGCCAGCAAGGCCGAATAGACCCTCGCACAGTCATCGCCACACAGCAGACCCCCGGGCGCCGCACCGGCCCCGGGGGTCTTCCTGTGCCGTGTCGGTCAGGCGACCGGGACGAACCCGGTGCCGGGCCGGTTCTTGGCCGCGATGTCGGCCAGCTGGGTGTTGATCGACATCGTCACCGCCGGGGTGTGCAGCGGGATGAACTTCACCACGCAGGTGGGCAGGTTCTCCGAGAACGCGCCGTGGATCATGCCCACCAGCCGGTTGTTCACCGTCACCGGCGCCCCGGAGTCGCCCGGCGCGCCGCACACCTGGTTGACGATGGTGCCCGGCTCCTTGCCCGGCCCCCAGGTCACCCCGCAGGAGTGCCCGGTGGTGCGGCCCAGCTTGCAGGCGATCTCGCCGAAGACCGGGTCCGGGCCGATACCGTCGATGCGGAATCCGTTGATGCCGTTGACCGGCTGCACCTTCGCCGGGTCGAACTCGATGACGGCGTAGTCCAGCATGTCGTTGCCGGCCACCATCACCCCGAGCACCCCGGCCTCGTCGAACCCCTCGGCGGCCACCGTCGCGCCCGGCCCGCCGCAGTGCGCGGAGGTGAAACCGACCAGGGCGCCCCGGTTGTCGTGGCCGATGGCGGTCAGGGTGCACAACGTCGATCCGTTGACCACCAACCCGGATCCGCCACCCAGCGGCACCGGGTCGGCGGCGTGCGCGACGGCCGCCGTCGGGGCGATCACCGCCGCCGCGGCGGCGATCACCGCGATGAGCGGTGCGTACCAGCGGTGCCTGCTCGTCAAGTTTCCTCCTGTACCGACGTGCCCGACCCCGCCGTGACCCTCTTCGGAAACGAGTCTAATGGCGACCGGCATCGTACCGGTGGTCCCAGCATGGCAACATGAACGCGACATCCGCCGCGCAGAGCCGGCAGTTCGGACGGGGAGGAAGTTTTCCGTGAGCAGTGGCGACCGCAAGAACGGGGTGCCGAGCACCGTCACCTCCATCCCACTGGCCGACCCGCACGCACCCAAGCCCGACCCGTCGATCGGTGACCTGGTCAAGGAGGCCACCGCACAGGTGTCCACGCTGGTGCGGGCGGAGGTCGAGCTGGCCAAGGCCGAGATCACCCGGGACGTCAAGAAGGGCCTCACCGGCAGCGTGTTCTTCATCGCCGCGCTGACCGTGCTGTTCTACTCCACCTTCTTTTTCTTCTTCTTCCTGGCCGAACTGCTCGACACCTGGATCTGGCGCTGGGCGGCGTTCCTGATCGTGTTCGCGATCATGCTGGTGGTGACCGGGCTGCTGGCGCTGCTGGGCTACCTGAAGGTGCGCCGGATCCGCGGGCCGCAGAAGACCATCGAGTCGGTCCGGGAGGCGCGCGAGGCGTTCGCCCCCGGCCACGGCGGCCAGTCCGCCGGGTTGCCGGCGCCGGTGCAGACCCCGGGCGGCGGGAAGCCCACCGATCCGTCGGGTTGGTAATGACCGCACCCGATCCGTCGGTCACCCGTATCGACGGTCCGTGGCGCGACCTGCAGGTGCACGCCAACGGCATCCGCTTCCACGTCGTGGAGGCCGATCCGCCCGCGGCCGGCGACGGAACGGAGGCACTCACCGACCGGCCGTTGGTGGTGCTGCTGCACGGCTTCGGGTCGTTCTGGTGGTCCTGGCGCCACCAGCTGCGCGGCCTGACCGGGGCCCGCGTGGTGGCGGTGGACCTGCGCGGATACGGCGGCAGCGACAAACCCCCGCGCGGCTACGACGGCTGGACGCTGGCCGGTGACACCGCCGGGCTGGTGCGGGCGCTGGGCCACCGCTCGGCCACGCTGGTCGGGCACGCCGACGGCGGGCTGGTGTGCTGGGCGACCGCGGTGCTGCACCCCCGGCTGGTGCGGGCGATCGCGCTGGTGAGCTCGCCGCATCCGGCGGCGCTGCGCTCGGCCGCGCTCACCGACCGGGCCCAGGCCCGGGCGCTGCTGCCGTCGCTGCTGCGCTACCAGGTGCCGATCTGGCCGGAGCGCCGGCTCACCCGCCGCGACGGCGCCGCGCTGGAGCGGCTGGTGCGCCGCCGCGCCGGCGCCGCCTGGCAGGCCACCGACGACTTCGCCGAGACCGTCGCGCACCTGCGCCGTGCGGTGCAGATCCCGTCGGCGGCGCACTCGGCGCTGGAGTACCAGCGCTGGGCGGTGCGCAGCCAGCTGCGCGGCGAGGGACGCCGGTTCATGCGGCTGATGCGCCGCCCGGTCCGGGTGCCGGTGCTGCACCTGCGCGGCGACGCCGACCCGTACGTGCTGGCCGAGCCGGTGCGCCGGACCGAGCGCTACGCCCCGCACGGCCGGTACGTGACCGTGCCGGGGGCGGGTCACTACGCGCACGAGGAGGCGCCGGCGGCGGTCAACGCGGAGCTGGGCCGGTTCCTCGATCAGGTTTACGGCTGATCAGGTCTCCGGCTGATCAGGTCTCCGGCCCACGGGCTCAGGCCTGGCCCACGCAGCGGCCGGTCTGCACCTGGCCGGGGCTGTTGCGGGCCTTCTCGAGCTGCCCGGCCACCTCCTCGGCGGTGAGCACGAAGCCGGTGTCGGCGTCGTCGACCGCCGCCCCGAACACCACGCCGAGCACCCGGCCGCCGCGGTCGATCATCGGGCCGCCCGAGTTGCCCTGCCGGATCGCGCCGCGAATGGTGTAGACGGTGCGGGTGACCGTGGTCTCGTGGTAGATGTCCGGCCCGTTGAGCTCGATGATCTCGCGCACCCGGGCCGGGGTGGCGACGAAGTCCCCGCCGCCCGGGTACCCCAGCACGATGGCGTCGGTGCCCGTCGGGGCGGATTTCTCGGCGAACTCCAGGGGCCGCGACGGCAGGTTGGGCACGTCGAGGACGGAAATGTCGGCGTCCGGGTCGTAGGACACCACGGTGGCGTCGTAGCTCTGCCCGTCCACCTCGACGGTGACGCTGTCGGCGCCGGCGACGACGTGCGCGTTGGACATCACCCGGTTGGGCGCGATGACGAACCCGGTGCCCTCCAGCACCTTCTGGCAGGTCTGCGCCACGCCGCGGATCTTGACCACGCTGGAGCGGGTGAAGCCGACCACCGGGTCGGTGGCCAGTGCCGGGTCGGGGGCGTCCACGGCGATGATCGGGGTACGCCCGAACGGCTGCAGCACGTCGGGCAGCCCGGAGTCGTCGAGCAGCGCCGAGACCCGCTTGGGCACCGACTTCATCCAGCTCGGGGCCACCTCGTCGACCTGGGACAGCACCCGCGAGCCGCGCACCGCGGCGGCCAGGCTGGGCTGGTCGGAGGAGGTCAGCGGGGTGGCCAGCAGCCACGCCGCGATGAGCACCGCGACCAGCTGCAGGCCCAGCCCCACCACCGAGTCCACCACCCGCAGCGGGCGGTTGCGGATGGCGCCGCGCACCGCGCGGCCCAGCACCACCCCGGCGATCTCGCCGACCACCACCAGCACCAGGATCAGGAACAGCGTCACGAACAGCTTGGTGCGGGGCCCGTCGATGTGGGTGACCACGTGCGGGGCCAGCAGCACCCCGGCGACCGCGCCGAGCACCACGCCGACGAACGACAGCAGGGAGCCCAGCGCGCCGGATCGCCAGCCGGACACGGCGGCGATGAACGCGACGGCGAGAACGGCGAAATCAAGCCACTGTGAGGATGTCATTGCTGCGCTTCACCGTAGCGGTCCGCGGCGCGTTTCGGGTCACCGGCGAGCGCCATCGCCTCGTCGAGTTCGCGCACATCGTCGGTGTTCCAGGGCCGGGCCCAGCCCGCGACCTCCAGCAGCGCCGAGATCACCTGACCGGTGAACCCCCACACCAGCATCTCGTTGAGCAGGAACGCCGGCCCGGCCACCCGGGTGCCGGAACCCTTGCGGTACACCATCAGTCGATTCTGCGGGTTGACGAAGGCCCGCACCGGGACCCGCGACACCAGCGCCGTCTCGGCGGGGTCCATGACCGCCACCGGCCCGGGGTCGGGCGAGTACGCCAGCACCGGCACAACGTGGAACCCCGACGGCGGGATGAACATGCGCTCCAGGGTGGCCAGCGGCCGCAACCGGCCGACGTCGAGGCCGGTCTCCTCGGTGGCCTCGCGCAGCGCGGTGGTCACCGGTCCGTCGTCCCCGGGGTCGGCCGAGCCGCCCGGGAAGGCGGCCTGCCCGGCGTGGTGGCGCAGCGTGGCGGCCCGCACGGTCAGCAGCAGGTCGGCGGTGTCGGGCAGGGCCCCGGCGGGCGCGTCGGGCGGGCCGGAGAACAGCACCAGCACGGCGGCGTCGCGGCGCCGGCCGGTGGCCGCGGCGGCGGCGCCGGCCGCGGTGATGGCGGCCAGCGCGCCGGGGGCGATGCGCCGCCGGTAGGCCTGCGGCACCCGGTCGACGTTGTCGACCAGGCCGCGCAGCCAGGGCGGGGCCGCGTCGGGGTCCAGCAGGTGCGGGTGGTGATCCCAGCTCACCGGGTGACTCCTATCAGTGGCTGCACCGCCGCGGCGATCTCGTCGGCCGAGGTGAACACGCGCGGCAGGATCCCGGCCACGGTACCGTCCGGCCGCAGCACCGCGGTGGCGGGCATCACGTTGGGTACCCGCAACGCGGCGGCGATGAGCCGGCGGCCGTCCTGCAGGGTGGGCAGGTGCACACCGAGCTCGGCCAGCCGGGTCAGCGCGGCGGCCTCGTTCTCGTCCTGGTGCACGGTGACGACGGTGACCGCGTCGCCGACGCGGCGCTGGTACTCGGCCATGGCGGGCAGTTCGTCGGCGCACGGGCCGCACCAGTAGGCCCACAGGTTCAGCACCACCGCCCGGCCGGCCAGCGCGCGGGCCACCTCCACCCGGCTGCCGTCGCCGGCGCACTCGACGTCGATGCCGTGCAGGGCCGCCGGCCCGGCCCCCGCACCCGGTGCCGGGCAGGGTGCCAGCGCGGCCCGGGCGCGCAGCGGGGCCAGCGCCTCGGGGGTGTCGGCGTCGCGGTGTTCACGGCCGGCGACGGGCCCGGTCGGGCCGGCCGGCCCGTGGTCGTCGCGCACCAGTTCCCGGGCGAACACCACCCCGATCGCGACGAACACGACGAGCACCGCGATGGTCCAGCGGATCGGGGCACGCATGGTGTGCGGTCACAGCCCGGCCAGCGCCAGCAGGTGCTCGCGCTCGGGCCCCTTGACGAGTTCGGCCGCGGTGGGCGGGTCGGTGGGACCGATGCCCCAGGACGGGCAGTCGCGGGCCAGCACGCACACCCCGCAGGCCGGTTTGCGGGCGTGGCACACCCGGCGGCCGTGGAAGATCACCCGGTGGCTCAGCAGCGTCCACTCGCGGCGCTCGATGAGCTCGGCGACGGCGAACTCCACCTTCACCGGGTCGTGCTCGGTGGTCCAGCGCCAGCGCCGCACGAGCCGGCCGAAGTGGGTGTCGACGGTGATGCCGGGGACGTCGAACGCGTTGCCGAGGATGACGTTGGCGGTTTTGCGGCCCACCCCGGGCAGCGTCACCAGGTCCTCGAGGGTGTCGGGCACCCGGCCGTCGAAGCGCTCGACGAGTTCCTGGCCGAGCCGGATCAGCGCGTTGGCCTTGTTGCGGTAGAACCCGGTGGGCCGGATCAGCTCCTCGAGCTCGGCGCGGTTGGCCTCGGCGTAGTCCCGGGCGGTGCGGTAGCGCTTGAACAGCGCCGGGGTGGTGAGATTGACCCGCTTGTCGGTGCTCTGGGCCGACAGGATGGTGGCGACGGTGAGCTCCAGCGGGTTGGTGAAGTCCAGTTCGCAGTAGACGTGCGGGAACGCCTTGGCCAGGGTGCGGTTCATCCGCCGGGCGCGGCGCTTGAGCGCCAGCGGGGTCTCGTTGTCGAACTTGTGCCAGTTCGGTGCGACGGGGGCGGCGTTTCGCTGCTCGGCCGAGGGCGCTCCGGTGGTCACGGCTGCCAGCGTACTGACCTGCGCCGACGCCGCCGCCGGTGACGGTGGGATTTTGTGATTCCGCTGAGATCTTGGGCGTGTTTACTTCTGCGATGTGTCGTGGTTGCTCGCGTTCGCCGTCCCGGGGCTGCTGATGCTGGCCTGTTCCGGGTTGCAGCGGCTGGAGACGGGCCTGACCGGTGGCTCGGTCAGCGCGGCGGAGGTGTCGCGCATGCTCGACCGGCAGACCGGACGCGCCGAGCCCGGTGACCGCCCGGAGGGTGCCCACGTCGGCCCGGGGGTCCACCGCCCGCTCCCCCAGCCGGACGCCGCCCGGTCGTCGCGACCTGCGTCAACGACCCGGATGTTTGTCCACCACCAGGCAAAATCGAGTTTTCGACCGACCCGCAGCGCCGATCCTGTGTAGCGTGAGCTCGGCGTGAGGAGGGATACATCTAGACTGACTCACGCTAACCGGATTGGGGTCCGCTGGCGCATGTCCTATCACCCGACAGCTTAAGAGGAACGAACTGTGGACGAGGTCCTGGCGAGGGCCGGCATCTTCCAGGGAGTCGAACCCAGCGCAGTGGCTGCGCTCGCGAAGCAACTGCAGCCCGTCGACTTCCCGCGCGGGCACACGGTGTTCGCCGAGGGAGAGCCCGGCGACCGGCTTTACATCATCATCTCCGGCAAGGTCAAGATCGGCCGCCGGTCGGCGGACGGGCGCGAGAATCTCCTGACCATCATGGGCCCGTCCGACATGTTCGGCGAGTTGAGCATCTTCGACCCCGGTCCGCGTACCTCGAGCGCCACCACCATCACCGAGGTGAAAGCGGTGTCGATGGACCGCGACGCGCTGCGTTCGTGGATCAAGGACCGCCCGGAGATCGCCGAGCAGCTGCTGCGCGTGCTCGCGCGCCGGCTGCGCCGCACCAACAACGCCCTGGCCGACCTGATCTTCACCGACGTCCCGGGCCGGGTGGCCAAGCAGCTGCTGCAGCTGGCCCAGCGGTTCGGCACCCAGGAGGGCGGCATGCTGCGGGTCACCCACGACCTGACGCAGGAGGAGATCGCCCAGCTGGTCGGCGCGTCGCGGGAGACCGTCAACAAGGCGCTGGCCGACTTCGCGCACCGCGGCTGGATTCGGCTGGAGGGCAAGAGCGTCCTCATCTGCGACTCGGAGCGGCTGGCCCGCCGGGCCCGCTGAGCACGTCCCGACGCGGCGCGTCGGCCGGTCACCGCGGTGGCCGCCGGCGCGCCGCGTCCGTTTCCGGCGTCCTTCAGGCCCGCAGGTAGTCCAGCTGGGCCTGCACGCTCCATTCCGCGGCGTCCCACAGCTTCTCGTCGACGTCGCGGTAGACGTGCTCGACGATGCTGCGGGCGGTGGCGTCCTCGCCGAGCGCGCGCAGCGCGGCGCGCACCTGTTCGAGCCGTTCGGCCCGGTGGGCCAGATACATCTCGGTCACGGCCCGCAGATCGGGCAGTTCGGGGCCGTGGCCGGGCAGCACCGCGCAGCGGCCCAGCCCCTGCAGCCGGCGCAGCGACTCCAGGTAGGCCCCCAGGCTGCCGTCCTCCTTGTCGATGACGGTGGTGCCGCGGCCCAGCACGGTGTCGGCGGTGAGCACCGCGCGGTCCCCGGAGCCGTCGTCGACGACGAAGCTCAGCGAGTCGGCGGTGTGGCCGGGGGTGGCCAGCACGGTGATGCGCAGCCCGGCGGCCTCGATGACCTCCCCGTCGGTCAGCGGCCCGCCCAGGCCGCGCAGGAAGCCGCTGCCCACCGCGCGCACCACCGCGCCGGTGTGCTCGACGATCCGGTCGATACCGCCGGTGTGGTCGTCGTGCCTGTGGCTGATGAGCACGAGCGCGATCGGCCTGAGCGCGGCCAGCCGGTCCAGGTGCGCCGCGTCGTCGGGGCCGGGGTCGACGACGACGAGTTCGGCGCTGCCGCGGCCGCGCAGCACCCAGGTGTTGGTGCCCTCCAGCGTCATCACGCCCGGGTTCTCGGCCAGCAGCACCGAGGCCGAGTCGGTGACCGGACGCAACACCCCGTAGGCCGGGTGTTCGGGCGCGACCGCGGGCGCGGTCACGCCGACTCCGCCACCTCGACGATGATCTCGACCTCGACCGGGGCGTCCAGCGGCAGCTCGGCCACCCCGACCGCGGAGCGGGCGTGCGCGCCGGCCTCGCCGAAGATCTCCCCGAACAGTTCGGAGGCGCCGTTGACGACGCCGGGCTGGCCGACGAAACCGGGGGCCGAGGCCACGAAGCCGACGACCTTGACCACCCGCACCACGGCGTCGATGCCGACCAGCGCGTGCACCGCGGCCAGCGCGTTCAGGCCGCACTGGCGGGCCAGCTCCTTGCCCTGCTCGGGGGTGACCGCCGCGCCGACCTTGCCGGTGGCCGGCAGCTTGCCGTCGACCACGGGCAGCTGTCCGGAGGTGTAGACCAGGTTGCCGGTGCGCACCGCGGGCACGTAGGCCGCGACCGGCGGGACGACCTCGGGCAGGGTGATGCCGAGCTCGGCGAGCCGCTGCGTCCAGCTCATTTCACCGGCCTCTTCAGGTAGGCGACGTGCTGTTCCCCGGTGGGGCCGGGCAGCACCGACACGAGTTCCCAGCCGTCGGCGCCCCACTGATCGAGGATCTGTTTGGTGGCGTGCGTGAGCAACGGCACCGTGGCGTACTCCCAGCGGGTCGGTTCGTCCATGCCGCTGAGCCTATCGGTCGCGAACGGTTCCTTGGCTAGCATGCACTGGTGGCCTCGGGTACCAATGACGGCACCGCCGTCGGGAGCAATGACGGTAGATCCGTCGGCTGGCCGTCCCGGCTGAACAAAGCCCGCCTGCACTTCGTCACCGGCAAGGGCGGCACCGGCAAGTCGACGGTCGCGGCGGCGCTGGCGCTGTGCCTGGCCGCCGGCGGCCGCAAGGTGCTGCTGGTGGAGGTGGAGGGCCGGCAGGGCATCGCCCAGCTGTTCGACGTGCCGCCGCTGCCCTACGAGGAGGTCAAGATCGCCACCGCCGAGGGCGGCGGGGTGGTCAACGCCCTGGCGATCGACACCGAGGCGGCGTTCCTCGAGTACCTCGACATGTTCTACAACCTGGGCCTGGCCGGCCGCGCGATGCGCCGGGTGGGTGCGGTGGAGTTCGCCACCACGATCGCCCCGGGCCTGCGCGACGTGCTGCTGACCGGCAAGATCCGCGAGGTGGTGACCCGCGCGGACAAGCCGGAGAAGCACGCCAAGCAGCAGATCTACGACGCGGTGGTGGTGGATTCGCCGCCGACCGGGCGGATCGGCCGGTTCCTGGACGTCACCAAGGCGGTGTCGGACCTGGCCAAGGGCGGACCGGTGCACTCGCAGGCCGAGTCCGTGGTGTCGGTGCTGCACTCCGAGCAGACCGCGATCCACCTGGTGACGCTGCTGGAGGCGCTGCCGGTGCAGGAGACCGTCGAGGCGATCGAGGAGCTGCGCGGGCTGGATCTGCCGATCGGCAGCGTGATCGTCAACCGCACCATCCCGCCGTACCTGCCGCCGGACGCGCTGGCCAAGGCCGCCGAGGGCGACATCGACGCCGACACCGTGCGCGCCGAGCTGGCCGAGGTCGGGATCGCGTTGTCCGACCAGGATTTCGCGGGCCTGTTGACCGAGACCATCCAGCACGCCTCCCGGATCGCCGCGCGCGCCGAGAGCGCCGAGCAGCTCGCCGAAATGGACGTGCCGCGGCTGGAGCTGCCGACCCTGGCCGACGGGGTGGATCTGGGCGGCCTGTACGAGCTGGCCGAGGTGCTGGCGCGGCAGGGTGTCCGGTGAGCGGGGCCCCGGTGACCGGAAGGAGCAGACGGTGAGCACCACTCCGCCCACCCTGGACATGGGTGCGGTCCTGCGCGACACCACCAATCGCGTCGTGGTGTGCTGCGGCGCGGGCGGGGTCGGCAAGACCACCACGGCCGCGTCGATCGCGCTGCGCGCCGCCGAGTACGGCCGCACCGTGGTGGTGCTGACCATCGATCCGGCGCGCCGGCTGGCACAGGCGCTGGGGATCCGGGATCTGGGCAATTCGCCGCAGCGGGTGCCGCTGGCCCCGGAGGTGCCCGGCGAGCTGCACGCGATGATGCTGGACATGCGGCGCACGTTCGACGAGATGGTGGTCCAGTACTCCGGACCCGAACGCGCCGAGGCGATCCTGAACAACCAGTTCTATCAGACCGTCGCCACCTCACTGGCCGGCACGCAGGAGTACATGGCGATGGAGAAGCTCGGCCAGCTGCTGGCCGAGGACCGCTGGGACCTGGTGGTGGTCGACACCCCGCCGTCGCGCAACGCGCTGGACTTCCTGGACGCCCCGAAGCGGCTGGGCAGCTTCATGGACAGCCGGCTGTGGCGGATGCTGCTGGCGCCGGGCCGCGGGATCGGCCGGCTGGTCACCGGCGCGATGGGCTTGGCGATGAAGGCCATCTCCACCGTGCTCGGTTCCCAGATGCTCTCCGACGCGGCGAATTTCGTGCAGTCGCTGGACGCCACCTTCGGCGGCTTCCGGGAGAAGGCGGAACGCACCTACGAGCTGCTCAAGCGGCGCGGCACCCAGTTCGTGGTGGTGTCGGCGGCCGAGCCGGACGCGCTGCGGGAGGCGGCGTTCTTCGTCGACCGGCTGTCCGAGGAGCGCATGCCGCTGGCCGGGCTGATCCTCAACCGCACCCATCCGACGCTGTGCTCGTTGCACGCGGAGAAGGCAGTGGAGGCGGCCGAGGAGCTCGCCGCCGAGCGGCCGGACTCGCTCGGGGCGGCGGTGCTGCGCATCCACGCCGACCGGGCCCAGACCGCCCGGCGCGAGGTGCGGTTGCTGTCGCGGTTCACCGCGGCCAACCCGCACGTGCCGATCGTCGGGGTGCCGTCGCTGCCGTTCGACGTCAACGACCTCGACGCGCTGCGGGCGATCGCCGATCAGCTCACCGGGGAGACCGGCCCCGCGGCCTGAGCCGGCGGGTACACAACAGAGGCCGCACCCGGTGGTACGGCCCCTGTGTTCAACTCGGTATCCGGTCGGTCAGACCGCGTTGCGGCGCTTGCGCTGCTCGTTGAAGAAGTCCCACCAGGAGGTCACCTCCGGGTGCTGCTTGAGCAGGGCGCGCCGCTGCCGCTCGGTCATCCCGCCCCACACGCCGAACTCGACGCGGTTGTCCAGTGCGTCGGCACCGCATTCGAGGATGACGGGGCAGTGCCGGCAGATGACCGCTGCTTTGCGCTGGGCCGCGCCGCGGACGAACAGCTCGTCCGGATCGGTCTGGCGGCAACGAGCCTGCGAGACCCACGCGATGCGGGACTCCGACTGTGTGCTCGTCGCGGTACGTGGGGCAGGACGAGTGACGTTCCTGCGGGGTGCGGGCCGATTGCTTGACACCAGCGATCCCTTCATCCGCCGCCGGAATTCGGCGGTCCCCTCACTGTTTCGGGCGAAGACCGTGATGCGATCTACGCCACATGGCTTTGCGAATGTTATCTGAATCGCACTGTGCTGTGAAACTACGTGGTCGGGTGGGGGTTGCGCAATACAGTGGACAACTCTTCCGGCACACCCGTCCCGCCCGTGGGAGTCGCCGGGCCCGCACCCCGCCCCGGGGGTCCGTGCCGGGGGCCGGTGCCGGGGTTGCGGCTGTGCCCCGGGCAGGCGCCGTGACCGCCGCTACGCTGTTCGTATGCCGGAGACGGAGCCGACCCGACCACCGACGACGGTGACGGTCGTCAAGCTGGCCTGGTGCTGTCTGCTCGCCGCCGTGGTGGCCGCCGCGCTGATGTTTCCTGTGGTGGGCGGCATCGGCCTGCTGTCGAATCGCGCCTCCGACGTGGTCGCCAACGGCTCGGCCCAGATGGTCGAGGGCGAGGTGCCCGCGGTGTCGACGATGGTCGACGCCCGGGGCAACGTGATCGCCTGGCTGTACAGCCAGCGCCGCTTCGAGGTGCCCAGCGACCAGATCGCCGACACCATGAAGCTGGCCATCGTCGCGATCGAGGACAAGCGGTTCGCCGAGCACAACGGGGTGGACTGGCAGGGCACCCTGACCGGCCTGGCCGGCTACCTGCGCGGTGACGAGGACACCCGCGGCGGCTCGACCATCGAGCAGCAGTACGTGAAGAACTACCAGCTGCTCGTGGTCGCCCAGACCGATGCCGAGAAGCGGGCGGCGGTGGAGACCACCCCGGCGCGCAAGCTGCGCGAGATCCGGATGGCGCTGACGCTGGACAAGACGTTCACCAAGCCGGAGATCCTGACCCGGTACCTGAACCTGGTGTCGTTCGGCAACGGCGCCTACGGGATCCAGGACGCCGCCCAGACCTATTTCGGCGTCAACGCCAACGAGCTGACCTGGAGCCAGGCCGCGTTGCTGGCCGGCATCGTGCAGTCGACCACCGCGCTGAATCCCTACACCAACCCGGACGGGGCGCTGGCGCGGCGCAACCTGGTGCTCGACACCCTCATCGAGCAGCTGCCCAGCGAGGCCGAGGCGCTGCGCGCGGCCAAGGAGGAACCGCTGGGGGTGCTGCCCCGGCCCAACGAGCTGCCGCGCGGCTGCATCGCCGCCGGGGACCGGGCGTTCTTCTGCGACTACGTGCTGGAGTACCTGGCCCGGGCCGGCATCAGCAAGGAGCAGGTGGCCAAGGGCGGCTACCTGATCCGCACCACGCTGGACCCCGAGGTGCAGGACACCGTCAAGCGCGCCATCGACCAGTACGCCGACCCGCAGACCCCGGGCGTGGCCAGCGTGATGAGCGTGATCCGGCCGGGCAAGGAGTCCCATCCGGTACTGGCGATGGCCTCCAACCGCCGCTACGGGCTGGACGCCGACGCCCACGAGACCATGCAGCCGCAGCCGTTCTCGCTGGTGGGCAACGGCGCCGGCTCGGTGTTCAAGATCTTCACCACGGCCGCGGCCATGGAGATGGGCATGGGCATCGACACCCAACTGGAGGCGCCCGCCTCGTTCCAGGCCAAGGGCCTGGGCAGCTCCGACACCCCGGGCTGCCCGCCGGCCACCTGGTGCGTGCGCAACGCCGGCAACTACCGCGGCGCGATGAGCGTCACCGACGCGCTGGCGACCTCCCCGAACACCGCGTTCGCCAAGCTGATCTCGCAGGTGGGGGTGCCGCGGGCGGTGGACATGGCGGTGCGGCTGGGGCTGCGGTCCTACGCCCAGCCGGGGACCGCCCGGGACTACGACCCGGACAGCAACGAGAGCCTGGCCGACTTCATCAAGCGCAACAACATGGGCTCGTTCACGCTGGGGCCGTTCGAGGTCAACGCGCTGGAGCTGTCCAACGTGGCGGCCACGCTGGCCTCCGGCGGGGTGTGGTGCCCGCCCAACCCGATCGACAAGGTCTTCGACCGGCACGGCAACGAGGTGGCGGTGACCACCGAGACCTGCGAGCAGGTGGTGCCGGAGGGCCTGGCCAACACGCTGGCCAACGCGCTGAGCAAGGACGACAAGGGCGCGGGCACCGCGGCCGGGGCGGCCGCGACGGTGGGCTGGGACCTGCCGATGTCGGGCAAGACCGGCACCACCGAGTCCAACCGGTCGTCGGCGTTCCTGGGCTTCACCAACCAGCTGGCCGCCGCCAACTACATCTACGACGACTCGCCCAACCCCGGTGAGCTGTGCTCGTTCCCGCTGCGGCAGTGCGGTTCGGGCAACCTGTTCGGCGGCAACGAGCCGGCCCGTACCTGGTTCGCGGCGATGAAGCCGATCGCGGAGAACTTCGGCCCGGTGTCGCTGCCGCCGACCGACCCGCGCTACGTGGAGGGCGGCCCGGGCTCCCGGGTGCCCAGTGTGAGCGGGCTGAGCGAGGAGGCGGCCCGCCAGCGGCTGCGCGAGGCCGGCTTCCAGGTGGCCGAGAACGTGGCGATGGTCAACAGCGGCGCCCGCCGCGGCACCGTGGTGGGCACCTCGCCGAGCGGCACCACCATCCCGGGCTCGATCGTGACCATCCAGGTGTCCAACGGCATCCCGCCGGCCCCGCCGCCGCCGGCCGAGCTGCCGCCGATCCCGGGGATGCCGCCGCCACCGCCGATCGGGCAGACGGTGGTGGAGATCCCGGGGCTGCCGCCGATCACCGTGCCGGTGCTCGGTCCCCCGCCGCCGCCACCCCCGCCGGGCTGATCTGTGGAGTTGGTAACGGCCGGCCACCGCGGGACGGTGTGCGTCCGGCGGTGGCAGTACGCTGGCCGGTATGGCTGAGGGTGCGCTCCGGCCGGTGCGGGCGATCGCCAACGCACCGGCCTCGGTCCTGAAATCGACCGCCGCCGTGGCCGCCGGCTCGCTGGTCGCGGGGGTGGGCTACGCGGCGCTGATCGAGCGCAACGCCTTCGTGGTCCGCGAGTTGACGCTGCCGGTGCTCACCCCGGGGTCCTCGCCGCTGCGGGTGCTGCACCTCAGCGACATCCACATGCGCCCGGGCCAGCGCCGCAAGCAGGCCTGGCTGCGCGAGCTGGCCGCCTGGGAGCCGGACCTGGTGGTCAACACCGGGGACAACCTGGCCCACCCGAAGGCGGTGCCGGCGGTGGTTCAGACGCTGGGCGACCTGCTGTCGGTGCCGGGGCTGTTCGTGTTCGGCAGCAACGACTACTTCGCGCCGCGGCTGAAGAACCCGCTGAACTACCTCACCAACCCCGACCACCGGGCGCACGGGGCGCCGCTGCCCTGGCAGGACCTGCGCGCGGCGTTCACCGAGCGGGGCTGGCTGGACGTCACCCACACCCGCCGCACCATCGAGGTGGCCGGGCTGCGCATCTCGGCGGCCGGCGTGGACGACCCGCACATCAAGCGGGACCGCTACGACACCATCGCCGGCCCGGCCGACCGCACCGCGAACCTGACGCTGGGGCTGACCCACTCCCCCGAGCCGCGGGTGCTCGACCGGTTCGCCGCCGACGGCTACCAGTTGGTGCTGGCCGGCCACACCCACGGCGGGCAGCTGTGTCTGCCGTTCTACGGCGCGATCGTCACCAACTGCGAGCTGGACCGCTCACGCGCCAAGGGGGCCTCGCGCTGGGGCGCGGACATGATGCTGCACGTGTCGGCCGGGATCGGCACCTCGCCGTACGCGCCGCTGCGGTTCTGCTGCCGGCCGGAGGCCACGCTGCTGACGCTGGTGGCCGCACCGACCGGCGGGGACGCCGCCGGGCTGCGGGCGGGCCAGTCCCACCCGACCGTCTCGGCCCGCTGAGGCGGTCCCGGTGAGCGAGGTCAACGCCGACCCGCCGCGCACCCGGGTCGTCGACCGCAGCCGGTCGCGGGACTGGGTGCACAACGCGATCCGGCTCATCGAGGCCGACGCGCGCCGCAGCGCCGACACCCATCTGCTGCGCTATCCGCTGCCGGCCTGGGCCGACGCGGCCGACGTGCAGCTGTACCTGAAGGACGAGAGCACCCACATCACCGGCAGCCTCAAGCACCGGCTGGCCCGGTCGCTGTTCCTGTACGGGCTGTGCAACGGCTGGATCACCGAGGGCACCACGCTGATCGAGGCGTCGTCGGGCTCGACCGCGGTGTCGGAGGCCTACTTCGCCGCGCTGATCGGCCTGCCGTTCATCGCCGTGGTGCCCGCCTCGACCAGTGCGGCCAAGATCCGGCTGATCGAATCCATGGGCGGCCGTTGCCATTTCGTCGAGGAGGCCTCCCAGGTCTACGCCGAGGCCGAGCGGCTGGCGGCCGAGACCGGCGGGCACTACCTGGACCAGTTCACCCACGCCGAGCGGGCCACCGACTGGCGCGGCAACAACAACATCGCCGAGTCGATCTTCGAGCAGATGCGCGACGAGACGCACCCGGTGCCGGCGTGGATCGTGGTCGGCGCGGGCACCGGCGGCACCTCGGCGACGATCGGCCGGTACGTGCGCTACCGCCGCTACGACACCCGGCTGTGCGTGGTGGATCCGGAGAACTCGGCGTTCTTCGCCTCCTACGAACAGGGCCGCGCGGTGGTGACCGGGGCGTCGAGCCGGATCGAGGGCATCGGCCGGCCGCGGGTGGAACCGTCGTTCCTGCCGGAGGTGGTCGACCGCATGGTGTCGGTACCGGACGCCGGGTCGATCGCCGCCGCCCGCTACGCGAGCACGGTGCTGCGCCGGCGGGTCGGCCCGTCGACCGGCACGAACCTGTGGGGCGCGTTCGGCCTGCTGGCCGAGATGGTGGCGGCCGGGCAGCGCGGTTCGGTGGTCACCCTGCTGTCGGACAGCGGGGACCGCTACGCCGACACCTACTTCGACGACGCGTGGGTGGCCGCGCAGGGCATCGAGCTGTCGGCGGCCGAGGCGGTGCTGGCCGGCTTCGAGGCGTCCGGGGCCTGGCCGGTCCCCGCCTGAGTCCGGTCCGGCTCCCCGCCCTCGGCGGTGAGCATCAGCCACAGCACGCCGAGGCCGACGAACCCCAGGTACAGTGCCGCCCCCAGCGTGGTCATCGGTGCCTCCCGCCTCGTGGTGTCAGTGTGCACAACGCCACCGACAAGCCGGTTCTTCCGGGGCTGCCTGGGTTTTCGCCGGGGGCGCCGGCACCGGCGGATGTGACGGGCACCCCCGGATTTTGGCGACGGGACACCGGTGCGATAACCTGTCAGGGCTTCACACGGGGTGTGGCGCAGCTTGGTAGCGCGCTTCGTTCGGGACGAAGAGGTCGCTGGTTCAAATCCAGTCACCCCGACTCGAGTGCTCAGGGAGCAGGCCCTGACCGGTCACCGGTCAGGGCCTTTTCTTCTTTCTCTTCTTCTTCTCATCCCCCCACGTCTCATCCCCGCGAGCGACCGTGTCTGTACGCCGACACGCCGGGTCCAGCGACCGTGTCTGCACACCCCGGGCGTGCAGACACGGTCGCTCGCGGGGAGAGTGGCCCGGCCCGGCCACCCCTGTGACCCATCTCTCAACCGGGCGGTTGGTAGCCTCCGCCTCATGACAGCCGTCAACGACGCCACCGGCAGCGTCGGTCGCAGCTGGATCACCGAGCTGCTCCCCTACCGGGCCGACGGCGACACCTTCATCGCCCCGCAGCCGCCCGCCGGCCCCGGCCTGCGGCTGTTCGGCGGGCTGATCGCCGCCCAGTCGCTGGCCGCCGCCGGCGCCACCGTGGATCCGGACAAGCTGCCGCACTCGCTGCACGCCTACTTCGTCCGCGGCGGCGACTACGGCGTGGAGGTGGACCTGCACGTCGAGCGCACCCGCGACGGGCGGTCGTTCGCGACCCGCCGCGTCACCGCCGTGCAACAGGGCCGGGCCATCCTGGAACTGATGGCCTCGTTCGCCCGGCCCGAACCGGGCACGGACTGGCACCCGCCGGTCGAACCGAGCCTGCCGTTCGACGTGGCCGTGCCCAAGGAACCGGACATCCCCAGCGCCGAGAAGTTCGAGCTGCGCGCGCATCCCGACGACGACTCGGAGTTCGCGGTGCC
Organism: uncultured Mycolicibacterium sp.; assembly: GCF_937941905.1. GTDB lineage: Bacteria > Actinomycetota > Actinomycetes > Mycobacteriales > Mycobacteriaceae > Mycobacterium. Next base: position 18,765 of record NZ_CALDGS010000038.1, on the reverse strand, counting down.
GCCGTTCTGGATCCGCACCCGCGACGAGATCGAGGACGACCCGCTGATCCGGGCCTGCATGCTGACCTTCATGTCCGACATCGGCCCGGTGCCGGCGGGCCGGCCGCCCGGGGTGCCGATGTCGTTCGGCGCGCGGTTCGCGGCCAGCCTCGACCACTCGGTGTGGTTCCACCGCCCGTTCCATCCGCGGCGCTGGCACCGCTACGAGGTGTCCGCGGTGAACAACGTGTCGTCGCGCGGTCTGGTCGTGGGCGGCCTGTACGACGAGGACGGCACGCTCATCGCGAGCGTGTCGCAGGAAGCGCTGCTGCGGCTGTAGGCGTTTCCCCGCCGGCCGGGCGGGGAACCACTGCGGGGTGACCGCCACGCTGCCCCCTGCCGTCCCCAAGTCCGTCGACCCGGCCCTGCCCACACCGGCCGGGCCGCTGTCGGCCGCCGTCGTCGAGGCGCTGACCCAGCGGCCGATGCGCCGGCATCTGGCCCGCATCGAGGCCCCGATCGCCGAGGCCGACCCGTACGGGCTGGATCTGCAGCTGGCGCTGTACGTCTGCTACGAGCTGCACTACCGCGGCTTCGCCGGGGTGGACCCGCGCTGGGAGTGGAATCCCGCGCTGCTGCATCTGCGCGCCGGGCTCGAGGAGGCGTTCCTGACCGCGGTGGGCCGGGACGTCGGGCGGATCGGCCCGTCCGACACCGCCGCGGCGGAGATGGACGCGCTGTCGGTGGAACCGGTGCACGGCTCCGGACCGTCCTGGTTCCTGCGCGAGCAGGGCAGCTGGACGCAGCTGCGCGAGTACTTCGTGCACCGGTCGCTGTACCACCTCAAGGAGGCCGACCCGCACGCCTTCGCCATCCCACGGTTGATCGGGCAGGCCAAGGCGTCGTTCGTGGCGGTCGAGTTCGACGAGTACGGCGGCGGCCGCGGCCGGCACCTGCACCAGCAGCTGTTCGCCGACCTGATGGTCGCGGCCGGGCTGAACGCGGACTACCTGGGCTACATCGACGCGGTCGGCGCCGAGGCGCTGGCGGTGGTGAACCTGATGTCGCTGTTCGGCCTGCACCGGCGGCTGCGCGGCGCGGCGGTCGGACACTTCGCGGCCACCGAGATCACCTCGTCGCCGGGCTCGCGGCGGCTGGTGGAGGCGCTGCAGCGGCTGGGCGCGCCCGAGCCGTGCGCGGCGTTCTACCGCGAGCACGTCGTCGCCGACGCGGTGCACGAGCAGGTGGTGCGTGCCGACGTGGTGGGCGATCTGCTCGCGCGCGAGCCCCGGCTGGAGCCGGATGTGGTGTTCGGGATGCGGGCGTTCGCCCTGGTCGAGGACCGGTTGGCGGACCGGTTGACGGCCGCCTGGACGGCCGGTCGCTGCTCGCTACGGCTGCCGCTCGACTGAGTCGGCCGGTTCCGGCCGGCGCCGGCGCCGGTGGCTGGTGTCGCACCAGGGATAGGTGCGGCTACGCCGGCAGGTGCACAGCGCGACCATGAAGCGGTCCGACTCCACGACGCTGCCATCGGGCAGTTCGACGCGCACCGGACCCTGCACGAGCACCGGGCCGTTGGGCACCAGCCGCACGGTCCGCGGTTCGCGCTCCCCGCTGTCGTGCATCGGGAATCCGCTCATCGGGCGTCGGCCCGGACGACGACGAGCCGCTCGGTGCGCCGGCCCGGTTCCAGCCGGCCGGTGCGCTCCAGCCACCCGGCCCGCGCGGTGAGCACCGGACCGAACGGAATCCACTGCTCGGCAACCACTTCGGCGTCCATGCCGGCTCCGCGCAGAGCGGCCAGCGTGGCGTCGACGCCGGAGAACTCCGAGTGCACCACCAGCAGCGTGCCGCCGCGGCGCAGCAGCCGGGGCGCGGTCGCGCACAGCGGGTCGAGCACCAGTCGGCCGTTCTCGCCGGCGTCGAAGGCGCGGGGCGGGCCGGCCTGCGGGCCGATCGCCTCGCTGCCGTCGCCGTCGGCGTGCGGCACGTAGGGCGGGTTGCACACCACGGTGTCGTAGGGCCCGAACTCCACGGCCCGCGCCCAGGAGCCGAGGTGCACCTGCACGTCCACGCCGGCGGAGGCGGCGTTGGCGCGGGCGCACCGCACCGCGGCCGGGCTGATGTCGAAGGCCAGCACCTCGGTGGCGCCGAGCGCGGCGGCCTCGACGGCCACCACGCCGCTGCCGGTGCACAGATCGACCACCCGCCGCCCGGGGGCCAGCCCGGCGGCGGTCAGGGCGCCGACGAGGAGGTGGGAGTCGTGCTGCGGGGCGTACACGCCGGCCGGTGCGGCCGGCAGGGTGCGGGGTTGGGCAGTGGTCACGTCAGCCCTTTCGGGAAAGATCTGGGGGCGGGAATCCGCGCCCCTTGGCTTCCCTATTGCCCGATTCGCCCGGGACCGAAACACCGCAGCGGGTTTGCTCCGGCCGGCCGGCGGGCATGCGGGTCCGATGAGCGTCTCCGATCTCGCCGCGCTGCCGGTCCGGCTGGGCGCGGCGCTGCGCGGTGCGCGGCTGTTCCACCCGGCCGGGCTGGTGGCGGAGGGTTGGCTGGACCGGGTGGCGCCCGAGGGGGTCGGCCTGCCGCTGCCGTCGGGCCCGGTGCCGGTCCGGCTCTCCAAGGGCGTCGGACTGCCCGGATCGCTGCCGGACGTGGCCGGGCTGGCCTGGCGTGCGACGGTCGACGGGCGACCCTGGGACGTGCTGCTGGCGTCGTGCGTCGGCCGGCTGGCGCCGGCTCCGGCGGCCCGCTGGACGGGCACGGTGTTCTCCACGCTGATGCCGCTGGGTTACGACGGCCTCTGGTGGTGGTTGCGCGCCCGACTGGTCACCGACGCGGGTCGCGGACTGTCGGTGGCGGGGGTGGAACGCGCCCTGCGGCACGGGCACCTCGTCTTCGCGATCGAGCAGGCGCCCGGGGCGCGGCCGTTCACCCCGCTGGCCCGGCTGACCGTGATGCGGCCGGTCACCGACGGCGACGTGGCGTTCGACCCGGTGCTGCACTCCGCGCCGGGCGTCGCGCCGGGGCCGGGATGGCTGGCCGGGCTGCGGCGGGCGGCCTACCGGCGCAGCCGGGAGGGCCGCCACGCCGACTGACGCCGCCCCTCGTCAGGCGGTCGGTTCCGCACCGGGTTCGGCGACGTCGGGCGCGAGCTCGCGGGTGGCCATCCCGCCCTCCCGGCCCTGGTCGGTCGGCCCGGGCCGGCCGCCCTTCTTCTGCTCGTCGGCGAGGGGTTCCTCGTCGCGGTAGATTCCCTGACCTTTCGGCATGGCACGCCCTTTCGTGTCGTTTGCGGCTGGCTACCCGGCGGGCGCCCGTTTCAACCCCACCCGCCCGGGTATGCGCCCGCCATGGATGCGTTGACATTTCTGCGACAGGACCACGAGGCCGTGCTGGGCATGCTGGAGGTGCTCGAGGACGCCCCGGCCCGGCCGGGCCCGGCCACCGAGGGCCTGGACACCCTGGTGACCAACCTGGTCATCGCCGAGTCCAGGCATGAGGCCATCGAGGAACAGCTGTTCTGGCCGGAGGTGCGCCGCGCGCTCGACGACGGCGACGCGCTCGCCGACCACGCGGTCGAGCAGGAGCAGCTGGGCAAGCAGCTGTTGCAGCGGCTGGACGAGGGCAGCCCGGGTGAACCCGCCTACCACGCCGCGCTGCAGGAGTTCGTGCAGCTCGCGCGCGAGCACATCCGGTTCGAGCAGGACGTGGTGTGGCCCCGGGTGCGCGCCGCCGTCGACCCGGCCCGGCTCGAGGAGATCGGCGAGAATCTGCTCAAGGCGAAGGAAGTCGCGCCGACCCGGCCGCACCCGAACACCCCGCCCGGCGGGGCCGCGCAGCTGACGATGGGCACCGTGGCCGGGGCTGTCGACCATGTGCGCGACCGGATCTCCGGCCGGCACCGCAAGAACCCGCCCGATCCGCAGATCCGCTAGCCCCCACTCATCCGCAACGGGACGGGGCCGGCGCCACCGCGGTGGTACCGGCCCCGTTGCGTTGGGTGGCGTCGATCAGGTTGCGGGCAGGTGGTGTTCGTGGGTGAACGGCTTCTCGCCCTGCACCGCGGGCCGGCCGTCCGGGCAGCGCTCGGCACCCTTGTTCTCCCGCCCGGTGCCGCCGAGCCACTGCTGTTCGGGCTTCTCCACGTAGTCCCATGACATCCCCTCGGGCCACGGCCCCTGCCCCTCGTTCCACGGTCCGCGCGCCGACCCGTGACCGTTGCTCATGTTGAACGCCACGTTCTGGAAGCGGTCGTCGCCGGGCAGTTGGCCGGGCGGGAAGTTCACCGGCAACTCGTTGAGCGCTGCGGTGAACTGCTGGAAGTGCGCGATCTCGCGGGTCATCAGGAACGTCAACGTGTCCTGCACGCCCGGGTCGTCGGTGAACTGCTTGAGGTATTCGTAGACCACCTTGGCGCGCGACTCGGCGGCCAGGTTGCTGCGCAGGTCCACCGCCGGATCGCCGTTGGCGTTGACGAACGTGCCCTGCCACGGCACCCCGGCGGAGTCCTTCACGTCCGGCCCGCCGCCGGTGAGGGTGAAGAACAGCGGGTTGACCGCCACCGAGTGGATGATGTCGTCGCGCCCGCCCCCGGAGACCGCCGGCATCCAGTCACAGCGCTCGTTGGCCTGCTTGAGGTCGTCGTTGAGGCCGTCGAGCAGCATCGTGATCATCGACCCGACGATTTCGAGGTGGCTGAACTCCTCGGTGGCGATGTCCATGAACAGGTCGTACATCTTGGGGTTCTTCTGGCGCAGCACGAACGCCTGGGTGAAGTACTGCATGGCGGCCTTGAGTTCGCCGTTGGCGCCGCCGAACTGCTCCTGCAGCAGGGTGGCGAACCGGGGGTCGGGCCGGTCGACCCGGACCTCGAACTGCAGATCCTTGTTGTGAATGAACATCGACCCTCCCGTGGGCTGTTGTCGTTTGTGGTCGGTCGGCGCCGGATACCCGGGCAGGGCCCGCCCAAACGTCAGCCCAGCTCGGCACGCAGCCGGCGCAGCAGTGGCCCGGCGGCCTCCTCGAGGAACCGCTGCTGCCCCTCGTCGCCCACCTGGACCAGGGCGATGTCGGTGAACCCGGCGTCGCGGTAGGCGGCCGCGGCCGCCACGATCGCGTCGAGGTCCGGGCCGCACGGGATGGCCTCGGCGGTGTCCTCGGGCCGGACGAACCGGGTGGCGCCGGCGAACCCGGCCGGGGTGGGCAGGTCGGCGTTGACGGCCCAGCCGCCGGCGAACCAGCGGAACTGTTCGTGGGCGCGGGCCAGCGCGGCGTCGCGGTCGGGGTCCCAGCAGATCGGCAGCTGACCGATCACCCTGATGTCGACGGGCAGGCCGCTGCCGCGGCGGTGCCGGTGCCAGGCCTCGACGACGGCCCGGTCCGGCTCGACGGCGATGAGGTGGTCGGCCAGCGGGCTGAACATGCCCACCGAGCGCTCCCCCGACACCGCCGCGGCGATGGCGACCGGCACCTCGGGCAGGTCCCACAGCCGGGCCGAGTCGATCTGGAAGAAGCTGCCCTGGTAGTCGACGAGCTCGCCGGTGAACAACGCCCGGATGATCTCGATCGCCTCGCGCAGCATGTCGTGGCGGCGCGCCACGGTGGGCCAACCACGGCCGACGACGTGCTCGTTGAGGTTCTCGCCGCTGCCCAGGCCGAGGGTGAAGCGCCCGTCGGCCAGGATCTGCACGGTGGCGGCCTGCTGGGCCACCACCGCCGGGTGGTAGCGCATGGTGGGGCAGGTGACGTAGCTGAACAGTTCCATTCGCTCGGTGGCGTGCGCGACGGCGCCCAGCACCGGCCAGGCGTTCGGGGCGTGGCCCTGCGCGGCCAGCCAGGGCGAGTAGTGGTCGCTGCACACCGCGAGGTCGAAGCCCGCCCGTTCGGCCGAGACGGCGTAGCCGACAAGCGCTTTCGGCCCGCTCTGTTCGGTCATGAGGGTGTAGCCGAATCGGGTCATGCGCACCGGGTAGCCCGGCCCCGGCCCGGGCAAACCGGGACTACCCGCCGACCGCGCGCCGCCGGGGCCTCGTTGTCAATTCCGGCGGTGCTCGACAGGATGGGTGTCATGACCAACGACCCCGACGGGTCCGATGCGCCGGGCCCGCCGCCGTTCGCGTCGGGCCGACCCGGCCCGGTTCCGCCGGGGTACCCGCCGATGCCCGGCTATCCGGGCTACGGACCCACCGGTGGCTATCCGCCGCCCCCACCCGGGTACGGGCCACCACCTGGCTACGGACCACCCCCCGGGTACGGGCCACCACCTGGCTACGGACCACCCCCCGGATACGGGGCTCCGCCGGGCTACCCCCCGCCCCCGCCGGGCTACGGGACACCGGGCTACCCGCCCCCGCCGCCCGGCTACGGCGCGGCGCCGGGGTTCGGCCGGCCCGACCCGGCTGCCGCACCGCGCCCGGGGATCATCCCGCTGCGGCCGCTGACGCTGGCCGAGATCTTCAACGCGGCGGTGGCCTACATCCGGGCCAACCCCAAGGTGACGCTGGGCCTGACCACGGCGGTCGTGCTGGTCACCCAACTGCTGGTGCTGCTGGTGGAGGCGGTGCCGCTGTCGGTGACCGGCGAGTTGACCGCGTACGCGCGAAACGACGAGCTCGCCGACAGCTCGATGGGCACGATGGCCTGGACCAACGGGGTCAGCGGGCTGGCCACCTGGTTCTCCTCGCTGGTGCTCAGCGGCATGCTGACCGTGGTGGTGGGCCGGGCCGTGTTCGGCGCGCCGATCACCGCCCGCGAGGCCTGGGACCGGCTGCGCGGCCGGCTGTGGACGCTCATCGGGTTCTCCGTGCTGGCAGCCCTCGCCGGCGCCGCGGTGCTGATCGCGTCCGCGCTGCTGGTGATCGTCGCGGTGGCGGCCACCGGCCCGGTCGGCGGGTTCCTGTTCGCCCTGCTGCTCGGCATCGGCGCGCTGGTGCTGCTGGCCTGGGTCCTGACCGTGCTGAGTTTCGTCCCGCCGCTGATCGTGCTGGAACGGCTCGGCATCGTGGAGGCGGTCCGACGCTCCTATGCCCTGGTGCGCAACGACTTCTGGCGGGTGCTGGGCATCCGGCTGCTCGCCTCGGTGGTGGCCGGGCTGATCTCGACGGCGGTCGCGGTGCCGTTCGCCGTGGTCGCGGCGGTGGTCGTCGCCGGCGACAACCCGTCGGCGACGGCCGCGGTGGTGTCGCTGGCGATCACCACCGTCGGCGGTGCCATCGGCCAGATCATCACCGCCCCGTTCGCCGCCGGGGTGACGGTGCTGCTCTACACCGACCGGCGCATCCGGGCCGAGGCGTTCGACCTGGTGCTGTTGTCCGGCGCGACGGGCCCGGCGGCATCCACCGACCAGTTGTGGCTGACCCGAACCGTGTGAGCATGGGCACCGTGGAGATCGACCGCGATGCGGCGCGCGAGGCCGCCGAGGCCGAGCTGGCCAAGCCGATCTACGAGCGCGGATCGTGGATGGAGCGGCTGCAGGCCTGGTTCGACGCGCTGCTGCAGCGCATCGCCTACGGCGACACCGCGTTCCCGGGCGGCTGGGTGACGCTGACGGTGCTGCTGTTGGTGCTGGCCGCGGGCGTGGTGGCGGCGGTGCGCATCGCGCGGCGCACCATGCGCACCAACCGTTCCGGGGCACCGCTGTTCGGGCACCACGAACTGACCGCCGCCGAGCACCGTGCCACCGCCGAGCAGCACGCCGCCGCCGGCGACTGGGCCGCCGCGATCCGGCACCGGCTGCGCGCGGTGGCCCGCGACCTGGAGGAGTCCGGCCTGCTCCCGCCGGCGCCCGGCCGCACCGCCACCGAGCTGGCCCGCGACGCCGGTGCGGTACTGCCCCGACTGGCCGGCGAGTTTGCAGCGGCCGCAACGGTGTTCAACGACGTCGCGTACGGGCAGCGGCCGGGCACCGCCGAGGGCTACCGGCTGGTGGCCGCGCTCGACGACCGGCTGCGCGCCCGGCCGGCGGTGCCGGCCGGGCCGGACGGCTGGGGGCAGCCCCGGTGAACACCGACACCGCAACCCGCGCCCGGTCCGCCTCGCGGTGGCGCACCGCCGCCTGGGTGGCGGCCGCGCTGCTGGCACTGGGCGCGGTCGCGACGCTGACCGCACTGCTGACCGCCACCCGCCCGGGCGGCCCGCTGGACCCGGAGGCGACCACCCCGCGGGGGGCGCACGCCCTGGTGACGCTGCTGCGCGAGCACGGGGTCGACGTCGTCGCCGCCGAGACCTTCGACGACGTGCGCCGGGCGGCCCGCGCCGACGGCCAGATCCTGGTCGCGCACACCTTCTTCATGACCGAGGAGCACCTGCGCGAACTGCGCGAGCTGCCGGGGGATCTGCTCGTCGTGGAGCCGGACACCGCGGCCCGCACCGAACTGACCCCGCGCATCCGCCGCGACACCCACGGCCGGGTGCGTCCCGAGCCGGAGTGCGACCTGCCCGCGGCGGTGCGCGCCGGCACGGCGCGGCTCGGCGGCGCCGAGACCTATCTGCCCGTCGGCGGCACCGAGGTCACCCGGTGCTACGGCGGTGCCGTGGTGCGCTACCGCGACGGCGGGCGCACCGTCACGGTGCTCGGCAGCGGCGGGTTCCTGACCAACGCCGCGCTGACCGAGGAGGGCAACGCCGCGCTGGCGATGAACCTGGCCGGGGCCCGGCCGCGGCTGGTCTGGTACGCCCCGCAGCAGCCCGAGGCGGGGCGCGGGCCGGGCGACGCCACGCTGACCGAACTCATCCCGGACCGGGTCGGCTGGATCGTGCTGCAGCTGGTGGTCGTGGTGGTGCTGGTCGCGGTCTGGCAGGGTCGCCGCCTCGGGCCGCTGGTGGCCGAGCGACTGCCGGTCGTGGTGCGGGCCTCCGAGACGGTGGAGGGCCGGGGCCGGCTGTACCGGTCGCGGCGGGCCCGGGACCGGGCGGCCGAGGCGTTGCGGACCGCCGCCCTGCACCGGCTGGTGCCGCGGCTGGGGCTCGGCCCGGCGGCCCCGCCGCCCGCGGTGGTCGCCGCGGTCGCGGCGCGCTGCGGTCACCGTCCCGACGAGGTCGGCCGCGTGCTGTATGGTCCGCCGCCGGAGAGCGACGACGATCTGGTCACCCTCGCCCGTGTGCTCGACGACATCGAAAGGCAGGTCGCACAGTCGTGACGCAGTCCGCAGAACCGACCCCGGAGGCCGGCGCCGAGTCGGCGCGCACCGCCCTGCTGGCGCTGCGCAGCGAGATCGGCAAAGCCGTGGTGGGCCAGGACGCCGTGGTCAGCGGCCTGGTGATCGCCCTGCTCTGCCGCGGCCACGTGTTGCTCGAGGGGGTGCCCGGCGTGGCCAAGACCCTGCTGGTGCGCACCCTGGCCGCCGCGCTGCGACTGGACTTCAAACGGCTGCAGTTCACCCCGGACCTGATGCCCGGTGACGTGACCGGGTCGCTGGTCTACGACGCGCGCACCGCCGAGTTCGAGTTCCGGCCCGGCCCGGTGTTCACGAATCTGCTGCTGGCCGACGAGATCAACCGCACCCCACCGAAGACCCAGGCCGCCCTGCTGGAGGCGATGGAGGAGCGGCAGGTCAGCGTCGAGGGCGAGCCCCGGCCGCTGCCGGACCCGTTCATCGTCGCGGCCACCCAGAACCCGATCGAGTACGAGGGCACCTACCAGCTGCCCGAGGCCCAGCTGGACCGGTTCCTGCTCAAGCTCAACGTGCCGCTGCCGCCGCGGGACCAGGAGATCGCGATCCTGGCCCGCCACGCGCAGGGCTTCGATCCGCGTGACCTGTCGGCGGTGCGGCCGGTGGCCGGGCCGGCCGAGCTGGCGGCGGGCCGCGACGCGGTGCGCCGGGTGCTGGTCGGCAACGAGGTGCTGGGCTACATCGTCGATCTCGTCGGCGCGACCCGGCATTCGCCGGCGCTGCAGCTGGGGGTGTCGCCGCGCGGTGCGACCGCGCTGCTGGCCACCTCGCGGGCGTGGGCGTGGCTGTCCGGGCGCAACTACGTCACCCCCGACGATGTGAAGGCGATGGCCCGCGCGACGCTGCGGCACCGCATCGTGCTGCGTCCGGAGGCGCAACTGGAGGGCGCGGACGCCGACGGGGTGCTGGAGGGCATCCTGGCGTCGGTCCCGGTGCCCCGGTAGGTGACGCCGTCGTGGTGCTCACCGGCCGCACCGGGCTCGTCGCGCTGATCGGCGTTCTGCCGATCGCGGTGTTCCCTTGGCCTGCAACCGTCTTCGTGCTGCTGCTGGCCGGGCTGGCGGTGGCCGTCGTCGTCGACGTGACGCTGGCCGGCAGCCCGCGGGCGCTGCGGCTGTCCCGGTCGGGGCCGACGGCGGCCCGCCTCGGGCAGCCGGTGCCGGCCGTCCTGGAGGTGGCCAACACCGGCCGGCGCCGGGTGCGGGGTCTGCTGCGGGACGCCTGGCCGCCGAGCGCGGCGGCCGAACCGCGCGCACACACCGTCGATCTCGCCCCCGGCGGCCGGGCGCGGGTGGTGACCACGCTGCGGCCGGTGCGGCGCGGCGATCAGGCCGCCGCGGCGGTGACGGTGCGCTCGGTCGGCCCGCTCGGACTGGCCGGCCGGCAGCGGTCGGTACCGGTGCCCGGCACCGTGCGGGTGCTGCCGCCGTTCCTGTCCCGCAAGCACCTGCCGTCCCGGTTGGCCCGGCTGCGGGATCTCGACGGCAGCGTGCCGGTGCTGATCCGCGGGCAGGGCACCGAGTTCGACTCGCTGCGCGAGTACGTCGTCGGCGACGACGTGCGCTCCATCGACTGGCGGGCGACCGCGCGGCGCGGCGATGTGGTGGTGCGGACCTGGCGGCCGGAGCGGGACCGGCGGGTGGTGATCGTGCTCGACACCGGCCGCACCGCCGCGGGCCGGGTGGGCGCCGACCCGACGGCCCCGCCGGGGGCGGCGCGGCCGGGCTGGCCGCGGCTGGACTGGATGATGGACGCCGCGCTGCTGCTGGCCGCGCTGGCGTCGCGGGCCGGTGACCACGTCGATTTCCTGGCTCATGACCGCCGGCTGCGGGCGGCGGTGTTCGGGGCGTCGCGCTCCGCGGTGCTGCCGGAGCTGGTGACGGCGATGGCGCCGCTGGAGCCCGCGCTGGTGGAGTTCAACGCCCCGGGGCTGGTCTCGGAGGTGCTGCAGCGGGTGCGCCGGCGGGCGCTGGTGGTGCTGTTGACCGAGTTGAACGCCTCGGCGCTGGACGAGGGCCTGATGGGGGTGCTCGGCCGGCTCACCGAGCGGCACCAGGTGCTGGTGGCGGCGGTGGCCGATCCGCGGGTCGACGAGCTGGCGACGGGCCGTTCGGACGCGGCGGCGGTCTACGACGCGGCCGCGGCGGAGCGGTCCCGCAACGAGCGGCGCGCGATCGCGGCCCGGCTGCGCCGGGCCGGGGTGGACGTGGTGGACGCCCCGCCGGAGGAGCTGGCGCCGGCCCTGGCCGACCACTACCTGGCGATGAAGGCGGCCGGCCGGCTCTAGCCGACCCGGCTCAGGCGGTGGGCACGGTGTCCGGGGCGTCGGCGATGTCGCCGGTCTCCCCGGCCCGTTCGGCGCGGCGGCCGAAGCCGATGACGTAGGCCAGGAAGGCGATCTCGGCGAGCACGCCGATGCCGATGCGGGCGGCGGTGGGCAGCGGCGAGGGGGTGACCAGTGCCTCGATCAGCCCGGCGACCAGCAGCACCGCGACGAGTCCGATGGCCACCGACACCACCGCCCGGCCCTGTTCGGCCAGCACCTGCACGCGTGGCCGGTCGCCCGGCGCGATCACCGACCAGCCCAGCCGCATGCCGGCCGCCGCGGCCAGGAACACCGCGGTGAGCTCGAGCAGGCCGTGCGGGGTGATCAGCCCGAGGAAGACGTCGCCGCGGCCGGCGGCGAACATCAGCCCGCCCGACAGCCCGACGTTGAGTGCGTTGTTCGCCAGCACCCAGGGGATCGGGATGCCCAGCAGCACCGCGAAGCCGATGCACTGCGCGGCCACCCAGGCGTTGTTGGTCCACACCCGCAGCGCGAACGACCCGGCCGGGTTCTCGCGGTAGTAGTCGGCGAAGTCGTGCTCGACGAGTTGCTGGATCTCGGCGGGGGTGCCGAGCGTGGCGCGCACCTCGGGGCTGCCGGCCACCCAGATCGTGATGAGCGTGGCCAGGATCGTGAACGCCACCGCCGAGCCCAGCCACCACCAGCGGCAGCGGTAGGCGACCACAGGGAAGGACACCGTCCAGAACCGGGCGAACTCGCTCCACAGCGGGGCGTGCGCGCCGGTGACGGCGGAGCGGGCGCGGGCGACCAGCCCGGAGAGCCGTCCGACCAGCACCGGGTCCCCGGCGGCGCTGCGCACCATGGACAGGTGGGTCGACACCCGCTGGTAGAGGTCGACCAGTTCGTCGACCTCGGCACCGGTGAGGTCGCGGCGCCGGCGGACCAGCTGCTCGAGCCGGTCCCAGGTCGGTCGGTGGGCCAGCACGAACGCGTCGACATCCACGACGCCGATCCTAGTAGCGTGGGGCGTTATGGCCCTGCAGTCCGATCAGGTCGTCACCGGCGACGCCGTGGTGCTCGATGTCCAGATCGCGCAGCTGCCGGTGCGCGCGGCGGCCGCGCTGGTCGATCTCATCGCGATGTTCGTCGGCTATGTGCTGGGCCTGGTGCTGTGGGCCGTGGCGGCCGAGGACGTGGATCCGGCGCTGGCGGCGGCGATCCTGGTGATCTTCACCGTCCTGGTGCTGGTCGGGTATCCGGTCGTCTTCGAGACCGCCACCCGGGGCCGCTCGCTGGGCAAGCTGGCCCTGGGGCTGCGGGTGGTCTCCGACGACGGCGGGCCGGAACGGTTCCGCCAGGCGCTGTTTCGCGCGCTGGCCGGGGTGCTCGAGTTGTGGATGTTCACCGGCGCGCCGGCGGTGATCTGCAGCCTGTTGTCCGGGCGGGGCAAACGGATCGGGGACTACTTCGCCGGGACCGTGGTGATCAGCGAGCGCGCGGCCAGGCTCGGCCCGCCGCCGCCGATGCCGCCGGAGCTGGCCTGGTGGGCCGCCTCGTTGCAGCTGTCCGGGCTGTCCCCCGAGCTGACCGAGCGGGCCCGCCAGTTCCTTTCCCGGGCAACGCAGTTGACCCCTCCGGTGCGGGCGCAGCTGGGTTACCGGATCGCCGCGGAGGTGGCGGCGCGGATCGCCCCGCCGCCACCGCCGGGGGTGCACCCGGAGCGGATGCTCGCGGCGGTGCTGGCCGAGCGGCACCGGCGCGAACTGGCCCGGCTGCGCCCGCAGACCCCGCCGGCGGGCTGGTATCCGCCGCCGGGCCCGCCGTCCGGGTTCGCCCCGCCCGCCTAGGCGGCGGAAATCCAGTTCCCGTGAAAGCCGTACGGGACGCGTTGCGGGAGCCGGATTCTCGCCACGGGTTCCCCGGTGAAGTCGGCGGCGTCCAGGATGACCAGATCGCTGCCGTCGCGGGCCTTGTCGTAGACGTAGCCGAGGTACCAGCCGGCGGACTCGTCGGCGCTGCCCGGGGCGGGGACGAACACCGCCTCGCCCGGCCCGCCCGGCGCGGCGTCGGTGCCGAACCGGTGTTCCTCGGCCGCACCGGTGTTCAGGTCGTAGCGGATGAGCCGGTCACCGCCGACGGTGACCGCGTAGCGGGCGGGCAGGCCGGTGCGGCGGTCGTCGATGCGCGGGAACTCCACCGGCCGGTCGTCGAGCTGACGCTCCTCGACGGTGCCGGCGGCCAGGTCGACGGTCCAGCGCCAGAGCAGTCCGGGCTCGTCGAAATTGCCGTTGTGGCGCCACAGTTCGCGGTAGCGCACGGCGGTGAGCACGATCCGGTCGCCGTCGTCGTGGGCGTTGGCGACGTGGAAGACGTAACACGGGTCGATATCGAACCAGCGCACCTCGCCGAACGGGTCGTCGCGGCGCAGCACCCCGAGCCGGGCGCCGTAGTCGTCGCTCCACCGGTAGGGCATGCCGGCTCCGGACACGGCCAGATCGAGGTCGAACACGATCGGCAGGTCCAGGAACACGACGTGGTGGGCGGTGAGCGCGAAGTCGTGCATCATCGTCAGCCCGGGCACGTCCAGCGGCCGGTTGACGGCGAGTTCGCCGGCGGCGTCGGCGCGGTGGTAGGTGACGTGCGGGGCGAAGAGGCTGCCGTAGCCGAAGAAGTGCAGTTCCCCGGTGACCGGGCAGATCTTCGGGTGGGCGGTCATCGAGTCGACCAGTTTGCCGCCGAAGTCGTAGACGCCGACGGTCTGCAGGTCGTTGGTGATCTGGTAGGGCAGTGAGGACTCCACCAGCGCCAGGGTCCTGCCGGCGTGGTTGACCACGTGCGTGTTGGCCACGCTGACGTGCAGGTTGCGGGTGCCGTCGGGGTTGTAGAGCGGCCGGGGGTCGGTGAAGCTCTCGGTGCGCACCCAGCGGTTGCGGTACCAGGCGGCGCGGCCGTTCTCGATGCGCACGCCGTGGATCATCCCGTCGCCGACGAACCAGTGCGCGGTCGCCTGCCGCGGGTTGGGGCCGTTGCGCAGGTACCAGCCGTCCAGCTCGGGCGGGATGGCACCCTCGACCGGCAGGTCGAAGGCGGTGAGCTCGTCGGGCACAGGCGCGTAGTTGCCCCGCAGATGGAAACCGTCGGCGCCGGCCTGGGGCAGGGCGGTCGAGTCGGTCATGGTGGTCACCTCCCGGGATGGGTTGGGGTTACCCAGAACGATGACATTCCAATTCTGACATGTCAATAGTGGACCGTCTGGTGTCGGACCGTCCGGTGCTGACAGGTCGGTCTAGGATCGCCGCATGAGTCTGCGGATGGCCGCGCTCGGCCTGCTCGCCCGCCGCCCCGGCAGCGGCTACGACCTGCTCCGACGGTTCGAGCAGTCGATGGCCAACGTGTGGCCGGCCACCCAGAGCCAGCTCTACGCCGAGCTGAACAAGCTGGCCGCGGCCGGGCTGATCGAGGTGAGCGCGGTCGGGGCGCGCGGCCGCAAGGAGTACCGCATCACCGCCGCCGGCCGGGCCGAGCTGCTGCGCTGGCTGGCCGATCCGAGCGGCGACCCGCCGCACCGCAGCCCCCGGCTGCTGCGGGTGTTCCTGCTCGGCGAACTGCCGGTCGAGCAGGCCCGCGCCCAGCTGACCGCCCTGGCCGAGCACGCCGAGGCCGAGCTGCGGCGGTTCACCCGGATCCGCGACAGCGTGCCGTGGGGCAAGGACACCGAGGCCGACTTCTACAGCCGGGCCGCGCTCGAGTACGGGCTGCGGGCGGCCGAGATGGAGGCCGGCTGGGCCCACTGGGCCCTCGAGCAGCTGCCGGACCGCTAGTCCACCCGGCTCAGTTCACCTCGACCCAGTCCAGGGTGCGCTGGACGGCCTTGCGCCAGCCGGCGTAACCGGCCTTGCGCTGCTCGGCGGTCCACTGCGGGTGCCAGCGCTTGTCCTCCTGCCAGTTGGCGCGCAGGTCGTCGGTGCCGGCCCAGAACCCGACCGCCAGCCCGGCGGCGTAGGCGGCGCCGAGCGCGGTGGTCTCGGCGACGACCGGTTTGACCACGTCCACGCCGAGCACATCGGCCTGGATCTGCATGCACAACTCGTTGGCGGTGATGCCGCCGTCGACCTTGAGCACCTCCAGGCGCACCCCGGAGTCGGCCTCCATCGCCTCGACGACGTCGCGGCTCTGGTAGCAGATCGCCTCCAGCGTGGCGCGGGCGATGTGGGCGTTGGTGTTGAACCGCGACAGCCCCACGATCGCCCCGCGCGCGTCGGAGCGCCAGTACGGCGCGAACAACCCGGAGAACGCGGGCACGAAGTACACCCCGCCGTTGTCGGGCACCTGCCGGGCCAGCGCCTCGCTCTGCGCCGCGCCGCTGATGATGCCGAGCTGGTCGCGCAGCCACTGCACCGCCGAGCCGGTCACCGCGATCGAACCCTCAAGGGCGTAGACGGGTTTGGCCGGCGTGCCGTCCTGCGCGGCGAACTGGTAGCAGACGGTGGTGAGCAGCCCGTTGGCGGAGCGCACGATCTTCTCACCGGTGTTGAGCAGCAGGAAGTTCCCGGTGCCGTAGGTGTTCTTGGCCTCCCCCGGCGACAGGCACACCTGCCCCACCATGGCGGCCTGCTGGTCACCGAGGATGGCGGTGATCGGCACCTCGCCGCGCATCGGCCCGTCGGCGTGGGTCACCCCGTAGCCCTGCGGCACCGACGACGGCCGGATCTCCGGCAGCATCCGGCGCGGGATGCCGAAGAAGGACAGCAGCTCGTCGTCCCAGTCCAGGGTCTCGAGGTTCATCAGCATGGTGCGGCTGGCGTTGGTGACGTCGGTGGCGTGCACGCCGCCGCGGGTGCCGCCGGTGAGGTTCCACAGCAGCCAGCTGTCCGGGGTGCCGAACAGCGCGTCGCCGTTCTCGGCGTCGCGGCGCAGCCCGTCGACGTTCTCCAGCAGCCACTGCAGCTTGCCGCCGGAGAAGTAGGTGGCCGGCGGCAGCCCGGCCTTGCGCCGGATGACCTCGCCGCGCCCGTCGCGCTCGAGCGCCGCGGCGATGCGGTCGGTGCGGGTGTCCTGCCAGACGATGGCGTTGGCGTAGGGCCGGCCGGTGCGCCGGTTCCACACCAGGGTGGTCTCGCGCTGGTTGGTGATGCCGACGGCGGCCAGATCGGCCGGGGTGAGGTTGGTCTTGTTCAGCGCCGAGATGACCACCGACGCGGTGCGCTCCCAGATCTCGACCGGATCGTGCTCGACCCAGCCGGCGTCGGGCAGGATCTGCTGGTGCTCGAGCTGGTGCCGGCCGATCTCGGTACCGCTGCGATCGAAGATCATGCAGCGGGTGTTGGTGGTGCCCTGGTCGATAGCGGCGACGAATTCGGCCACAGCTCCTCCTCCGGTTCGGCGGGACGTCGTCATCATGCCCTGCGCGGCCGGGTCAGCCGGTGCAGTCCCCACGCGACGGGCACGCTCAGCGCCAGCGTGACCGCGAACAGCACCGGCGCCGACCCGGTGAAGATCGGCCAGCGCAGCACGCTGGTCATCGCCACCTCCATGACCACCACGTGCACCAGGAACAGCTCGTAGGAGATCTCGCCGAGCCACACCATCGGCCGACAGGCCAGCGCCCGGGTGTACAGACCGCGGTCGGCGAGGGCGGCCGGGGCGACCAGCAGGGTGGCGATCGCCGCGTAGCCGAGGGTTCTGACCAGGTCCTCGGTGAGGCTCAGCGCCGGGGCGAGCACGTGCCCGGCGATCGGGGTGGCGATGATCAGGTAGCCGACGAGCGCGACCGGCACGGCGACGGCGGCGTAGCAGCGCCCGCCGCGGACCGCCGCCACCGCCAGTGCCATGCCACCGACGAACCAGACCAGGTAGTGCGGCAGCCACAGCCCGGCGCTGTGCGGCAGCAGGCCGGTGGTGTGCAGCGCCACCACCCACGCCGGGCTCACCGCGCCGAGCACCACCAGCCCCACCGTCGCCCGGCCGGGCAGCAGCAGCCGGGCCAGCACCGGCAGCACCGCGTAGAAGGCGACCTCCACCGCCAGGCTCCACATCTGGGTCAGGCCCTGGTGGGCCCAGCCGTCGCCGTAGATCTGGGTGAGGGTGAGGTTGCGCAGCAGCCCGGCCCAGCTGTGACCGGGATTCGGTTCGATGGGCCGGATCTCGTAGACGGCGTAGGCGGCGGCCACGGTGAGCAGGTATGCGGGCATGATGCGGCGCACCCGGTTGCGGGCGTAGCGGCGCACCGAGACGGTTCCGGCGCCGACGGCGGCGCGCACCCACGGCCCGAAGAGCAGGAACCCGGACAGCACGAAGAAGACGGCGACGCCGAGGTCCATCCGGGCGGCGAGCAGCCCGGGGTAGCCGCGCGGGGTGAGCCCGGTGGCGTAGGCGGCGTGGGTGCCCATCACCAGCATCGCCGCCACCGCCCGCACCCCGGTGAGCGCGGGGATCCGGTCGGCACCGGCGACCTGTTCCAGCCCGCCCTGGTCCGCCTCCCCACCACCACCCTCGCGAGCGACCGTGTCTGCACGCCGACACGCCGGTGTCCGGCGGACGAATCGGGTCGCTCGCCACCACCTCATTCCAGCCATTCTGCTTGCGCGCACCGCACCGACGCTGTTCCATCGGCGATGTGGGCGAGGAAGTCAGGGCCACCGAGTTCAGCCACGCGCAACGCCGCGAGTACCGCCGCAAGGTGGCGCTGTGCCTCGACGTGTTCGAGACGATGCTGGCCCAGTCCAGTTTCGACTTCGACCGGCCGCTGACCGGCATGGAGATCGAGTGCAACCTCGTCGACGCCGACTACCAGCCGGCGATGACCAACCGGGAGGTGCTGGCGTCCATCGCCGACCCGGCCTACCAGACCGAATTGGGCGCCTACAACATCGAATTCAACGTGCCGCCGCGCCCGCTGCCCGGCGACGCCGCACTGCAGTTGGAGCGCGACATCCGGGTCAGCCTCAACGCCGCGGAGGCCAAGGCCGGCGAACGCGGGGCCCACATCGTGATGATCGGCATCCTGCCCACGCTGATGCCCGAGCACCTCGACGCGAACTGGATGAGCGAGTCGACCCGCTACCGGGCGCTCAACGACTCGATCTTCACCGCCCGCGGCGAGGACATCCTCATCGACATCGCCGGTCCGGAGCGGCTCACCCTGCAGACCGAATCGATCGCACCGGAGTCGGCGTGCACCAGCATGCAGCTGCACCTGCAGGTCTCCCCCGCGGAGTTCGCGCAGAACTGGAACGCCGCGCAGGTGCTGGCCGGTCCGCAACTGGCCCTGGGCGCGAACTCGCCGTACTTCTTCGGCCACCAGCTGTGGGCCGAGACCCGCATCGA
>NZ_CALDGS010000037.1 GCF_937941905.1 uncultured Mycolicibacterium sp. | reverse complement strand
CCTAGGGCGGCCGTGGTCGACCTCTACTATCGGTGGCCGTGGCGCGACCTGAGGACCCGAACTACTACTCCGACGACCAGCCGACCGCCTACGCGGCCAGCTACGGCGGTGACCCCGGCTACTACAACCAGCCCGGCTACGGGGACGGCGGCTACGGGGAGCCACCGCAGCCCCCGACGCCGTGGTACCGCAAGCCGGCCGCGCTGGTCGGGCTGGGGGCCGCGGGCGCGCTGCTGCTGGCGCTGATCGTCTTCGGCCTGGTGCAGGCGTTCTCCGGGGACGGGTCGTCCTCGGAGTCGACCACGACCACCACCACGACGCCGACCACCACCACGGCACCGGCCCAGCAGTCGGGCGGGGTGGCACCGCCGCCGGTGACGGTGACCGCGACGCCGACCACCACCCAGCCGCCCGCGACGACCACGACGACCTACCCGCCGTCGACCACCACTTCGACGACCACCTCGGTGTCGACGAGCGTGTCGACCACGACGTCGGTGGAGACCAGCACCTCGGTCAGCACGGTCACCGAGACCCAGACCCAGACCCAGACGCAGACCCAGACGGTGACGGTGGTGCCGGACGACGGCGGCGAGTAGCACCGATCGCCTACGCGCACCGGGGCGGTGGATCCGACGGATCTACCGCCCCGGTGCCGTTTCGGGGGATTCCGCCTCGGCATCGGCGGTCGGGGGCTGCGGGGGCGACTCGGTTGGGGGCGTCTGCGCCGGGGTGCGCACCGGCGGGGACGGCCGGGGCGCGGTGAGCACCGGCGGCACCGGGACGAGCACCACCGAGGGCCACGTCAAGGCCGGGGCGGGCACGGGCGCGGGCGCCGCCGGAGCCGGATCGACCGGAGCCGGCCACCGACCGCACCGCCGCCGGAGCCGACCCGGGTGCGCGGCGGCCGGACGTTAGCGCGGCGGCGGGGAGCCTGCGCGGTGCTGGGCGGCGAAGTAGGCGACCAGCGCCTCCGCGCTGCGCACCGCGGCCCGGCAGGCCCGGGTGGTGAACGGGTCGTTCAGCGGGTGTTCGGCGCGGCGGCGCCAGCGCTGGGCGGCGGCGAACGCCGCCCGCGGACCGTCGTAGGGGGCGTCCGGGCCGAGCCCGAGCCGGCTGGCCGGGTCGGTGCCGGAACCGCCGATCAGCCGGCGCAGCGAGGCCATCTCGTCCTCGGTGAGCGTGGTGGGCCGCGACCGCAACTGGCTGAGCAGGCGCAGTTCCTCGAAGGCGTGGGTGTCGGCCAGCAGCGGCTCGATGTCGGCCAGGATGCGGCCGGTGGCGTGGATCGGGTGGTCCTGCACGAAGCGGCGCAGCGCCAGCAGCGCGGTGTGCGCCTTGAGCAGGTCGCTACGCTGGCCGAACTGCTGGTCGATGACCTCGCGCAGCTCCACCAGCCCGCTGCGCGCGAGCAGTTCGTCGGCCAGTGCGGTGGAGTCGCGCACCCCGGCGCGCAGCGCGGTGATCGCGATGCGGATGCCGAACATGCCGAACCGGTCCAGCAGCGCGGCCCGGGTGGCGGCGTCCACCGGCAGGTCGAGGTCGGGGCGGACGAACCGGTCCACGCTCAGCAGCGCCCGGTTCAGCTCGGCGGGCTCGACCGCGGCGAGGTTGTCCAGCGCGGCGAACTCATCCTGGCGCAGGGTGCGCGCGGTGAACGCGAGCAGCCCGGACACCGGCACCACGGCCTGGCACACCCCGGTGCGCTCGAGCTCGGCGGTGAACCGGTTGGCGACGTCCTTGGCCGAGAGCATGGCGTCGATGCGGCCGGCGCCGATCTCGTCGGCGCGGGAGGCCACCCCGATCACCCCGAGCGCCCCGGCCGAGCCGCCGACGATCTCGCCGATCTGCTTGAGCAGCGCGATGTCGGCGGCGTTGAGGGTGCGCAGCAGGAACAGCACGGCGTCCACCCGGGGCACCCCGTCGGGCGGCACCAGCAGCCGCAGGGTGCGTTCGGACACGTCCCGGTTGAGCGAGGAGGTGCCGGGGGTGTCGACGATGGTGGTGTTGATGAGCTCGGCGGCCGGCCACTGCACGTCGAGGTCGACGATGTCGGCGGCGTCGAGCGCGGCGAAGTCGAAGGTGAGCCCGTCGGCCCGGCGGATCGGCACGTCGCAGCGGCGGCCGTCGCGGCGGTTGGCGGTGACCTTCGGGGTCGGTCCGTGCCGGAACCAGGTGACGATGCGGGTTGCCTCGGTGGCGTCGGTGGGAGCGATCTTCTCCCCCACCAGCGCGTTGACCAGGGTGGACTTGCCGGACTTGAGGGTGCCGGCCAGCGCGATGCGGATGGGCTCGGTCAGCCGGGCGCCGATGCGTTCGAGCGTGCTGTGCACGTCGCCCCGGTGCCGGTAGGCGGGCTCGGCCCGGTAGGCCGACATGGTGCCGGCCAGGATGGCACGCACCTGGTCACTGGTGCTCACAACTTCCCGAGCTTACTGACCGCGGCGCCGGTCACCGGGCGTCGAGCGGGGCGGGCGCGGCGTGCCGGATGACCTGATCGAGGATGTCGAGCCGGCCACGCAACTGCCGGATGCGGGCCTCGCGCTCGGACTCCCGCAGCCGGGCGGCGGCCAGCGTGGCCTGCAGCGACTCGTTGAGCGAGCGGGTGGTCTGGTCGGCGATCGCCCGGTAGTGGTCGCGCAGCAGCCGCTGGATGTTCTTGAGCCGGTCGCGGGATTCCTTGCAGACCACGAACGCGACGTCGTCGACGAACCGGCGCACGTTGGTCTTGGCCTCGTTGCGCACCCGCAGCATGCGGTTCTCCATGTCCTCCTTGTAGGCCTTGCGGCCCAACAGGTATCCCGCACCCAGCGACACCGGGTTGAACATGCCCAACCCGGCGAACGAGGTGAGCATGCCGAACATCAGCACCCCGCCGTAGGAGCCGCGCAGGCCGGTCACCACCTTGTGGCCGAACCTGATCGGCTTGGCCTCCAGTTGCGCCAGCGAGGTGAACTCGCCGAGATCCGCGCCCATCTCGCGGGCGTCCAGCCGCGGCATGGGCACCGAGTCCAGTCCGGCGTCGACGAAGGTGCGGGCCACCTCGCGGGCCAGGGCCTCGGCCCGCTGATAGGCCCACACGAAGTTGTCCCCCACCGCGGTGGCCACCGCGTTCTCCAGTTCGGCGCCGATCTCGGCCCAGTGGTTCGTCGGGTCGCAGCTGTCGATGACCTGTTCGGTGTGGGCGGTGATGTTGCGGAACCGGGCACGCAGGTCGTGCTCGACATCGGCGGTCAGGTCGGCGATTCCGTCGTTGAGCACCTGCTGCCACAACGCGGTCTGCTGCAGCGCCTCCTGGGCCTGCCGTTTGCGGGCCTCGAGGTCGGCGGTGAGCCGCTCCCGGGCCTCCGGATTGTCGATGGCGGCCAGTTCCGATTCGATTGCGAGCTTGAGATGTTCTGCCGCCGAGTGGATCTCGTTCGCGACATGATCGCAGCGGCGGTCGTTTCCGGCGGCGAGCACCCGGTCGGCGAGGAACCGGATGACGGACGGGAAGTTCGACTCCTCGTTGAGTTCCTTGTCGCCCGTCGCCACGGCGTGGCTGCGCAGCATCGCCGACACCGGGATGAGCGGCACCTCGACGCCCGCGTTGCGCAGATGGATCTCGTTGGCGCGCACCACCTCCCGCCAGTGCGGATAGAGGTCGGTCTTGGTGACCAGGATGGCCGCCACCGGGCAGATCTCCAGCGCCTGCCGGATGAAGCGCATCTCCGGCTCGGTGAACTCGCTGCTCGCGTCGCTGACCATGAGCATGGCGTCGGCGTCGGGCAGCAGCCCCAGCGTGGCCGACAGGTGCGGCTGGCCGTGCCCGCCCACACCGGGGGTGTCGATGAAGGTCAGCCCGTTGCGCAGCAGCGGACTGGGCACCCCCACCTCGACGCGCAGCACCTGCCGGCCGCCGGCGGCGGGATGGCGGCGCAGGTCCTGCTGCAGCTCGGCCGGGTCGACGGCGGCCGGGTCGGGGTCGGCACCGTCCGGGTTGGCCACCACCAGCCGGGCGGTGGGCTGCTCGGCGTGCCCGACGACGGTGGGCAGCACGGTGCACTCGTCGTCGCCGACCCGGGCCACCGGCATGTTCAGCAGCGAGTTGAGCAGCTGGCTCTTGCCCTGTTTGAGCTGGCCGGCGATGACCACCCGGATCTGCGGGTCGGTGATGCGGGTGCGGGCGCGGCGCAGCCGGTCCGCCAGGTCCGCGCGGCCGTGGGCCGCGGCGACCTCGACGGTGCGGTCGATGAGCTCACCGAGCACCGTCCGCCGGTCGGTGCGTTGGGTCATGGCGTCCTTCTCGCTGCGGGAGGCTGATTCCTACGGTAGGCGCGCCGACCGGCGGGGACCATGAGCCGGTCCCCGCCGGTGCGTCGCCGGTCCGGCCGGGCCGGTCAGAACAGGTCGATGAGCTCGTTGCCGGAGGCGATGGGAAGCACCTCGTTGCCCGACGCCAGCGCGGTGTCATTGTGCGATCCGATCGCTGGATCATTGTGCGATCCGATCGCGGTGTCGAAGCTCGACGAACGGTCCTCGTAGGTGTAGGAGGTGTCGGTCTCCACCTGCGTGACCACCGACGTGTCCGTGGAGCTGTCGACGATCCGGTCGCGGCCCACGCTGATCCGGTCGCCGCCGGTCACCTCCGAACGGGCGTCGGTGATGATGATCGACCCGCCGGAGCCGCCGGCACCCCCGACGGCGTTGCCGCCGCCGATGCCGATCAGGCTGCCGCCGCCGTCGGCATGGCCGCCGTTGCCGCCGCCGGTGTCGACGTCGTTGAGCACCGGGGCGTCGTTGTCGGCGATGAGGTCGCCACCGGCGGTCTTGGAGTTGTCCTCGATGTCGTTGTCCCGGCCGACCGCCACATTGGAGCCCGCCCCGGCCCAGACGGCGCCGTTGTTGGTGGTGTTGCCGTCGCCGAGCACCGCGCCGTCGCCGCTGACGATGTCGCCGCGGTTGTCCCCGCCGACGATCACCCCGCCGTCGGTGGCGGTCTGGCTGGTCTTGTTGCCGAAGGTGATGTCACCGAACCCGATGTTCACCCCGCCGGTCTGGGCGTTGGCACCGGCGGCCTGGTCCGGGCTGGCGAACTCGGCGTTGGTGTGGTTGCGGCTGGCCACCTCGGTCTCCGGGGCGAAGGTGGGCTGCCAGCCGACCGTGGTCTGCGGCGAGAACGGCGAGGCCAGGTTGTGATGGGTGGTCAGCGCCCGCTGCAGGCCGACCACCGGATCACCACCGCCCAGCGCGTAGCCCGCCGGCGCGGCGGTGGCCGCCACCTGCGCCAGCTGCGCGGTGGTGACGTTGGGCAGACCGGCGTCGCGCAGCGCGCCCTCCGGGTCGGCGATGAACCGCGCGGCCTCGGCCGGGCTGCGGAACAGATCCAGGATGAAGTCGATCAGGGTTCGCATCGGACTGCCTTTCTGGGTGCACATGTCGATTGGGGGGTGGTTGGAGTCCGCCGGTCCGTCCGGCGATCTGGCACCAAGGTATGGCCGCCGCCGGCCACCGGAAACGGGGTCGACACCCATGATCGACACGCCCCGATAGGGGATTAGGGGGCATTTCCGTTAGGGGATTAGGGGCAACACCTGGGGACCCGTACCGCCCCGACACGAAAAAAAGGACTGCGCGGCCGTTCGGCCGCGCAGTCCATGGGTGCGTCCGGGTCGGGAGATCGGGTCAGGGCATCGGGTCGAGCCCGGCATCGGGATCATCGGCGGGCACCGGGTCGACCGGCCCGAGCGCCCAGTCGTCGGCCGCCGGCGCGGCGACCCCCGCCTGGTCCTGGTCCTCGGCGACCGTGTCGGGCCCGGTGCCGCCCCGGACGAGGTCCAGTTCGTCGACCGCGGTCGGCAGGCCCGGATCGAAGCCGGCCGGTTCGGGCAGCTCGATCACCGGTCCGGCCGACACCGGGACCGGTGCGGGCAGCTCGTCGCCGAAGGCGTCGAAGGCATCGAAGGCCGCGGTCGCCGCGCCGGAGGCCCACACGTTGCCGCCGGTTCCCGCCCCGAACGTCGGATCCCCCGGGGCCGGGCTCGTCATTGCCAGCGACTCGGCGACCACCGGCATCAGGTTGTCGACGTCGGCGCTGGTCACTCCGGTCAATCCGGCGTCGGCGAGAGCTTTGGCCGGGTCGGCGGCGTAGCGCGCCGCGGCATCGGGGTCCCGCGCCAGCGACAGCACGAAGTCGAGGAGCGGGTTCGCCATCGGATGCTGCCTCCAATCCCGGGATCGTGCCTCGATGCTATCGGCGTCCCGGCGCCCCGGGATCGGTGCGAACCCCGGGACGGCCGCAGCCGCGTTAGGGGATGCCCCATTAGGGGGTGGGCGACGCGTAGGGGACTGCCGTGACGACGGGCGGTCGAGCGGCTATCGTGTGGACCGGCCACCCGAGGCCGATCCAGGAGGTGCACATGACCGACCCGCTCGGCCTGTCGGTCGGGATGACGAACCTCGTCGCGGCGCGCGTGGGCCGTCCCCCGATCCTGCGGCGTGCCGTGCTCACGCTCTTCCCCGACCGCCCGGCCGAGGCCGGGGTGCCCGCGGACAACCCCAACCTGACCGGCAATCCGGGCGACGGGTTGGTCGTCACCGGGTTCGTGGAGCGGGTCGGCGACCCGGTGCCGCTGGTGGCCGCCGACGGCTCGTCGCACCGTGGCGAACACCTGCTCGCCGAGGCGCTCGACGCGATGGCCCGCACCGTCGAGGGCGGGAGTCCCGTCGCGGTGGCGGTGCCCGCCCACTGGGGTCCCGGCCCGGTCGGGGCGCTGCGCGGGGCACTGCGGGAGAAGCCCGGCCTGTCCCCCGGGGGCGTGCCGCCGGCGCTGATCCCGGACGCCTACGCCGCACTCACCGCGCTGCAGTCGACTCCCGGGCTGCCCGGGCAGGGCGTGCTGGTGCTGTGCGACTTCGGTGGCACCGGCACCGGCATCACGCTCGCCGACGCGACGAACCTGCAGCCGATCGCCCCCACGCTGCGCTTCCCGGAGTTCTCCGGCGACCAGATCGACCAGGCACTGCTCAACCACGTGCTGTCCGGGGTGCAGCTCGACCCGGCGCAGACCGCGGCGGTGGGTTCGCTGGCCCGGTTGCGCGAGGAGTGCCGGGCGGCCAAGGAACGGCTGTCGGCCGAGACCGCCACGGTGGTGCCGGTGGTGCTGCCGGCCGCCACCACCGATGTCCGGGTCACCCGCGCCGAGCTCGAGGCGCTCGTCGCCGACCCGCTCGCCGGGGTGCTCGCCGCGATCCAGGATCTGTTGCAGCGCCACCAGATCGCGCCGGCGGCGGTGTCGGCGGTGGCCACCGCCGGCGGCGGCGCGGCGATCCCGCTGATCACCCAGCGGCTGTCGGAGGCGCTGCGTGCCCCGGTGGTGACCGCCCCGCAGCCGCAACTGCTCGCGGCCACCGGCGCCGCCCTGGTGGCGGTGCGCGACGCCGAGGCACCGACCGGGCTGGCCCCGGCGGCCGACCTCCCCACCGGCATGGCCCCGGCCGTCGCGCCCGACGCCCCCACCGGGATGGCACCGCAGGCCGACCAGCCGACCAGCATGTCGCCGGCGGCGTGGGCGGCGGGCGCGGCCGGGATGGCCGCGACCGAGTCGGCCGCCGACGGCAGCCCGTCGGCGACGTTCCGGGCGCTGGCCTGGTCGGAGGACCAGCCGGGGGCGGAGCCGGTGCCCTACGACGGCCCGGAGTACGTCACCGATCCGGTCACCGGCGTCAGCGCCGCCCGGCCGGCCGTGGAGTTCACCGGTGAGCCCGGCGGACCGGAGGCCGAACCCGCCCCGCTGCCCTGGTACCGGCGCCCGCCGATCCTGTTCGCCGCGGCCGCCGCGGCCCTGCTGGCGGCCACCGGCGGGCTGGCGGTCACGCTGACCGGCAACTCCACCGACTCCACCCCGGTGACCCAGACGGCCACCGAGTACTCCACCGAGCCGCCGCCGGAACAACCGGCACCGCCGCAGACGATCACCGTGACCGGTTCCGACGGCCAGCCCAGCACGACCGTGGTGCCGCCGCCGGAGACCACCCGGACGACCACGACGAGCTACCCGTCGAGCACCACCACGACGACCACGACCACCACCCCCACCACGACGACCACCACCACGACCACGACGACCACCACCACGACCACCACGACGCCGACGACGACGCGCACCACCACGCAGACCACCACCGCACCGCCGACGACCTCGGCCGCGCCGCCGCCGACCACCACCGCCGCACCGGAGCCGACGATCACCATCGACCCCGATCCGGACAGCGGGGGCGGCAACAGCGGGGGCGGGAACGCCGGCGGGGACGTCCCGGTACCGGACGCACCGGACCCGGGGCAGCCGGTGTTCACCGGCGGCGACGACGCGGACGCCTGACCGGGCGATGGCCACCACGGCGCCGCAGGCCGCCGACCTGCCGCCGGCCGCGCGCGGGTTCGTCGCGGCGGTGGCCGAGGCCCCGCACTCGCCGGTGCGCATGCTGGTGGCCGGTGGCGTCGGCACCGGCAAGAGCACGGTGCTGGCCGGGGTGCGCACCATCCTGCGCGACAACGGGATCCCGATCCTGGCCCGCGAGCCCCGGCCCGGTGACCCGGCCGAGGCGGCGGTGGTCGTCGACGACGCGCACCTGCTCGACGACGCCGCGCTGGAGCGCATCACCGACCGGGTCGACGATCCCGGCGCGACCGTCGTGGTGGCCACCGAACCGCTGACCCGCCGACCGGCGCTGCGCCGGCTCACCGCCGCCCTGGAGCGGCAGAACCGCCCGGTGCTGCTGCGCCCGCTGCCGGCGCGCGAACTGCAGCAGGCGGCCACCGCCGAGCTCGGCGCGCCCCCGGACCCCGAGCTGCTGCGGGCGCTGGCCGAGTCCACCGCCGGGCTGCCGTTCCTGGTGGCCGCCGCGTTGAGCGCGGTGGCCGGACGGGGCGAACCTCCGGCCCGCGCCGCCCGGCACGCCCTGCTCGCGCGGCTGCACCGGTTCGGTGAGACCGAGCTCGACACGCTGCTGATCTGCTCGCTCGGAGCGGAACTGGGCCCCGACGACGTGGCGGCCGCGCTCGGGATCGACGCCGCCACGGCCGGCGCCCTCGTCGACCGGGTGCGCGCGGGCGGGCTCGTCGATGCGGCCCACCCGGCGGCGTTCCTGCGCTCGGTGCACGACGCGGCGGCCGCCGTGGCCGGCGCGGCCCGCCACCGCGAGGTGGAACTGGCGGTGCTGACCTCCCAGCTGCGGTTGGGCACCCTCGGCGCCGAGCTGGCGCTGCGGCTGGCCGAGCACGGGCTGCGCGACGACCGGCTCGCCGGGGCGCTGGCCGACCTGGCCGCCGCTGCCGGGGACCGGCCGGCGCAGGCGGCGCGGCTGTACCGGGCCGCCGCCGGCGCCGGGGCCACCACGCCCGGTGCCCGGCTGGCCGATGCGCTGGCGCTCAGCGGGGACTGCAACCACGCCGGGCGGCTGGCCGACGAGCTGCTGTCGGCCGAGCAGCCCGCCGAGCGGGCCGCGGCGGTGCGCGTCGCCGCGGCGGTCTGCGCCCACGACGGCCGCACCGGCCAGGCGGCCGACCTGTACCGCTGGCTGGGGCCGTATCCGGACGCGCTGGTCGCCGCCGCCGGCACGGTGGTCACCCTCGGCGCCGGGGATGCGGCGGCCGCCCGGGCGCTGCTGGCGGTCGGGGACGACGGGCCGCCGACATCCACGGCGCGGGCCGCCCGCAGCCTGGCCGAGGGGCTGCTGGCCGGCCTGGATCAGCCCTACCCGGTGGTGGTGGCGCGGCTGAGCCAGGCCATCGCGGCCGACCCGCACCCGCCGGGGGTGCTGCCCGACTCTCCGGCGGCGCTGGTCACGCTGACCGCGCTGCACGGCGGCGACCCGGTACGGGCGCGCAGCGTCATCACCCGCGCGGTGCGCGCCCCGGCGGACGCCGACGCCGCCTTCTTCGCCCACCGGCACCGACTGCTGCTGGGCTGGGTGCGGATGCAGGACGGGCGGCTGTCGGCGGCGGCGGCCGACGCCGCCGCGGTGGCCGGTGCCGACCTGCACCGCCGCGATGCGCTGTGGGCGGCCGCCCTGCAGACCGCGATCGCCCGCCGCACCGGGGACACCGGCGCGCTGCAGCAGCACTGGTACACCGCGATGGAGGTGCTGGCGGAGTACTCGGTGGACCTGTTCTCCCTGCTGCCGCTGGGCGAGCTGTGGGTGGCCGCCGCGCGGCTGCGCCGGCTGGACCGGCTCGCCCCGACCGTCGACGCAGCGTTCGCGCTGCTGCGCGGGCTCGGTGACCCGCTGTTGTGGTCGCTGCCGCTGCACTGGGCCGGGGTGCAGGCCGGGATCCTGGCGAACACGCCCGATGCGGTGGCCCCGCACGGCCAGGCACTGACCGCGGCGGCGGCGCACAGCCCGTTCGCCCGGGCGCTGGCCCGGGCCGGCCGCACCTGGCTGCGGGTGCTGGCCGGCCACGTCGACACCGACGAGGTGTCCGCCTCGGCCCGCGCCCTGGCCGAGTTCGGGCTCGGCTGGGACGCGACCCGGCTGGCCGGGCAGGCCGCACTGCAGACCGGCGACGCACGGGTGGCGCAGGCCATGCTGCAGCTCGCCCGCGACCTCAAGCAGGCGGTCGGCGGGGAGTCCGAGGAGGCGCCGGCCGCCGCAGCGGCCCCCGGCCGACCGGGCCCCCACCCGCCGGCCGGGCCGTTGTCGGACCGGGAGCGCGAGGTCGCCGAACTGCTGGTGAAGGGGCTGCCCTACCGCGAGATCGGCAGCCGGCTGTTCATCTCGGCCAAGACCGTGGAGCACCACGTGGCCCGGATTCGGCGCCGGTTGGGGGCCGAGTCCCGCACCGAGATGCTGTCCATGTTGCGAGCGCTGCTGGGATCGGAACAATAACCAACTGTTTGGTTAGGTAAGCCTTTGTAGCGGTACCTCTACCGGAGGTGCGACTATGAGCAGGCAGAAGATTAAGTTACTCACGAGTAACTACCTACAAGTTACCGACCGGTAACTTGCTCTTGGGAGGGGCGGAGTGGATACCCAGATGCTGATCCGGCTCGTCGTCGGGTTGTCGATGACGGCCATCGTGCTGGTGTTTGCCGCCAAACGTGTGCTTTGGCTGACCAGCCTCATCCGCGCAGGTCAGCCGACGAGCGACGAACGCGGGCGCAAGGACCACCTGGCCGAGCGGATCACCAATCAGATCAAAGAGGTCTTCGGGCAGACCCGGCTGCTGCGCTGGTCGATCCCGGGCCTGGCCCACTTCTTCACGATGTGGGGCTTCTTCATCCTGGCCACGGTCTATCTGGAAGCCTACGGCCTGCTGTTCGACCACGACTTCCACATTCCGCTGATCGGCCGGTGGGACGTCCTGGGCTTCCTGCAGGACTTCTTCGCCGTGGCGGTGCTGGTGGGCATCATCACCTTCGCGATCATCCGCGTGCTGCGCGAGCCCAAGAAGATCGGCCGGGAGTCCCGGTTCTACGGCTCGCACCTCGGCGGCGCCTGGGTGATCCTGTTCATGATCTTCAACGTCATCTGGACCTACGCCCTGGTCCGCGGCGCGGCGGTGAACACCGGCGCGCTGCCGTACGGCAAGGCGGCGTTCTTCTCGCACTTCATGGGCTGGGTGCTGCACCCGCTCGGCGAACCCGCCAACGAGTGGATCGAGACGCTGGCGCTGCTCGGCCACATCGCCGTGATGCTGATCTTCCTGCTGATCGTGCTGCACTCCAAGCACCTGCACATCGGCCTGGCCCCGATCAACGTCACCTTCAAGCGGCTGCCGGACGGGCTCGGTCCGCTGCTGCCGGTGGAGTACCAGGGCCAGCCGGTCGACTTCGAGGATCCCGCCGAGGACGCGGTGCTCGGCAAGGGCAAGATCGAGGACTTCACCTGGAAGGCCTACCTGGACCTGGCCACCTGTACCGAGTGCGGCCGCTGCCAGTCGCAGTGCCCGGCCTGGAACACCGGCAAGCCGCTGTCGCCGAAGCTGGTGATCATGAACCTTCGCGACCACCTGTTCGCGAAGGCGCCCTACATCCTCGGTGAGAAGCCGCGCCCGGAGGACGGCTCGGTCGACTTCGCCGCGCTGGGCGACAAGCTGCACGGCCACGGGGTGCCCGAGGACGGCTTCGCCCGCATCACCGGCTCCGGGCCGGAGCAGGCGCTGCGCCCGCTCGTCGGCACCGCCGAGCAGGGCGGCGTGATCGATCCGGACGTGCTGTGGTCCTGCACCACCTGCGGTGCGTGCGTCGAGCAGTGCCCGGTCGACATCGAGCACATCGACCACATCGTCGACATGCGCCGCTACCAGGTGATGATGGAGTCCGAGTTCCCGGGTGAGCTCGGCGTGCTGTTCAAGAACCTGGAGACCAAGGGCAACCCCTGGGGCCAGAACGCCAAGGACCGCACCAACTGGATCGACGAGGTCGACTTCGACGTGCCGGTCTACGGCAAGGACGTCGACTCGTTCGAGGGCTTCGAGTACCTGTTCTGGGTCGGCTGCGCCGGCGCCTACGAGGACCGTGCCAAGAAGACCACCAAGGCCGTGGCCGAGCTGCTGGCCATCGCCGGGGTGAAGTTCCTGGTGCTCGGCGAGGGTGAGACCTGCACCGGCGACTCGGCCCGCCGTGCCGGCAACGAGTTCCTGTTCCAGCAGCTCGCGGCGCAGAACGTGGAGACCCTCAACGACCTGTTCGAGGGCGTGGAGCGGGTGGACCGCAAGATCGTGGTCACCTGCCCGCACTGCTTCAACACGCTGAGCCGGGAGTACCCGCAGGTCGGCGGCAACTTCACCGTGCTGCACCACACCCAGCTGCTGAACCGGCTGGTGCGCGACAAGAAGCTGATCCCGGTGTCGTCGCTGGGCCAGGACGTCACCTACCACGACCCGTGCTACCTGGGCCGGCACAACAAGGAGTACACCGCCCCGCGTGAGCTGGTCGGTGCCGCCGGTGCCCGGCTCACCGAAATGCCCCGGCACGCCGACCGCGGCCTGTGCTGCGGCGCCGGCGGTGCCCGGATGTGGATGGAGGAGCACCTCGGCAAGCGGATCAACACCACCCGCACCGAGGAGGCCATGGACACCGGGGCCTCGACGATCGCCACCGGCTGCCCGTTCTGCCGCGTGATGATCACCGACGGCGTCGACGAGGTGTCGGCGGCCCGCCAGGTGGACAAGGTCGAGGTGGTCGACGTCGCGCAGCTGCTGCTCGGCTCGCTGGACAAGAGCAACGTCACGCTGCCGGAGAAGGGCACCGCGGCCAAGGAGGCCGAGGAGCGCGCGGCCGCCCGTGCCGCCGCCGCCCCGGCGGTCGAGGAGGCGGCCCCGGCCGCCGAGCCGGAGCCCGCGGCGGCTCCGGAGCCCGCCGCCCCGGCCGCCGCCGAGGCGTCGAAGCCGGCCCCGGCCGCCAAGGGCGGCCTGGGCATCGCGGGCGCGGCCAAGCGTCCGGGCGCCAAGAAGGCCGCTCCGGCCGCCGCGGCGCCGGCATCGGCGGAGGCCGGTGGGTCCGCTCCCGCTCCGGCCGCCGCCAAGGGCGGGCTGGGCATCGCGGGTGCCGCCAAGCGACCGGGCGCCAAGAAGGCCGCTCCGGCCGCCGCCGCGTCGGCACCCGCGG
>NZ_CALDGS010000036.1 GCF_937941905.1 uncultured Mycolicibacterium sp. | reverse complement strand
CAAGAGCTTCCGCGAGGTGATGGGCAAGCCGATGAAGTCCATCCCGGCCTTCCGCAACCCGCAGGCCCGGCTCGAGGTGCTCGACGGGCTCGGGCTGGACTACACGATCATGTTCCCCACGCTGGCCAGCCTGGTCGAGGAACGGCTGCGCGACGACCCCGAGCTGATCCTGGACATCATCCACGCGCTCAACGAGTGGATGTACGAGACCTGGCAGTTCAACTACGAGAACCGGATCTTCTCCACCCCGGTGATCGACCTGGCCATCGTCGACCGGGCGCTCGAGGAGTTGCAGTGGTGCCTGGAGCGCGGTGCCCGGACCGTGCTGGTGCGGCCCGCCCCGGTGCCCGGCTACCGCGGCTCGCGCTCGCTCGGCCTGCCCGAGTTCGACCCGTTCTGGCAGGCCTGCGTCGAGCACAACATCCCGGTCTGTATGCACGCCTCCGACAGCGGCTACGCGCGCTACCTCAACGACTGGGAACCCGCCGACGAGTTCCTGCCGTTCCGGCCCACCGCGTTCCGGATGGTGGCGATGGGCAAGCGGCCGATCGAGGACACCATGGCCGCGCTGGTCTGCCACGGCGCGCTGTCGCGCAACCCGGACCTGCGCATCCTGTCCATCGAGAACGGCGCGAGCTGGGTGCCCTACCTGTTCCACCAGTTCGCCGACGTGTACAAGAAGATGCCGCAGGAGTTCGCCGAGGAGCCGATCGGCGCGTTCCGGCGGTGCGTCTACGTCGCCCCGTTCTGGGAGGACAATTTCGCCGAGATCGCCGATCTGGTCGGCATCGACCGGGTGATCTTCGGCTCGGACTGGCCGCATCCGGAGGGGCTGGCCGACCCGATCAAGCTCGTCGACGACCTGGCCGAGCAGGGCCTCGACGCCGAGGGGATCCGCAAGGTGATGGGCGGCAACCTCGTCGAGCTGTTCGGGGTGCCCAACCAGAAGGTGCACGACCCGAACGTGCCGGCGCTGGAGATCCCGGCCTGATGACCGACGTGGCATCCCCGGAGGCGCTGCTGTTCGCCTCCACCGCGCAGGCGTTCCTGGACAAGGAGGCGTCGCTGCCGCGGGTGCGCGAACTGCACGCCGCCGGTGAGAGTTTCGATCCCGGCTGGTGGCGGCGCGCCGCCGAGCTGGGCTGGGCGAGCCTGCTGGTGCCCGAGGCGCTCGGCGGCGGCAGCGTCTCCGGCGACGGGGTGGCCGATCTGGCGCTGATCGCCGAACAGGCCGGCCGCACCGTCGCACCCGGCCCGCTGCACCCGGTGAGCACCGTGCTGGCCGGGCTGGCCGAGGCACCCGACGGCCACGCCGAGGCCGTCGCGGCGCTGATCGCCGGCGAGACGGTGGCGTCCTGGGCGGTCTACGCCCCGGGGCGCCGGTTCGACCCCACCGCGCCGGGGGTGACCGCCACCCGCACCGGCGCGGGCTGGCGGCTCGACGGCGCCGCCGACCGGGTGGAGGCCGGCACCGACGCCGGCCTGCTGCTGGTCACCGCGCGCGACGAGGACGGGCTGCGGCAGTTCCTGGTGCCCACCGACACCCCGGGGGTGACGGTGACCGCGCAGCGCAGCCTCGACCTGGTGAAGCGGTACGCCCGAGTGGAGTTCGCCGGCGTCGAGGTGGCCGCGGCGGCCGAGGTCGGCGACGCCGCGCGCACCCCCGCGCTGCTGGACCGGCAGGCCCAGATCGCCCGGCTGCTGCAGTGCGCCGAGCTGGTCGGCATCCTCGACACCGTCGTCGGATTCACCGTGCGGTGGGGGTTCGACCGGCACTCGTTCGGCCGCCCGCTCGGGTCCTACCAGGCACTCAAACACCGCTTCGCCGACCTGAAGATCTGGCTGGAGGCCTGCCGGGCCACCACCCGCGCCGCGGTGCGCGCGGTGGCCGCCCGCGCCGAGGACGCCGAGTTCGCCGTCAGCGTCGCCAAGGCCTTCGTCGGCGAGAAGGCCCCGGCCATGATCCAGGACTGCGTGCAGCTGCACGGCGGCATCGGCGTCACCTGGGAGCACGACCTGCACCTGTATCTGCGCCGGGCCACCCTGTACCGCTCGATGTACGGCACCCCCGAGGAACACCACGTGCGCGTCTATCACCTCACCGCGGCACAGAAGGCGGCGTCATGACCCGCACCGCGCCGCCGACCACCACCGAGTCGGTCGAACAGTTCGCCGCGCGGGCGGCGGCCTGGCTCGCCGAGAACATGCCCCGGATCGACCCGGACAACCCGCCCGACGCCGACCGCGGCCGGCTGGAGCCCTGGCTGCGCGCCCGGGAGCTGCAGAAGCGGTTGTGGGAGGGCGGATTCGCCGGCATCTGTTTCCCGCGCGAGTACGGCGGGCTGGGGCTGGGCTACGAGTACCAGAAGGCGTTCGACGCGGTCAGTCGCGACTACGAGCTGCCGATCATCCTCAACACCCCGACCTTCACCATCTGCTGCGCCACCCTGCTCGACACCGCCAGCGAGGAGCAGAAGCGCACCCACATCGGGGCGGCGCTGCGCGGTGAGGAGGTGCTGGTGCAGCTGCTGTCCGAACCCTCCGGCGGCTCCGATCTGGCCGGGGTGATCACCCGCGCCGACCGGGTCGGCGACAAGTGGGTGATCAACGGCGCCAAGACCTGGAGCACCAGCGCCTTCGCCGCCGACTACGGTCTGATGCTGGCCCGCACCGACTGGGACGTGCCCAAGCACGAGGGCCTGACCATGTTCCTGGTGCCGCTGAACGCTCCCGGCATCACCATGCGCCGGATCAGGCAGGTCGACGGCGGCGAGGAGTTCTGCGAGGAGTTCTTCGACAACCTCGAACTCGGCGACGACGCGGTGGTCGGCGAGGTCAACCAGGGCTGGGCGGTGGCGTCCCGGCAGCTCTACCACGAGCGCCGCGCGGTCGGTGGCGGCTCGGAGTTCGCCAGCGGCACCGGCCCGGAGGGCAGCACCGATCAGCCCATCGACTACCCGGCCCTGCTGGCCGCCACCGGGCAGGCCGACAGCGAACGCGCCCAGCAGCTGGCCGGCCGGGCGCTGACCTTCCGCGCGGTGCAGGACCAACTCGTCGAGCACGTGTACCACGCGGTCAACGACGGCACCCTGCCGCCGGCGGGCGGGTCGATCATCCGGGTCACCCACGCCGAGCACATCCAGCTCGAGCTCGACACCGCGATCGCGATCGCCGGCAGCGCGGCCGTCGTCGACGAGGGCGACGGGCTGCTGCGCCACGGCGAGCGGTACCTGTCCCGGCAGACCGCCGCACTCGGCGGGGGCACCACCGAGATCGCCCGCAACATCATCGGGGAACGGATCCTGGGTTTTCCGCGCGAATACGCCGCCGACCGGGGCGTGCCGTTCAAGGACGTCAAGCGCGGCCGCAGCCAGGGCGGCTGACCGCCGGCCGGAGACCGGTCAGAACAGCGCCGGCTGGACCGCCGCGACGGTAGCCGGTTCGGGCGCCGACGCCGGCCGGAGCCGGGCCGCGGCGCGGTCCAGGCCGTGTTTGCGGATCAGCGGGGCGACCCTGTCCTGCAACGACTTTCGGTACTCCGGCGGCAGGTAGGCGCCACGCCGGTAGAGCCGGCGGTACGGCCCGACCAGCTCCGGGTGGGTGTGCGCCAGCCGGTCCATGAACCAGCCGCGGGTGGACCCGCGCAGGTGCAGCCCGAACACGGTGACGCCGGTGGCGCCCGCCGCGGCCAGCCGGCCGAGCAGCTCGTCGAGGTGCTCGGCGGAGTCGGTCAGGTACGGCAGCACCGGCGCCACCATGACGTGACAGTCCAGCCCGGCGTCACGGATCGCGGTGATCAGCCCCAGCCGGGCCTGCGGAGTCGGCGCGCCCGGCTCCACCTGCTGCTGCAGCGTGGCATCGGCGAACGCCAGCGACACCGCCACCCCGACCGGCACCCGGCTTGCGGCCTCGGCGATCAGCGGCAGGTCACGGCGCAGCAGCGTGCCCTTGGTGAGGATCGAGAACGGGGTGGCCGCCTCGGCCAGCGCGGTGATGATGCCGGGCATCAGCGCGTAGCGGCCCTCGGCGCGCTGGTAGGGGTCGGTGTTGGTGCCCAGGGCCACGGTCTCGCGGGTCCAGGCGGGCCGCCGCAGCTCGCGGCGCAGCACCTCGACCACGTTCACCTTGACCACGACCTGGGTGTCGAAGT
>NZ_CALDGS010000035.1 GCF_937941905.1 uncultured Mycolicibacterium sp. | reverse complement strand
CGGCCGGCGCGATCCAGCCCTGCGCCTCGATGTCCTTCCACGGCGCGTCGTAGCGTTTGGGCCCGATCAGGCTGAACACGTCGCCCTCGCGGCCGTCCTCGCGGATCAGTGTCGCGGTCAGCCCGAGCCGCCGGCGCGACTGTAGGTCGGCGGTCATCCGGAACACCGGCGCGGGCAGCAGGTGCACCTCGTCGTAGATGATCAGCCCCCAGTCGCGGCTGTCGAACAGCTCCAGGTGCTTGTACTGGCCCTTGGTGCGGCGGGTGATCACCTGGTAGGTGGCGATGGTGACCGGGCGGATCTCCTTTTTCTCCCCGGAGTACTCGCCGATCTCGTTCTCGGTCAGCGTGGTGCGGGCCAGCAGTTCGCGCTTCCACTGCCGGCCGGCGACCGTGTTGGTCACCAGGATCAGCGTGGTGGCGCTGGCCCTGGCCATCGCCGCCGCGCCGACCAGGGTCTTACCCGCGCCGCACGGCAGCACCACCACACCTGAGCCGCCCTCCCAGAACGAGTCGGCGGCCATCTGCTGGTAGTCGCGCAGCTGCCAGCCGTCCTGCACCAGCGCGATGGGGTGCGCCTCGCCGTCCACGTAGCCGGCGAGATCCTCGGCGGGCCAACCGATCTTGAGCAGCGCCTGCTTGATCCGGCCGCGCTCGCTAGGGTGCACGATCACGGTGTCGTCGTCGATGCGCGCCCCCAGCATCGGGGTGATCTTCTTGTTGCGCAGCACCTCCTCGAGCACCGCGCGGTCCAGGCTCACCAGCACCAGCCCGTGCGCCGGGTGCTTGACCAGCTGCAGCCGGCCGTAGCGGGCCATGGTGTCGACGATGTCGACCAGCAGCGGCTGCGGCACCGGGTAGCGCGAGTAGGTCACCAGCGCGTCGACCACCTGTTCGGCGTCGTGGCCGGCCGCGCGGGCGTTCCACAGCGCCAGCGGGGTGATGCGGTAGGTGTGCACGTGTTCGGGCGCGCGTTCCAGTTCGGCGAACGGCGCGATCGCGGCCCGGGCCGCACCGGCCAGCTCGTGGTCGACCTCGAGCAGCACGGTCTTGTCGGACTGGACGATCAGCGGCCCATCAGGGGCGGAACTCATTCCACTCATTATCCAGAGTCGGCCGGCTGCCGGGGGTCGTCGGCGTCCCCGGTGCCGGCCGCCACCACCGAGGTCACCCGGTGGATGGCGAAGTCGCGGACCCGGCCGGTGGCCGGGTCGAAGGCGCTCAGCTGCCCGCCGCGCACCGCGATCGGCTCCACCACCCGCTGGGTGGCCACCCCGGCGGCGTCGACGTAGCCGATCACCACCGACCGCTGCTGCAACGCGGCCTCCTGCAGCTCGGCGATCGCCACCGCCGGATCGAGCCGCCCGCCCACCGGCGAGGCCGACGCCACCTTGCGCAACACCTTGACCACCGCGGCCAGCGTCTCCGGGGTGGGCGGCTTCGGCCGCCAGCCGCGGCGGCGCACCGGCGGGCTGGCCACCCGGGCGCCCCGGGTGCGCAGATCCACCACCGCGCCGGTGGCGTCCTCGGCCGCCGGCGCGAACCCGGCCGCCCGCAGCGTGTCCAGCACCTCCTTGAGCGGGGCCTGCGACACCGCCACCGTCGGCGCGAGCAGCCGCACCTCCAGCCGGTCCATGCCGGGCGCGGCCAGCGCCTGGGTGAGCAGGGCGGGGTCCTCGCAGCGCACGAACGACGCCGCGATGCCGACCCGCAGCTGTCCGTGCCGGCGGGCCACGTCGTCGATGAGGTAGGTCAGGCTCTGCGGCACCGGGGTTTTCGAGTACCGCTCGAAGAAGCCGTGCAGCTCCCCGGCACTGCGCCCGGCGTCCAGGGCGCGCCGGACCGAGGCCTCGCTGATCCGGTACACCATCGCCGCGCCCGCCGACTCCACCGTCGCCACCTCGGCGAGCCGGTCGGCCAGGGAGCGTTCCAGCGGGCCGGGCACCACCACGGTCAGGTCGGCCTGCAGCAGGAAGTGGTCGATCGGGGCGGGCAGCGCCCTGCCCATCGCGGCGACCACGGCCTCCTCCGGCTCCTCGGCCAGCAGGGCCCGTGCCGGGCCGGCCAGCGCCCCGCGGCCCAGCACCCCCAGCGCGTGCGCCTCCTCGAGCAGGTCACCGACCGGGCCGGCCTGCAGCCGCGCCGCCCACCGGGGCCGCCGCCAGATCAGCGCGGCCGACGCCGAGGCGGCGTCCACCCCGGCGCCCGGGGGCAACTCGGCCAGCAGCTCCAGCAGCAGCCGCCGGTCCAGCGGGGCGGCGTTGGAGAACAGCGCGTCCGACAGCGCGGCGTACGGCTTGCCGTCCTGGCCGCGGCTGCCCACCAGGCTGGGGCGGGCCGGCAGCTCCAGCCAGGTGGCGGCGAGCAGGTGCCAGCGCACCGCGGCGGGCGCCTCGGCGAACCGGTCGGCGGCCACCGTCGGCGCCCAGAAGGCGCCGGTGTCCTCGTCGTCGGGCCCGGTGTCGGGCACCCCGGCCGCGATCAGCCCCGCCCCGGCGGCCACCTCCAGGATCAGCGCCAGCCGCCGCTCGTCGATGCCGGTGCTCTTGGTCAGCCGCTTGAGGTCGCGCACCCCGAGCCCGCCGCTGCGCAGTTCCGGCACCGGCGCGGCGCCCAGCGTGTCGAGCACCAGGTCGACCTCGCGCATCAGGTCCAGCGCCGCCCCGGCGGCGGTGGCGTCGACGTCGCGCTGCGAGGTGGTCGAGACCACCGGGTCCGGCGGGTGCAGGGTGGTGGGGCCGGGGGTCTCGCCGCGCAGCACCTGCCCGACCAGCCGGGGCAGGATGACCGTCTCGTCGTCGAGCCGGCGCAGCAGCCCGGCGGCCAGCAGCCGCTGCACCGGCCGGTCCGGCGGGGTGTCCGGGGCGGCGTCGCGGGTGCGGCCCACCGGCGGGCCCTCGAGCAGCCGGTCCAGCAGCTCGCGCGGCACCGGGTCCAGCGCGGCCAGCTGCGCGGCGATCTCGGCGGCGGAGCGGCCGTCGTCCTCGAGCACCGCCTGCCCCGGGTACCAGGGCAGCGCCGAGGCCGCCTCGGCGGCCACCCGTACCTCGTCGCCGCCCCACACCAGGGCCCGCTCCCGCAGCGCCTCCAGCGCGCCGGCGACGGTGTCGGCGTCGGCGCGGCCGGCCAGCAGTTCGGTGAGCTTGT
The DNA here is from genome assembly GCF_937941905.1 of uncultured Mycolicibacterium sp. Classification (GTDB taxonomy): domain Bacteria; phylum Actinomycetota; class Actinomycetes; order Mycobacteriales; family Mycobacteriaceae; genus Mycobacterium. The sequence goes on along the minus strand of NZ_CALDGS010000035.1, from coordinate 14,751 downwards.
GCACCGGGGTGGGGGTGGTGTCGGCGTGCAGCACCAGCAGCGCGTCGAGCACCGCCAGGTGCAGGAAGTCCAGCCCGTCGGTGGCGGCTTTGACCGACTGGCGCGACAGCGCGCGCGCGGCCAGCGCCGCGAGCGTTCCGGGCGGGGGCTGGGTGAGATCGGGCCGCAGCTGCAGCAGTCGGACGAGCCGCTCGTCCGGAAGCTCGGCCAGCCAGGCCCCCAGCGGGATGCCCGGGGATTGTTCGGTCATTGCCGACCAGCCTAAGACAGCGACCACCTGCGCCGCCGCGCCCGCGGTTTGCCACAATGTGGGCGTGGCAGACAACAAGAAGCATTACGTCGACAACGGTTGGCCGAAGCTCGACGGTGACGCGCATGCCGTGACCGAACTGGCCGCGGACCGCACCGGCGCGCTGTCGCCGTTCGGCGATGTCACCTTCCCGCTTCCCGCGGAGGAACTGCCGTACGCGCACCCGGTCACGGTCGTCAACAAGTGACCAACGGTGACCACCGGCGCTGACGCGGACCCCACCCCCGGCCGGCTCTCCCACGTCGACGAGACCGGCGCCGCGCGGATGGTCGACGTCAGCGACAAACGGGCCAACAAGCGGGTCGCCGTCGCCGGCGGCACGGTGCACACCCGTGCCGACGTCGTCGAGCTCGTCTCGTCCGGCGGCCTGCCCAAGGGTGACGCGCTGGCCACCGCCCGGATCGCGGGCATCATGGCGGCCAAACGCACCCCCGACCTGGTGCCGCTGTGCCATCCGCTGGCACTGACCGGCGTCGAGGTCGCCTTCGACATCGGCGCGGACCGCATCGACATCACCGCCACCGTGCGCACCACCGACCGCACCGGGGTGGAGATGGAGGCGCTCACCGCGGTGACCGTGGCCGCGCTGACCGTCTACGACATGATCAAGGCGGTCGACCCCGCCGCCCGCATCGACAACGTGCGCGTGCTGCGCAAGGAGGGCGGCAAAACCGGGGTCTGGAGCCCGCAATGACCGCCGGCCCGGTGCCGGCCCGCACCGCGCGGGTGATCATCGCCTCCACCCGCGCCGCCGGCGAGGTCTACCAGGACCGCTGCGGGCCGATCCTCGTCGACTGGCTCTCCGCCCGCGGCTACGCCGTGGCCCCGCCCGTCGTGGTGCCCGACGGTGCGGCGGTGGGCCGGGCGCTGCGCGACGCCCTGGCCGCCGGCGTCGACGTCGTCCTCACCTCCGGCGGCACCGGCATCGCACCCACCGACGCCACCCCCGAGGTCACCCGGGAGGTGCTCGACTTCGAGATCCCCGGCCTGGCCGACGCCATCCGGCGCGCCGGGCTGCCGAAGGTGCCCACCGCGGTGCTGTCCCGCGGCGTGTGCGGGGTGGCCGGACGCACCCTCATCGTCAACCTGCCGGGCTCCCCGGGCGGGGTGCGCGACGGGCTCGGCGTGCTCGCCGACGTGCTCGAGCACGCCCTGGACCAGCTGCGGGGAAAGGACCACTCGAGATGACCGCCGTGGTGGTGCGTGCCGACGTCACCGAATCGCCCATCGACGCCGCCGAACACGAGGCCCTGGTGTCGCACGCCGCGGCCGGGGCGGTGGTGGTGTTCGCCGGGGTGGTGCGCGACCACGACGGCGGCCGGGCGGTGCGGCGGCTGGAGTACTCCGCCCACCCGACCGCGGCCAAGGTGCTCGCCGAGGTGGCCGGCGAGGTCGCCGCGGATGCCGAGGGGGTGCGCGCGATCGCGGTCAGCCACCGGATCGGGCCGTTGGAGATCGGGGACGCCGCGCTCATCGCCGCCGTGGCGGCCGATCACCGCGCCGCGGCGTTCACCACCTGTACGCGCCTGGTCGACGCGGTCAAGGAGCGCATCCCGGTGTGGAAGCACCAGTTCTTCGCCGACGGCACCGACGAATGGGTCAACTCGGCCTGACGGCCGCCACCGCCGGTCAGGCCGGCGGCAGCGGCGCGGGCGCCGGGGCGGGGGCGGGAGCCGGGACCGGGGCCTCGGGGGCCGACAGCGGCCGCTGGGTGAGCAGCAGCAGCGCGTCCTTGCCGGAGATCTCCTGGGTCTGGATCGCGTGCCACAGCTCGCGCAGGTAGGTCACGCCCGAGCTCTCCTGCGGCAGCGCGTTGCGGTCGGCGGTGTAGCCGGGCGGCAGGTTCTCCGGGCTGGGCAGGTGCGGGGTGCCCTCCGGCAGCGCCAGGTCGCCGGAGACGGCCTGGTTGGCCAGGTCGGCGGCCGGCTGCGGGATCTCCACCCCGGCGAGCGGATCGGGGATCGGGGCGGGCGCCGGGGGAGCCGGCGGGGCCGGCTGCGCGGGCACCGGGGCGATGCCCAGCGACCAGGTCTGCGGCTGCCCGGCCGGCTCGGCGTCCTGCGGCGCGACGTCCCAGTCGGCCTCGAAGGTCGCCGAGGCGGTGACGATCACGTCGGCCGGCGGCAGGTCGGCCGGGGCCGGGACGGCATCGGCCGGGGCCGGCGGCACGTCGGCGGGCGCCGGGGCCTCGAACGCGGCCGGGACGACGGCCGGTTCGGCGACCGGGGCCGGCGGAAGATCGGCCGGGGCCGGCGGCAGGTCCGCGGGCGCGGGCGGCAGATCGGCCGGGGCGGGCGCCTCGAACGCGGCCGGCACGACGACCGGCTCGGCCGGCGCGGGCGCGACGGCGTCGACCGGGGCAGCATCGGCCGGGGCCGGCGGGAGGTCCGCCGGCGCGGGCGGAAGTCCTTCGGGGGCCGGCGGCGCGGCCAGCGGATCGAAGGCCACGGGCACGACCGGCGGGGGAGCGAACGGATCGGCGGGCGGCGGCAGCTCGCCGGCGGGGGCGTCCAGCGGCACCGGGGCATCCGGGGCCGGGGCCTCCGGAGCGGGGGCGTCCTTCACCACGTTGCGCGGCGTCGGGCCGGACAGCACCTTGCCGCAGCTCGGCCAGGCCCGCTTGCCCTGGGTGGCCAGCACGCGCTCGGCGACCGCGATCTGCTCTTCCTTGGTGGCCAGGTGCGCGGCGGGCGCGAACTCCGCACCGCCGTGGGCGAGCCAGGTGCTCGGCGCGAACTGCAGACCACCGTGGTACCCGTTGCCGGTGTTGATGGCCCAGTTGCCGCCGGACTCGCAGCGGGCGACCTGATCCCATTCGGCGTCGGTGGCGGCGTGGGCCTGACCGGACAGGGCTAGACCGCCACCGCCGAGTACGGCTCCGGTGAAGGCGAGCTTCGCGACGCTCTTGGCCGAGTTGGTGGGCTTGCGGTGCCGTCCACTCATCTACGCGTTACGTCCTCTCGTCAGCGCCCGCGAGGTGAGCTGTCGGGTTCGGGTCGGAGAGGTCACCCGGCCGGCGTCGCCGCGGCGACACCGGCTTCACCCCTAGGGGCCGCGTACGGCCCCGGGCCCGCGTCGGCGGACCCGGTTGGGTCCCCCGCCTCCATCCGCGGTTCGTCGGTGCCCTTCCCGATGGATGGAGTTCGGCGCGATCGGGTCGGGCGGGCCGGGCGATGTTCGGTCGCTCGGCCTGCGGAGAACCGTAACGGCTCCCGCGAGCGGCGTCATCTCCTGCCGATCCGGGCGTTTCTTGCGTTCGGCAAATCCTAAAGAGGCTCTAAAACCGCAGGGTGCTCCGCGCGTCCCCGGCGATTCCGCTTGCCTCGGCGACAATCGACGGCGGCGTTATCAGATCGTGATGTGACGGAAATCACGCCGGCAAATCGCGGGTTCGGGGAATCAACCGCCCGCGAACGGCGGCAACACGTCGACGGTCTGGCCCGGCCGCAACGGCCGGTCCGGGTCGCGCGCCGCCACCTCGTCGCACAGATACGAACACCGCGGCAGCACCCGGGCCAGCTCCGGGCCGGACGCGGCCAGCACCTCGACCAGCCCGGCCAGCGTGGTGCCGGCCGGCACCGTCAGCACCCGCTCGTCGGTGCCGGCGGCCGCGGCGGCCGCGGCGAAGAACCGGACGGTCACCTCGACGGCCCCGGCGGGGTCCGCATGACGGGTCTCGGACGACACCGGCATCAGCCTCCGATCGCGCTCATGGGTCGTACGGGTTGGACGAAGTCGGGGTCGTTGATGCCGTGCCCGGCCGCCTTGGCCCACATCGCGGCCCGCCACGCGGCCTCGATCGCCGCGTCGTCGGCACCGCCGCGCAGCAGCCCGCGCAGGTCGGTCTCCTCGCGGGCGAACAGGCAGTTGCGCACCTGACCGTCGGCGGTCAGCCGGGTGCGGTCGCAGGCCGCGCAGAACGCCTCCGACACCGAGGCGATGATCCCCACCGTGGCGTCGGTGCCGTCCACCCGCCACAGCCGCGCCGGCGCCGACCCGCGCGGCCGCGGATCCGGGGTGAGGGTGAAGTGCCGGCCCAGCGCCTCGAGGATCTGCGCGGCCGACAGCGTGGCCTCCCGGCGCCAGGTGTGCCCGGCGTCGAGCGGCATCTGCTCGATGATCCGCAGCTGGTAGCCGTGCGCCAGGCAGAACCGCAGCAGCTCCACCGCGTCGGCGAGCCCGGTGTCCGGGTCCAGCACCGCGTTGACCTTCACCGGGCCCAGCCCGGCCCGCTGCGCGGCGGCCAGCCCGTCGAGCACGTCGGGCAGCCGGTCGCGGTGGGTGATGCGCGCGTAGCGCGCCCGGTCCAGGGTGTCCAGCGAGACGTTCACCCGGTCCAGGCCGGCGGCCCTGAGCGCCTCGGCGCGGCGGGCCAGTCCCACCCCGTTGGTGGTCATGGCGATCTCCGGGCGCGGGGTCAGCGCCGCGGTGGCCGCGACGACCTCCTCCAGCCCCTTGAACACCAGCGGCTCCCCGCCGGTGAACCGCACCGCGGTGATGCCCAGCCGGGTCACCGCGATGCGCAGCAGCCGGATCAGCTCCTCGGGCCGCAGCAGCTGCTCGTCGGGCAGCCAGTCCAGCCCCTCCGGCGGCATGCAGTAGGTGCAGCGCAGGTTGCACCGGTCGGTCAGCGACACCCGCAGATCCGTGGCCACCCGGCCGAAGGTGTCGACCAGCGGCCCGTGCGCCGGGGCCGGCGCCGGCGGCCGGTGCACCGGCGGGATGCCCAGGTTGGTGGCGGTCATACGGCGGCTCGCGGCGGTCCTGCGTCGACGGGCACGATGTCCTTGCCCAGCGGCACCAGCGACACCGGCACCAGCTTCAGGTTGGCCAGCGCCAGCGGGATGCCGATGATCGTCACCGCCATCGCCACCGCGGACACGATGTGCCCGAGCGCCAGCCAGATGCCGAACAGGATGACCCAGATCACGTTCCCGATCAACGCTCCCGGCCGCGTCCCCGGCTTGTCCACGATGGTGCGGCCGAACGGCCACAGCGCGTAGGAGCCGATGCGCAGCGCGGCGAACCCGAACGGGATCGTGACGATCAGCACGAAGCACACCAGCGCGGCCAGCAGGTAGCCCAGCGCCAGCCACAGCCCGCCGAAGAGCAGCCAGATGACATTGAGAACCAGGCGCATCCTTCTCCTCCAGCGGTGGCCATCAGCCTACCCAGCGGACCGGGTCGGGCGGGATCTGACGTGATCGCCGATATCGCGGACGGTAAGATCTGTGCCGCGTCCCGGAAGCGACGAGCGTTGTCGGGGCGTTTTGCTTATTCGTTATCGGTTCGAGCAGACAAGCGGGTGAGACCAGTGCCGACCGGCCGGGTGAAGTGGTACGACGCCGAGAAGGGCTTCGGGTTCCTGTCCCAGGAGGATGGCGAGGACGTCTACGTCCGCGCCTCGGCACTGCCCGCCGGCGTCGAGACACTCAAGGCCGGTCAGCGCGTCGAGTTCGGCATCGCCACCGGCCGCCGGGGGCCGCAGGCGCTGACGGTCAAGATCATCGAACCGCCGAGCCTGGCCAAGGCGCGCCGGGAGACCGCCGCCACGGCGCACAAGCGCAACCCCGACGAGCTGCACGGGATGATCGAGGACATGATCACGCTGCTGGAGACCAGCGTGCAGCCGGACCTGCGCAAGGGCCGCTACCCGGACCGCAAGACCGCCCGCCGGGTGGCCGAGGTGGTGCGCGCCGTCGCCAACGAACTCGAACGCTGACCGTCCCGCCGGCCGGCGGGGCAGACTGAGGTCATGGCCTACGTCGCCGCCGGTGGCGAGTTCGACCGCGACACCGACTACATCATCACCCGGATCACCGCCGACGGCCGGGACGGCTACCCGGTGCAACCCGGCCGCTACCGGCTGATTGTGGCCCGGGCCTGCCCGTGGGCCAACCGCGCCATCATCGTGCGCCGGCTGCTCGGCCTCGAGGACGCCATCTCCATCGGGTTCTGCGGGCCGGTGCACGACGAGCGCAGCTGGACCTTCGACCTCGACCCCGGCGGGGTGGACCCGGTGCTGGGCATCCCGCGGCTGCGCGACGCCTACCTGCGACGGTTCCCCGACTACCCCAAGGGCATCACCGTCCCGGCCATCGTGGACGTGCCCACCGGGGCGGTGGTCACCAACGACTTCGCCCAGCTCACCCTGGACCTGTCCACCGAGTGGCGCGAGTTCCACCGGCCCGGCGCGCCGGACCTGTACCCCGAGCCGCTGCGCGCCGAGATCGACGCGATCAACCGGCGGGTCTACACCGAGGTCAACAACGGGGTGTACCGGTGCGGGTTCGCCGGCACGCAGCAGGCCTACGAGGCCGCCTACGACCGGTTGTTCGCCGCCCTGGACTGGCTGACCGAGCACCTGAGCACCCGCCGCTACCTCGTCGGCGACACCATCACCGAGGCCGACGTGCGGCTGTTCACCACCCTGGTCCGGTTCGACGCCGTCTACCACGGCCACTTCAAATGCAACCGGCACAAGCTCACCGAGCTCGAGGTGCTGTGGGCCTACGCCCGGGACCTGTTCCAGACCCCGGGCTTCGGCGACACCGTCGACTTCGTGCAGATCAAGCAGCACTACTACGTCGTGCACCGCGACATCAACCCGACCGGGATCGTGCCCAAGGGTCCGGACCTGTCCGGCTGGCTCGCCCCGCACGGGCGGGAGGCGTTGGGCGGCAGCCCGTTCGGCGACGGCACCCCGCCCCCGCCGCCGCGGCCGCAGGAGGCGGTGCCGGCCGGGCACAACCCGCTGTCCGGCTGAACCCGGGCGGTCAGTCCCAGACCGTCCGCACCGACCACTCGGCGTGCGGCAGGTCGAACACCATGCCCTCGGGGTCCTGCACCAGCGTCATCAGCTGCACGGCGATCCCGACCAGCCGGCCCCGGTGCGGATCGACGGTCGGGATGGTGACCGCCAGCCGGGTGCCCGGCCGGTGCACCTCCAGGGTGGAGTCGCGGGGATCCTCGTAGACCCGCAGCAGCCGCCACGGCGCGCGGGCGATCTCGGCGGGCACCGACAGCTGCACCACGTCGCGCTCGTCGACGTGCAGCACGCCCTGCTCGCCGGTGTCGGCGCAGTCGGTGAGATCGAGCACCGAGCAGTACTGGTACGGCCCCACCCGCACCAGCTGGCCGGCCGAGTAGGCGCTGATCCGCGGGTAGCGCGGGGTGTCGTCGCCGGCCAGCCGCCACACCAGCGCGACGGTGCCCAGCACGGCGACCAGGGCCACCACCGCCAGCGACGCCAGCGCCCGCCTCATTCGGCCACCGCCGCGTGGTAGGCGTAGCCGCCGCCCTCCGGCGCGGCCAGCACCGGCCGGTTGCCGCCGAAGCCCGGGATCAACGAGTCACCGCGATAGCTGACGAGGGTCTGCGCGAGTCCGAGGATGAGCACTGCGGTGATGGTAGTGAAGCCCGCCCACAGCTCGGTGTAGACCAGCACCCCGATCGCCCCGCCGGTGACCCAGGCCAGCTGCAGCACCGTCTCGGACCGGCCGAACGCCGAGGCCCGCGACTGCTCGGGCAGGTCGTCCTGCAGCGAGGCGTCCAGCGAGGCCTTGGCGATCGCGGAGGCGCCGGAGGTCACGAAGGTGGCCAGCGCGGCCACCAGCAGGTTGGCGGTCAGCGCGGCGGCCAGGGCCATCACCGTGACCGCCACCGCGGCGCGCACCACCACCCGGGCCGGGTGGCCCAGCTTGAGCCGGGCGGAGGTGAAGTTGCCGGCGAAGTTGCCCACCGCGGCGGCCGCCCCGATCAGCCCCAGCATCATCAGCTGCTGCCAGCCGCCGGTCTGGTGCGACTTGGCCACGAACGCCGGGTACAGGAACAGGAACCCGACCATCACCTTGATGGTGCAGTTGCCCCACAGCGCGGTGATCGTGTTGCGGCCCATCGGCTGGCGGGCCGGGGCGGGCCGCTGCCCGCCGTCCCGGCGGCGGCGCAGCTGCCCGGCGCCGCCGTGGTAGGTCAGCGTGGCCGGCACCTCGCCCTCGGTGACCTCCACCCAGCGCGGGATGCGCAGCGCCAGCGCCGCACCGGTGATGGAGAACGCCACGATCACGTAGAGCGCGCCGGGCAGTCCGAACAGCCCGAACAGGTACTCCGCGCCGGCGGCCACCGCGCCGCCGAGCACGGTGCCGCCCAGCAGCCCGAACGTGGTCAGCCGGGAGTTCACCCGGACCAGGTCGATGGTCGGCGGCAGCACCCGGGGCGTCATCGCGCTGCGCAGCACCGAGAACGACTTGGACAGCACCATCATCCCGAGCGCGCACGGGTAGAGCACCCAGGACGGGTAGCTGCCGGTGGCGCCGTCGTAGTTGGCGATGAGGATGAGCACCAGCACGGTGCGCAGCGCGAACGAGGTGGCCAGCGCCATCCGCCGGCCCTGCTGCAGCCGGTCCAGCGCCGGCCCGATCAGCGGCGCGATCACCGCGAACGGGGCGATGGTGATGAGCAGGTACAGCGCCACCCGGCTCTTGCTCTCCCCGGTGGCGGCCGCGAAGAACAGCGTGTTGGCCAGCGCCACCGCCATCGCCGCGTCGACGGCGAAGTTGGCCACCACCGGCCAGGTCAGCGCGGTCAGGCCGGACTTGTCGGCGCCGTCGGCGGTGGCGGCCCGGTGCACCAGGCCGTACATCTTCGAGCCCATCTCGCGGCTGCGCATGGCCGCCGCCCGGGTCACCGTCACCTTCTGCCCGGGCGGGGGCGGCGGTGGCGGCGGGGGCGTGCGGCGGTGCTGCCGGGCCCGGGCCTCGTCCAGCGGCGGCAGCCAGCGGTTGGCGCTGCCGCCGGAGGGCCGGCGCGGCCGGCCGGGATCCCCCCGACCGGGCTGCCGGGGATCGCTCGGGTAGTTGGCCATGCCGGGATGCTCGCCGCGGCCCGGACCGGCGCCGTTGCGCGGCCGCGGCGGGAAGTACCGGGGGTCGCGCCCGTCCGCCGGGCTGCGAGGATCACGCCGCGGTCCGGTCACGGCTCCGATTCTTCCCTATCGGGCCGACAACGCCCCGGTGGCGTGGCCGTCACCGGGGCCGCGGGGGCGACCGGTGTGGCTGTGACGGTGCGTGCTCGGGCAGTATGGACCACGATGGAGAGCGTGACCGAAGCCACCGAACAGCCCCCGGCGCAGCAGCCGCCGGCGGAGTTGGCGGCGCTGCTGGGCGGGGCCACCGACCTGGCCCGCGCCGCGATCGTCGAATTCAGCGGCGAGGACACGGTGGGGGAGTACCTCGGTGTGGAGTTCGAGGACCCCTACTCGGCGACCCACCGCTTCCTGGCGAAGCTGCCCGGCTACCGCGGCTGGCAGTGGGCCGTCGTGGTGGCCGGCTACCCGGGCACCGACCACGCCACCGTCAGCGAGGTGGTGCTGGTGCCGGGCCCGACCGCGCTGCTGGCGCCGAAGTGGGTGCCCTGGCAGGACCGCATCCGTCCCGGTGACCTCAGCCCCGGCGACCTGCTCGCCCCGGCCGTCGACGACCCCCGGTTGCTGCCCGGCTACTCGGCCACCGGCGACCCCGCCGTCGACGAGGTGGCCCTCGAGCTCGGGCTGGGCCGGCGCCGGGTGCTCAGCCCGTACGGGCGCAGCCAGGCCGCGCAGCGCTGGCACGACGGCGACCACGGGCCCAACTCCGCGATGGCCCGCTCCACCAAGCGGGTGTGCCGCGACTGCGGCTTCTACATCCGGCTGTCCGGGGTGCTCGGCACCATGTTCGGCGTGTGCGCCAACGAGTTCTCCGCCGACGGTCACGTGGTGGACGCCGAGTACGGCTGCGGCGCCCACTCCGACACCCCGATGCCGACCGGCGCCGGGTCGCCGCTGTTCGACCCGTACGACGACGGCGTGCTCGAACTGACCGAACGCTAGCCGCGCTCGGCCGCGGCCTTGATCCGGGCCAGCGTGGCGTTCATGCCGTCGAGCAGCTCCCGCTCGAAACTGGGCACCCCGCCCATGAACCGGCCGACCAGGAAGTTCGACACGGCCGACACCCCGTTCTCGGCGTGCCGGCTCTCCACCAGCCGGGTCCCGGACTCGGTGGGCTGCAACTCGAACGACCACACGCTGGTGTTCTCGTTGACCCGCCAGGACAGCTTCTGCTGCGGCACCACCTCGAGGATGGTGCACGTCGTCGGCCAGAACAGCAGCCCGCGCCGGTTGAGGTTGACCGTGCGCGCCCCCGGCCGCAGCGGGCCGAACAGCTTCATCCGCCGGCACTGCGGACTCCACTGCGGCATCCTGCTCAGATCCGACACCAGCTCCCAGACCCGCGCGGGCGGGGCGTCGATGTCGATCTCGGCCTGCAACAACGGTGCTGCCATGACCCTCCTTCGTCGGACACGTTCAGCGCAGCCCGGTCTGGGCTCCGCGCGATCCGCGGCGTACCGCGTGACGCTGCCACAGATAGATCCCGGTGCCAAGCGCCCCGACACCGAGCCCGGCCACCGTGTAGGGCCGCCAGCCGTGCAGTGCGTCGACGGTGAACGCCAGCACCAGGGCGATCAGCCAGCCGGCCGCGATCACCGCGATCACCGGCTGCGGCCGCAGCAGCGCGTCGGGCAGCGGGGGTGGCTCCGGGGTGGGTGCGTTCATCGCCTCCACCGTAGTGTCGGTGCGCCCGGGGCGAACACCTACCGTCTTCAGATGTGCGAACCACTCCGCTCGTCGTCGACGTCGACGACCCGACCGACCCCCGGCTGGACGACTTCCGCGACCTCAACAGCGTGGACCGCCGCCCCGACCTGCCCGGCGGCAAGGGCCTGGTGATCGCCGAGGGGGTGCTGGTCGCCCAGCGCATGCTGGCGTCCCGCTACACCCCGCGCGCCTTCCTGGGCACCGACCGCCGGCTGCGCGAACTGACCGACGACCTGGTCCGGGCCGGCCTGGACGCCCCGTTCTACCGGGTCACCGCCGAGGTGATGGCCGAGGTGGTGGGGTTCCACCTCAACCGCGGCGTGCTCGCCGCCGCACCCCGCCCGCCCGAACTGGACCTCGACACCGTGCTCGACGGCGCCCGCACCATCGCCGTGCTCGAGGGCGTCAACGACCACGAGAACCTGGGCTCGATCTTCCGCAACGCCGCCGGGCTGTCGGTGGACGCGGTGGTGTTCGGCGCCGGGTGCGCCGACCCGCTGTACCGGCGGGCGGTGCGGGTGTCGATGGGGCATGTGCTGCTGGTGCCCTACGCCCGCGCCGCGCGTTGGCCATCGGATCTGAACCTGTTGCGGGAGCGCGGATTCCGGCTGCTGGCCATGACACCCAACCCGGCCGCGCGCACGCTGGCCGAGGTGATGGGCGAACTGGCCGACGAGAAGGTGGCGTTCCTGGTCGGCGCGGAGGGGCCCGGGTTGGCCGAGCGCACCATGGCCGCCTGCGACGTGCGGGTGCGCATCCCGATGTCGCGCGGCACCGACTCGCTCAACGTCGCCACCGCCGCCGCGCTGGCGTTCTACGAGCGGGCAAGATTGTCGGCGTGACCGACCGCAACACCCCGTGGGGGACGGGCCTGACGGTGGCCGGGTTCGTGGCCGCGGTGATCGCCACGGCCGTGCTGGTGCTGTCGCTGGGCGTGCTGCGGCTGCACCCGCTGCTGGCGGTCGGGCTGAACCTCGTCGCGGTCGGCGGGCTGGCACCGACGGTGTGGAGCCGGCGACGGCAGCCGGTGTGGCGGTGGTTCGTGCTCGGCGCCGGGGTGGGCGTGGCGGTCGGCTGGATCGCGCTGGCCGCGGTCGTGGCGTCCGGTCAGGCGGCCTGAGCCGGGCTCAGCGCTGGCCGCCGGAGCGCACGCCGAGCAGCACGTCCTCCCAGGCCGGCACGGTCGGGTGCGGCTTGCCGCGCCGGCGCGGCTTGGGTGTGGGTTCCTCGGCGCGGGGCTGGGACTGCGGCGCGGGTTCGGGCTGGGCCGGTGCGGCCTGCTGCGGCTGCGGGGCAGCCTCCTCGAAGTCCAGCTGGGCCACCGTCGGCACCGGCCGCAGCGGGCGGGCGAAGTTCGGGTCGATCAGCTCGCTGGCCGCCTCGTCGAACGCCGTCACCGTGCCGCCGTGTGCGCCCGGCGTGAACCGGAAGTGCGCGACGTTGTCGGAGCGGCCGGCCTTCCAGGACAGCTGCACGGTCCAGCGGCCGTCCTCGTTGCGCCAGGCGTCCCAGGTGGTGTCGTCGGGGTTGAGGCCCCGCTTGATCAGCGCGGCCGAGACCGTCTCCAGCAGCGTGAGCACCGACGGCCCGTCCGACAGCACCGGGTGCGCGGCGCCGGCCAACTCGGCGGCCCGGGCGCGCTCCAGCAGCACCGGGCTGGCGAACCGCTCCACCCGCTCGCGGTCCATGCCGGACATCGCGGCGACCTGATCGACGGACGCGCCCGCCCGGATCCGGGCCTGAATCTCCTTGGGGCGCATCGTCATCTTGGGGACCTCGACCTCGATCTGGGTTTGGTTCGAGCCGGCGATGTCCCCGCGCGCCGCCGCGCGCAGCCGATCGTCGACCTTCAGCACGAACTTCTCACCGGAGTCGGTGGTCTCGCAGATGATGCGCTTGCCGTCCACGTCGAGTCCGACGACCGTCAGTTCTCGCATTACCGCCCTCCTCCGGGCCCATCCGGCGCACGGCGCCGCACGTGGCCTTGCCAGGTCACCCTACTGTGTTATCGCTCCGTTACCGAGCGGACACGCGGTGGGCCGGCGCCGGTCGCGTCGGAACTTCGTCACATCGGGCCGGAATGTCGCGTCAGCCGCGCTGGATCACCTGTCGCGTCAGCCGCGCTGGATCACCTGTCGCGTCACAGACGCGCTGGAGCACTTGTCGCGTCAGAGCCGCTCGACGACCCAGTCCACACACTGGGTCAACGCGCTCACGTCCTCCGGGTCGATCGCGGTGAACATCGCGATGCGCAGCTGGTTGCGGCCCAGCTTGCGGTACGGCTCGGTGTCGACGATGCCGTTGGCGCGCAGGATCTTGGCCACCGCCGCGGCGTCGACGTCGTCGTTGAAGTCGATGGTGCCGACCACCTGCGAGCGCAGCTTCGGGTCGGTCACGAACGGCCGGGCGTACGACGAGGCCTCGGCCCACGAGTACAGCCGCTGGGCCGAGTCGGCGGTGCGCTTGACCGCCCAGTCCAGCCCGCCGTTGGACAGCATCCAGTCGAGCTGGTCGGCCAGCAGGATCAGGGTGGCGATCGCCGGGGTGTTGTAGGTCTGGTTCTTGACCGAGTTCTCCAACGCGATCGGCAGCGACAGGAAATCCGGCACCCAGCGGCCCGACTTGCCGATCCGCTCGATGCGCTCCAGCGCGGCGGGGGAGAGTACCGCGAGCCACAGCCCGCCGTCACCGGCGAAGTTCTTCTGCGGCGCGAAGTAGTAGGCGTCGGCCTGGGTGATGTCGACCGGCAGGCCGCCGGCGGCCGAGGTGGCGTCGATGACCACCAGCGCATGCTCCGAGCCCGCCGGGCGCTGCACCGGCACCGACACCCCGGTCGAGGTCTCGTTGTGCGCCCAGGCGATGACGTCCACCGACGGGTCGGACTGCGGCTCCGGGGCGCTGCCCGGCTCGGCCGAGATCACGATCGGATCCCCGACGAACGGGTTGGCGGCCACCGCCTTGGCGAACTTCGAGCTGAACTCGCCGTAGGTCAGGTGCAGCGAACGCTGGTCGATCAGGCCGAACGCGGCGGCGTCCCAGAACGCGGTGGAGCCGCCGTTGCCGAGGGCCACCTCGTACCCGTCGGGCAGGCCGAACAGCTGGCGCACGCCCTCGCGCACCCGGCCGACCAGGTTCTTCACCGGGGCCTGGCGGTGCGAGGTGCCGAACAGGTCGGCGTGGGTCTGCAGCGCCTGCAGCTGTTCGGGGCGAACCTTCGACGGCCCCGAACCGAAGCGTCCGTCGCGGGGCTTGATGTCGGCGGGGATCGTCAGTTCGGCCATGGCGACAAGCGTAGTGAACGCCGCGACCGCGCCGGACCCGGCCCGTGTGACCTGCGTATCAGTCCGCCGCCGCGGCGGTGGTTGGGAATGCCCGGAAATGGGGTATTCCACATAGGCGATACCTGCGGTACCGTGTACAACAACCCGGTAGATGTAAACCTCAGGGGAGGCTGGGATGGCCCGCACACGTTTGGTCCAGCGCTGGCGCCGGAACATGGAGATCGGCGACCGGCCGGAGGACCGCGCCTATGTCGAGACCCTGACCACCCTGTCCGAGGGGTCGGTGCGTCGGAACTTCAACCCGTACACCGACATCGATTGGGACTCGCCGGAGTACGAGGTCCGCCCGGACGACGAGCGGTGGATCCTGCCGGCCACCGACCCGCTCGGCCGGCACCCCTGGTACCAGGCCCAGCCCAAGGAGAAGCAGATCGCGATCGGCATGTGGCGGCAGGCCAACGTCGCCAAGGTCGGTCTGCAGTTCGAGCTCATCCTGATCCGCGGGCTGACCAACTACGCCTTCTGGGTGC
>NZ_CALDGS010000034.1 GCF_937941905.1 uncultured Mycolicibacterium sp. | reverse complement strand
CCCCCTACCCCGCCCCCTTCACCTCCGGCACGTCGATCATCCCCTTCTCCACCCCCCACATCGTGGCGATGGTGCGGTACTCCCCGGTGACCATGAGGTGCTCGAGCGCCCGCCGCAGCGCCTCGGCCAGCCCGGAGCCCTTGGCCACCGGCCACCCGTACGGGGCGGGATCGAAGATCTCACCGGCCGGCTCCAACGCCCCGGCCGAAAGCTTGACGGCGAACCCGGTCACCGGCGAGTCCGCGGTCATCGCGTCGATCTCCCCCGCCATCAGCGCCTTGGTCACCTCGTCCTGCCCGGTGAACACCACCTTCTCGATCGGCGGCAGCCCGGCGGCCACGCAGGCGTCACTCTTGGCGGGCAGCTCGGTCGTCTCGTGGATCACCCCGAACGCCACCCCCACCCGCAGCCCGCAGGCGGCGTCGGGATGCACCCCGGTGCCGGCGCGCCGCGCCCACAACGTGCCGGCCTGGAAGTAGGTGACGAAGCCGACCTCCTGCTCCCGGGCCGGGGTGTCGGTGATCGAGGACGCCCCGACGTGGAAGTCACCGGCCCGCACCGACGGGATGATGCCCTCGAAGGCGGTCTCCCGGTAGTCCGGCTCCAGCCCGAGCACCCGGGCCACCGCGTTCATCAGGTCGATGTCGAACCCGACGATCTCGCCGTCGGAGTTCTTGAACTCGTTCGGGGCGTAGGGCACGTTCACCCCGATCACCAGCCGGCCGCCGGCGCGGATCTCGGCGGGCACCAGGTCGGCGATCTCCGGCACCGCGCCGAGCGCGGTGTGCGCCGGCGCGGACCCGGCGGACACGTCGACCAGGTTCGGGTCGCCGTGCCGCCCGGACGAGCCGAACCACTGCCAGGCGCCGACCGCCCCGGCCGCGGCCAGCACCGCGGCCACACCGGTCACCGCCAGCACCCGCCGCGACAGCCGCCTGGTGACCCGCGCCCGGTGCCGCGACCGCCCGGTGATCGTGCCGCGCACCGGGGTCTGCAGCGCGCGGCGCGCGGCGGCGGCCAGCTCCCCCGCGCTCTGGTACCGGGCGTCCGGCTTCTTGGCCATGCCGCGGGCGATCACCTTGTCGAACGCCGCCAGCCGCGGGTCGGTGTCGGACGGCCGCGGGATCGGCCCGGTGACGTGCCCGGCGATCTGCTGCTCGAGCGTCTCGGCCGGGTACGGCCGCGCGCCGGTCAGGCACTCGTAGAGCACGCAGGTCAGCGCATAGATGTCGACCCGGTGGTCGAGCTGCCCGCCGGAGAACCGCTCCGGGGCCATGTAGGCCAGCGTGCCGAGCGTGCTGCCGGCGGTGGTCAGCCCGGGGTCGCCGGCGCTGCGGGCCAGCCCGAAGTCGATGAGATAGACGAAGTCGTGCTCGGCGATGAGGAAGTTCGACGGTTTGACGTCGCGGTGGATGAGCCCGGCCGCGTGCGCCGCGTCGAGGGCCATCGCCACCTGTTCGACGATCGACACCGCGAAGGCCGGGTCGAGGGGCGCCTCCCCGTCGGCGAGCATGGTGCCGAGGTTGCGACCCTCGATCAGCCGCATGTCGAGGTAGAGCCGCCCGTCGATCTCGCCGAACCCGTGGATCGGCACCACGTGCGGGTCGTTGAGCCCGGCGGCGGCCTGCGATTCGCGCCGGAACCGCTGCTGGAACGTCTCGTCCTGCGCCAGGTTGGCGGGCAGCACCTTGAGCGCCACGACCCGGTCCGTCCTGGTGTCGTAGGCGCGGTACACCTCGCCCATTCCGCCGCGGCCGATCAGCTCCTGCAGCTGATACCGCCCGAATGGCGTCGCATCCACCGTGTGTGCACTCCTCGACTGCGGCCAGCCGGTGTGTCGCTAGAAGCTACCGCACCCGTGCCGGGTTGTCGCAGCGTAACCCCACCAACCGACCCTCACCGCCGGCCGTACCGTTGCCGGTTCCGCAGCCGGCCGCACCGACCTACCGTGGGACCATGAGCACCGTCGTCCTGTCGCATCCGCCGGCGCCGCTGCTGCGCGTCGCCAATCCGGTGATCACGCTGCTGCTGCGCACGCCGCTGAGCCGCTCGGTCGGCCGCGACTTCATGGTCGTCGCGGTCACCGGCCGCAAGTCGGGCCGGCGCTACACCATCCCGGTCAGCGCCCACCACCTCGACGGCACCTTGTACGCCATCACCAACGCCGCCTGGCGGTACAACTTCCGCGGCGGCGCCGACGCCGAGATCACCCACCGCGGCACCACCACGACGATGCGGGGCGAGCTCATCGGCGATCCCACCGAGGTGGCCCAGCTGTGCCGGCGCAGCGTGCTCGCCTACGGCCCGTCGCGCGCCGCGTTGCTGCTGGGGATGAAGTTCACCGGCGGCACGCCGACCGTCGAGGACTTCGCCGAGATCGCCACGCGCGAGCACCTCGCCGCGATCCGGTTCACCGCGCCCGCCTAGACCGCGCCGCTAGGCCCGCAGCGCGAGCAGCCAGTCGCACCACGCGTCGATTCCCTCGCCGGTGCGGGCGCTCGCCTCGATCACCCGCACCCCGGGGTTGACCTTCTCGAGGTTGGCGTAGAACAGGTCGAGGTCGTAGTCCAGGTGCGGGATCAGGTCGATCTTGTTGACCACGACGAGGTCGGTGGAGCGGAACATCACCGGGTACTTCAGCGGCTTCTCCTCGCCCTCGGTCACCGAGTAGACCATCGCGCGGGCGTGCGCGCCGACGTCGAACTCCGCCGGGCACACCAGGTTTCCGACGTTCTCGATGATGAGCAGGTCGAGGTCGGCCAGCGGCAGCCGGGGCAGCGCCGAGCGCACCATCGGTGCGTCGAGGTGGCACTCCCCGCCGAACCCGTCGGCGGTGTTGATCAGCGCCACCGCCGCGCCGAACCCGGACAGCCGGTCGGCGTCGATGCTGGTCTCGATGTCGCCCTCGACGATGCCGATGCGCAGTCGGTCGTGCAGCCGTTCCAGGGTGCGGCGCAGCAGGCTGGTCTTACCGGCCCCCGGCGAGGACATCAGGTTGACGGCCGTCAAACCGGCGGCGTCGAAGTCGCGCCGGTTGGCCGCGGCGGTCTGGTCGTTCTCGTCGAAGATCCGCTCGAGCACGAGCACCCGCTCGGTGCCGGTGGCGTAGCCGGAGTGGTCCCCGTGCTCGTGCGAGTGATCATGCGGATGATCGTGGTCGTGGTGATGGTGGTGGTCATCGCCGTCGTGGCGATGGAAGCGGCCCATGGGTCAAACCTCCGCGAGTTCCAGTGAAGTGATGAGGAATTCGTCTCCCTCGACCAGGTCGACCCGGCTGCCCGGGCAGGTGCTGCAGGCCAGCACGAACTCGTCGAGGACCTGCTCGCGCCCGCAGGTGCCGCACCTGATCTTCGCCGGGATCCGTTCGATCTCCAGCTGCGAGCCGGCCAGCTCCGAGGACTCGGTGACCAACGACCAGCAGTAGGCGAGCGTGTCGGGGACGATCTGCCGCATGGCGCCGATGCGGACCCGCACCGTGCGCACCTCACGACCGGCGGCGTGCTTCTGCACGATGCCGATCATGGCGTTGCAGATCGAGAGTTCGTGCATCGGCACCCTCCTCAATCTGCGCTCGACCATACACGGGTCGAACGGCGAAACCTACTGTCGCAGCGTCTCCGACGGCGTCTGACGCCACCGCTTGCGGTACTCCTGGGAGAAGCTGCCCAGGTGGGTGAACCCCCACCGGGTGGCCACCTCGGTGACCGTCACCCCGTCCGACGGCAGCGCGTCGGCCAGCTCGTCGTGCACCCGCTCCAGCCGGCGTTCCCGCACGTAGGCCATCGGCGACATGCCCAGCTCGTCGTGGAACCCCTGCTGCACCGAGCGCACGCTCATGTGCACCGCCTTGGCGATCGACTCCACCGTCAGCTTCTCGGCCAGGTGGGCGTCGATGTACTTGATCGCCTCCTGCACCACCCGTTTGCTCGGTCGTGACACCGGGCGCACCAGCTCCTCGTGGTAGCTCGACGGCTGGATGTAGAGCAGGCTGTTCATCACCAGTTCCTCCACCCCGCTGATGCCGCGGCCCTGCTGCACCAGCGAACCGGAGTGGTAGACCTCGGTGTGCAGCAGCTGCACCGCGGCGTGCCAGCGCACCGCCGGGTCGGTGGCCAGGTCGAACTCGGGGTGGAAGGTCAGCGGCTTGGTCAGCCGCCGGCCGCGCAGCCGGGTGAGGTACTCGCGCAGCGCCGGCTCCTCGATGCGGATGAGCAGCTGCGGGGAGTCCTCGTCGAGCTCCATCGTCAGCGAGCCCTCCGGATTGGTCACCAGCGCCCGGATGGTGTTTGCCTCGAAGCGGTGGTCCCGGTGCTCGCAGATCGCCCGGCCGTTCATCGGCATGTGCACCGCGTAGTAGGCACCGAGCGTGGGGATCTCGACCACCGCACGGACGTGCAGGTCCAAATACAGCATGCTGACATTGCGGAACCGCACTCCGTGCATCGTTGCAGCAAACTCGTTCGGACCGTCGGGCAAACTGATCCGGCAGGGGGCGAGCGCGCGGCCGACCAGGGTGACGGCCTCGCGGAGCTGCTCGGTGTAGAAGATCTCGTGATTTGCCAACGCAGGCGGCACCCCGCGGGAGCGGATCTTGCGGCGGACCGGGTTGTCGGTCCGGTGGATGTCGATGAAACCCAGTCTGGTCAGGCGGGACACGATCGAACTCCCAAGTAAGGCAAGGCTAAGCTCGCCACTGTGCGAGGGAACTGCGCGACGATCATTCAAGACTCCCGGACCTATTGAGCGCATCTGCGCACACAGTTTTGCGCATTTCCGACAGTGATTGCGCGAAACCGATAGGCGTGCCCGATCCCCTCCGATACGGTGTGGGCGACGACACACCGGCAAAAGGAGGGCATGTGTCCGCACCAACGTCGGTCATCACGAGCAACGGGGACGGCGAACTCCTCGACGACTCCCCGGGCGATGCCCTGGCCCAGCGCCTCAAGGATCCGCAGATCGCGGCCTCGCTGTCCACGATCCTCGATCACGCCGATTTGCTGGCGATCCTCGTCGTCGGGGTGGACGGGTTCATCCGCCGGGCCGAGACGATCAGCGACTCGCTGGTCTCCAGCGTCGCCGAGGTGCGCCAGGCGGCGAGCGCCGCCGGCACCGAGCTGCCGCTGGCCGGGATCGACGTGGCCGGCCTGGGCGAGACGCTGGGCCGGCTCGGCTCCGCCCTCGTCGACGCCGCCCCGGCCCTCGAGAAGCTGCTGCACTCCCCGCTGACCGACCCGCAGACCGCCGACGTGCTCGCCGACCTCGGTTCGGCGCTGCTCGAGGGCAAGCGGGCCGCCGACACCGACCGGCGCGGCCCCAAGGGGGTCTTCGCCCTCATGAAGAGCCTCAAAGATCCCGATGTGTCAAGGGGTTTGGGCTTCATGATCCACATCGCCCGCGCCTTCGGAGGCAAGCTCGGCACCTGACTCAGCCCGTTCACCCGGTCAACTCCAGCACCCCACACCGCGCCTCGCGCGCACCGAGAGGAGTTTTCTGATGGCATCCGTTCTGTGGTTCCAGGGGGGCGCCTGTAGCGGCAACACCATGTCGTTCCTGAACGCCGAGGAACCGAACGTCGTCGACCTCATCGTCGACTTCGGCCTCGAGGTGCTCTGGCACCCGTCGCTCGGCCTGGAACTCGGCAACAACGCCCAGAAGGTGTTCTGGGACTGCGTGAACGGCGAGAAACCGCTGGACATCTTCGTGTTCGAGGGCAGCGTCATCGAGGCCCCGAACGGCACCGGCCGGATGGACATGTTCGCCGAGCGGCCGATGAAGGACTGGGTCACCGACCTGGCCAACGCCGCCCAGATCGTCGTCGCGATCGGCGACTGCGCCTGCTGGGGCGGCATCCCGGCCACCGAACCGAATCCGTCGCAGTCCACCGGCCTGCAGTTCCACAAGCGCAAGAAGGGCGGCTTCCTCGGCCCGGACTTCAAGTCCAAGATGGGCCTTCCGGTGATCAACATCCCGGGCTGCCCGGCCCACCCGGACTGGATCACCCAGATCCTCGTCGCGCTGGCCACCGGCCGCGCCGGTGACATCACCCTCGACGAGCTGCACCGGCCGGAGACCTTCTTCAAGACCTTCACCCAGACCGGCTGCACCCGGGTGCAGTTCTTCGAGTACAAGCAGTCCACCATGTCGTTCGGCGAGGGCACCCGAACCGGTTGTCTGTTCTACGAATTCGGCTGCCGCGGCCCGATGACCCACTCGCCGTGCAACCGGATCCTATGGAACCGCCAGTCCTCCAAGACCCGAGCCGGCATGCCCTGCATCGGCTGCACCGAGCCGGAGTTCCCGCACTTCGACCTCGCACCCGGCACGGTGTTCAAGACCCAGAAGGTCAGCGGGATGATCCCCAAGGAAGTTCCGGAGGGCAGCGACCACCTCACCTACATGGCGCACGCCGCGGCCGCGCGCATCGCCGCGCCGCAGTGGGCCAAGGAGGACATGTTCGTCGTCTAACCCCGTCCCCTGCCGATCCCCAGCCCGAACTTCTTTGCCGACAGAGAGGTCTCATGAGATGACTACCACCCAGGACCTGTACGTGAGCCCGCTCGGGCGTGTCGAGGGTGACCTCGACGTCCGCGTGACCATCGAGGACGGCGTGGTCACCTCGGCCTGGACCGAGGCCGCCATGTTCCGCGGCTTCGAGATCATCCTGCGCGGCAAGGATCCGCAGGCCGGCCTGGTCGTCACCCCGCGCATCTGCGGGATCTGCGGTGGCAGTCACCTCTACAAGTCCGCCTACGCGCTGGACACCGCCTGGCGCACCCACCTGCCGCCGAACGCCACCCTGGTGCGCAACATCTGCCAGGCCTGCGAGACGCTGCAGTCGATTCCGCGCTACTTCTACGCGCTGTTCGCCATCGACCTGACGAACAAGAACTACGCCAAGTCCAAGCTCTACGACGAGGCGGTGCGCCGGTTCGCGCCCTACGTCGGCACCAGCTACCAGTCCGGCGTGGTGCTGTCGAACAAACCGGTCGAGGTCTACGCGATCTTCGGCGGGCAGTGGCCGCACTCCAGCTTCATGGTGCCCGGCGGCGTGATGTGCGCGCCCACGCTGGCCGACGTCACCCGCTCCATCGCGATCCTGGAGCACTGGAAGGACAACTGGCTGGAGAAGCAGTGGCTGGGCTGCTCCATCGACCGCTGGCTGGAGAACAAGACCTGGGAGGACGTGCTGGCCTGGGTCGACGAGAACGAGTCGCAGTACAACAGCGACCTCGGCTTCTTCATCCGCTACGCGCTCGACATCGGCCTGGACAAGTACGGCCAGGGCGTGGGCAACTACATCTCCACCGGCACCTACTTCGAGCCGTCGCTCTACGAGAACCCGACCATCGAGGGCCGCAACGCCGCGCTGATCGGCCGCGGCGGCATCTACGCCGACGGCCAGTGGTACGAGTTCGACCAGGCCCGCGTCCGCGAGGACGTCACCCACTCCTTCTACCAGGGCACCGGGGCGCTGCACCCGTTCGACGGCGAGACCGTGCCGATCGACCCGGAGGAGGGCAAGAAGCAGGGCAAGTACAGCTGGGCCAAGTCGCCGCGCTACGACGTGCCCGGCAAGGGCTACATCCCGCTGGAGACCGGCCCGCTGGCCCGTCGGATGGCCGCCGGCGGCCCGAACGCCGCCGCCCACCAGGACTACGACCCGCTGTTCGTCGACATCATGAACAAGATCGGGCCGAGCGTGCTGGTGCGTCAGCTGGCCCGGGTGCACGAGGGCCCGAAGTACTACAAGTGGGTGATGGACTGGCTGCACCGGCTCGACCTGAAGGAGAGCTTCTACAGCAAGCCGGTCGAGCACGCCGAGGGCCGGGGCTTCGGCTCCACCGAGGCCGCCCGCGGCGCGCTGTCGGACTGGATCGTCATCGAGGACGGCAAGATCGCCAACTACCAGGTGGTAACCCCGACGGCCTGGAACATCGGGCCGCGTGACGCCTCCGAGCAGCTCGGGCCGATCGAACGGGCACTCGTCGGTGCCCCGATCGTGGACCCGGAGGACCCGGTCGAGCTCGGCCACGTGGCCCGCAGCTTCGACTCCTGCCTGGTCTGCACCGTGCACGCCTACGACGGCAAGACCGGCCGCGAGCTGTCGAAGTTCGTCATCAACGGAATGGTGTGATCACCACGTCGACCACCTCGCACGAACCGTCGCAACCCGGCGGGACCGCCCACCCCTCACTCGGCCCGCCGGGTTGCGACGCCCTGATCGTCGGCTGCGGCAACCTGCTGCGCGGTGACGACGGCGTCGGCCCGATCCTCATCCGCCACCTGTGGGAACGGGGCGTGCCCGACCGGGTGCGCCTGGTCGACGGCGGCACCGCCGGGATGGACGTCGCCTTCCAGATGCGCGGCGCCGAGCGGGTGGTGATCGTCGACGCCTCGGCCACCGGCGCGAAACCCGGCACCGTCTACCGGGTGCCCGGCCACGAGCTCGCCGAGCTGCCGCCGCTGCAGGGCCTGCATTCGCACGCGTTCCGCTGGGACCATTCCATCGCCTTCGCCCGCTGGGCGCTGGCCGACGAATGCCCGGACGACATCACGGTGTTCCTCATCGAGGCCGCCAATGTCGCACTGGGAGCCGAACTCTCGCCGCCGGTGCAGGCCGCGATGGAGCAGGTCCTCGAGATCGTGGAGCGGGACTTCATCGCACCGCTGCGCCCGCCGGCCCCGCGCGACCCGGACGAGCTGACCGTGGAGTTCACCGCCGACGGCTATCTGCGGCTGCGGGCCGCGCTGTGTGCGGCCCGGTTCCCCGCGCACGTGGCGGTGGCCGCCGAGCGCGACGGCGAGCTGTGGCTGCTGCCGGTGCGCGGCCCGGCCAGCGGCGGGCTGCTGCTCAAACAGCGCAACCCGGCCGGCGACCGGGCGGTGCTGGTGCGGGAGGTGCTGCAAGACGCCATACCGGTCGGACCGCGGCGCGCATACTGGGATGAGCAACAGGGCGCACTGCGAATCCCGCTGGGGCAGCGAAGTTGATGCTCGTGGCCGAAGAACGCGATTTCCCGCGACGCGACGATGAACCGGACACCGTCGGCGGGGATCGCGGTGCCGAGCCGCGCGAGCCCACCCGGCCACTCGACGAGCACGCCACCGACGAGGCCCTGGCCGTGGACACCGTGGTGGTGCCGGAGCGCGGCCGCTGGGTGGTCGAGATCGTGGTGATCTTCGCCGACGGGGTGGTCCGCAAGCGCATCGACAGCTACGCCACCCGCCGGCGCGCCGAGATCTCGGCCCGGCTCATCAAACGCGCCGCCGAACGCGACATCGGAGGAGGACCCATTCATGGCTAGTGCCGCGCCAGCCGCGCCCCGCCCGCAACCGGTCGGCATCTTCGGCCTGCCGTTGGGGTATCTGCTGCTGCCGGCCGGCGGCGAGGACGTCGACGAGGTGCGCACCGAGATGCTGCAGGGCCGGCTGCCCCGGCAGTGGCCGCAGCCGCTGGCCGCCCACCGGCTGGCCGCCGCCGGCGACCGCGACGGTGCGCTGGCCGAGCTGACCGGCGACGACCCGGTGACCCGGTACAACCGGTTCGTGCTGGACCCGGACGGCCTGACCGACGCCGACACCGACACGCTGCGCGCCGACCTCGGTGCGCTCGGTGTGCTCGTCGACCTGGTCCGGTTCGCGCTGGGCCGCGCCGACGCCGCCCCGGCCGCCGACGGGCTCGACGGCGAACTGGCCGCGGCGGCCTACTCCGCGCAGGCCTCCGCCGCGCTCGCCGACGGCAACCCGGTGCACGCCGTCGAGCTGCTGGACCGGGCGGTCGCCGCGGCCGAGCCGGTGTCGGCGCCGCTGGCCGGGCTGATGCACGCCGCGGCCGGGGCGATCTGCCGCGACACCGGGCTGCCGGGCGCGGCCGAGCGGCTGCAGAAGGCGCTCACCGCGCTCGACGACGCCGACGGGCTGCGGGTGGCCCGCGCCGAGACCCACCTGTGCCTGGCCGGGGTGCTGCACGAACAGGCCGCCGACGCCCCGCACCAGCTGCCGGCGGCGGTGCCGCACTACCACTCCACGCTGCAGCTCATCAAGCGCGAGGACGCCCCGCTGGTGTGGGCCGCCGCGCACGCCGGGCTGGCCACCGCCTACCTGACCATGCCGATGACCGAGGCCTCCGGCCAGCTGCGGCTGGGGGTGGCCGCCCAGTCGCTGCGCGCCGCGCTGACCGTCTACACCCGCGAGGAACACCCGCGCGAGTGGGCCAGCGTGCAACTGAATCTGGCCAACTCGCTGGTGTACACCCCGTCGCGGCACCAGCGGGAGAACCTGGTCGAGGCCGCCGAGATCTACGAGTCGCTGCTGGCCGTGCGCACCCGCGAGACCGATCCGCTGGGCCGGGCCCGGGTGCTCACCAACCAGGGCAATGTCCTTGCCCACCTTGGCATCTACGACGACGCCAAGGCCAAGCTGCACGAGGCCCGGGCGCTGTTCGAGGAGCTCGGCGACCACGACGGGGTGCGCACCGTGCGCGGCGTGCTCGACGAGATCGCCCGCCAGACCGTGCTCTCGGCGAACGAGGGGGATGCCTCGTGACGGCCACCACCGAACGCCGAAGCGCGCCCGCCGAACCGGATTTCGAGACCCTGGCCAAGCGGGTCGACGACGCGGTGGCCGCGCTGGCCGACCTGGACCCGGCCGCCCGCGCGGTCGCCGAGGAACTCAAGGACGCCGTGGAGGCGATCCACCGGGCCGGGCTGGTCACCATCGTGCGCCGGCTGCGCGCCGAGGACGCCACCCGCGCCGCGCTGTTCGAGCTCGTCGACGACCCGGTGGTGCTCATGCTGCTGCGGCTGCACGGCATCGTGCGGCCCGACCCGGTGACCGAGGCGAACCGGGTGCTCGAGCAGGTGCGCCCGGCGCTGCAGGCCCACGGCGGCGACGTCACCCTGGTGGGCATCGCCGACGGGGTGGCCGAGGTGCGGCTGCACGGCGCCTGCAACGGCTGCTCGATGGCGGCGGCCACGCTGCGCGAACTCGTGGAGAAGGCGCTCGTCGACGGCGTGGCGGCGGTCACCGCCGTGCGGGTGCTGCCCAACGAGCCGGAGCCGGCGCTCATCGCCCCGGAGGCGCTGTTCGCCCGCGCCCCGCGCGCCGAGGACGGCTGGGCGCCCGCCGGCCGGGTCGACGAGGTGCCGGCCGACGGGCTGCGCACCGTGGCACTCACCACGCCCGAAACCGGGCGCGCGGTGGGCGTGCTGCTGGTCAACCTCGGCGGCCGGCTCACCGCCTACGTCAACGAGTGCGCGCACGAGGCACTGCCGCTGGACAACGCGGTGCTCGACGCCGGCACCGGCACGCTGACCTGCCCGTGGCACGGGTTCTGCTACGACGCCGGCAGCGGCGAGTGCCTCAGCGCGCCGGCCGCACAGCTCGAGCAGCTGCCGCTGCGCACCGAGGGCGACCGGATCTACGTCCGGGTGGGCCGATGACCGACACCGTGCGCGTCGGCCTGTACCCGCCGGTTCCGACCGCCGGCGCGGCGGCACCCACCGGCGGCTGGGAGCCCGAGGTGTGGCTGGGCGCGCCCGCCCCGGGCGGGCTGGCGCTGCCGCCGGCCGCACCGACCCGGGCCTGGATGTACTCGCCGCGCGGGGTGTTCCTCGACGAGGACCATCTGGTGGTGGCCGACTCCGGCAACCACCGGGTGCTGGTGTGGCACGGCCTGCCGACCGCCGACGAGCAGCCCGCCGACGTGGTGCTCGGCCAGCCCGACGGCACCACCGAGGGCCGGGCGGCCGCCGGCCGCGGGCCGCGCAACGGCATGAACCTGCCCACCGGGGTGCTGGTGCACGAGGGCCGGCTCGTCGTCGCCGACGCCTGGCACCACCGCATCCTGGTCTGGCACCGCGTACCCGAGACCGACGCCACCCCACCGGATCTCGTCCTGGGCCAGGACGACCTGGACGCGGTGGAGCCGAACCGGGGCGGCGCCTGCGCCGCCGACACCATGTACTGGCCGTTCGGCATCGCGGTCATCGGCGGCACGTTCTGGGTGGCCGACACCGGCAACCGGCGGGTGCTCGGCTGGCACGGCGGCCTGCCCGAACCCGGCCGGCCCGCCGACGTGGTGCTCGGCCAGCCGGATGCGCACAGCCGGGAGGAGAACCGCGGCGAGCCGGTCGGCCCGGCCGGGTTCCGCTGGCCGCACGCCGTCGCCGGCCACGACGGGCTGCTGCTGATCGCCGACGCCGGCGACCACCGGGTGCTCGGCTGGACACCGCCGCCGTCCGCCGACACCCCGGCGAATATGCTGCTGGGCCAACCGGATTTCCACACCGCTGCGGAGTGGCCGTACGGCCCGCAGTGCGGCGACCGGTTCCGCTTCCCCTACGCCGTCTGCCTCGACGACGGCCGGCTGGCGGTGTCGGACACCGCCAACAACCGGGTGCTGTTCTGGGACGGGGTGCCGCTGGACGGCCGGCCCGCCGACGCGGTGCTGGGCCAGCCGTCGTTCGAGGCCAACGGCGAGAACCGGTGGAGCGCGGTCACCCCGGACTCGATGTGCTGGCCGTACGGGCTGTGGCTGCACGGCGACCGGCTCGCGGTGGCCGACTCCGGCAACAACCGGGTGATGGTGTGGCGGCGACGATGATCCACGCACCGGTCGTCGAGCGCCGCCGCTTCCGGGTGACCGGGGTGGTCCAGGGGGTGGGGTTCCGGCCGTTCGTCTACCGGATCGCCGCCGGGCTGGGCCTGTCCGGGTTCGTCGGCAACGACTCGGCGGCGGTGTTCATCGAGGTGCAGGGCCCGGCCGCCGCGGTCGAGACGTTCGCCGCCCGGCTGCGCACCGACGCCCCGCCGCTGGCGGTGATCGACCGGGTCGAGGCCGAACCCGTTGCGGTGCAAGACGATCAGGACGGCTTCCGGATCGTCGAGAGCCGCACCGAACACGCCGCGCCCACCCCGGTACCGGCCGACATCGCGATCTGCGACAACTGCACCCGCGAACTGTTCGACCCCGCCGACCGGCGCTACCGGCACCCGTTCATCACCTGCACCGACTGCGGGCCGCGGTTCACCATCATCACCGGGCTGCCCTACGACCGGCCGGCCACCACGATGGCCGGCTTCGCGATGTGCGAGCGCTGCGCGGCCGAGTACCACGATCCGGCCGACCGGCGGTTCCACGCCCAGCCGATCGCCTGCCCGGACTGCGGCCCGACGCTGTGGTTCGAGCGGTTCGGGCCGGCCGGCCGGCACGGCCGCGTCGACGGCGCCGACGCCGCCCTGGCCGCCGCGCAGCGGGTGCTCGCCGACGGCGGCATCCTCGCGGTCAAGGGCATCGGCGGGTACCACCTGGCCTGCCGCGCCGACGACCCCGCCGCGGTCGCCGCGCTGCGCGCCCGGAAATCCCGCGGCGGCAAGCCGTTCGCGCTCCTGGTGCGCGACCTGGCGGTGGGCCGGCGGTTCGCCGAGATCGGCCCGGACGAGGCGCGGGTGATGACCGGCCCGGCGCACCCGATCGTGCTGGTCGCGCGCCGCGCCGACGCCCCGGTGGCCGACGGGGTCGCGCCCGGCAACCCGCTGCTCGGGCTGATGCTGCCCTACTCCCCCGTCCACCACCTGCTGCTCGCCCCGGTTCCCGGCGCCGACGTCACCCCGCCCGAGGCGATCGTGCTGACCAGCGCCAACCGCTCCGACGAGCCGATCTGCCACACCGACGCCGACGCCGCCGAACGGCTGCCGGCGCTCGCCGACGCCGTCCTCGACCACAACCGGCCCATCCACATCCCGTGCGACGACTCGGTGGTGCGGGTGGTGCACACCCCCGACGGCCCGGCCGAGCTGCCCATCCGGCGCTCCCGCGGCTACGTGCCGCTGCCGGTCGATCTCGGCCGCGACGGGCCGCGGGTGCTCGCCGTGGGCGGCGAGCTGAAGAACACCTTCTGCCTCACCGACGGCCGCCGCGCGTTCGTCTCGGCCCACATCGGCGACATGGGCACCCTGGAGACGCTGCGGGCGTTCGGCCGGTCGGTGCGCCGGCTGTGCGACCTGCGCGGCGAACCCGACCGGCTGGCCGCCGACCTGCACCCGCGCTACCTGACCCGCACCTGGGCCGAGGACCACGCCGGCGACCGGCCACTGGATCTGATCCAGCACCACCACGCCCACATCGCGTCGCTGCTGGCCGAGCACGGCCGGCTGGACCGGCCGGTGATCGGGGTGGCCTTCGACGGCACCGGCTACGGCTGCGACGAAACCGTCTGGGGCGGCGAGATCCTGCGGCTGGGCCCGGACGCCCGGCGGTTCGTCCGGGCCGGGCACCTGGCCGCGGTCCCGCTGGCCGGCGGTGACGTCGCGGTGCGCAACCCGTGGCGGATGGCGCTGGCCCAACTCTGGCACGCCGGGCTGGAGTTCAGCCCCGACCTGGCCCCGGTGCGGTTCGCGCCGGAGACCGAACTTCGGCTGTTGCGAACCCAGTTCGCCACCGGCCGGGGCGTCACCCCCACCACGAGCATGGGCCGGCTGTTCGACGCGGTGGCCTCGCTGCTGGACGTGCGCCACCGCATCGACTACGAGGGGCAGGCCGCGATCGAGCTCGAGGTGCTCGCCGCCCGGGCCGGCGACGCCGAGCGGCCGCCGCTGCGGATGGCGGTCGGCGCCGACGGGGTCGTCGACCCGGCGCCGATGATCACCGCACTGGTCGCCGCGCTGCGCGCCGGGGCGGACCGGGCCGGGCTGGCCGCGGCGTTCCACGACGCGGTCGCCGCCGCGGTCGTCGAGGTCGTCACGCTCGTCGCCGACGGCATCACCACGGTGGGGCTGTCCGGCGGCGTGTTCCAGAACGTGCTGCTGTTGGATACCTGTACCCGCCTGCTCGAGCAGGCGGGGTTCGAGGTGCTGCGGCACCGCGTCGTCCCGCCCAACGACGGCGGGCTGGCGCTGGGGCAGGCCGCGGTGTCGCTGCTGACCGCGCTCGAGGAAGGAGGCGCCTGATGTGCCTGGGCATTCCCGGCCGGATCGCCGAGATCTGGGAGGAACCCGATCGGGGCCGATTCGCCCGGGTCGAATACGGTGACGAGTCCCGCAGGGTGTCGCTGGCGTACCTGCCCGACCTGCAGGTCGGCGACTACACCATCGTGCACGCCGGGTTCGCGCTGACCCGACTCGACGAGGAGACCGCCCAGGTCACCCTGGCCACCATGCGCGAGTACGGGGTGTTCGGCGACCCGGCGGAGGCCGCGTCGTGACCGCCACCGTCCCGGCCGTCTCCGAGACGCTGGCCGCCGACCTGGCCCGCGCGTCCTTCACGCTGGCGCAACGGTTCTCCGCCGGGGCGACGCTGTGGTGCGTGGCGCCGGCGTTCCCCCAGCACGCC
Organism: uncultured Mycolicibacterium sp.; assembly: GCF_937941905.1. Lineage (GTDB taxonomy): Bacteria > Actinomycetota > Actinomycetes > Mycobacteriales > Mycobacteriaceae > Mycobacterium. Next base: position 9,742 of record NZ_CALDGS010000034.1, on the reverse strand, counting down.
GAGCACATCGCGGTGGAGTTCGTGCACCCGGTGATCGTCGGCAAGCGGGCGTTGCCCGCCGCCGCGCTGACCGGACCCGACCTGGTCGGCCAGGTGCGGGTGTCGGCCCGCGCCGGGGACGTGCTCGTCGCGGTGGCCGACGCCGCGGACGCCGAGGTCGCCTCGATCATGCGCCGCGCCCGCGCCTGGGGGGTGACCACACTGTGGCTGGGCCACGGCCCGCGCCCGGAGCCCGGCGCGGCCGACCACGTGCTGTGGCTGGAGGACACCGACCCGCTGTTGCCGGCCACCGGTCAGTTCGTGCTGCTCTACCACCTGCTGTGGGAGCTCACCCACGTCTGCTTCGAGCACCCCGGCCTGCTGGCCGCCCACGCCGACGAGTGCACCGCCGACGTGTGCATCACCTGCAGCGACGAGGGCCGGCCCGCCGAGGTGATCGGCACCGGCGCCGACGGCACCGCCACCGTGCGCACCCCGGACGGCACCGAGACCATCCTGACCACGCTCACCGGGCCGCTGCGGCCGGGTGATCTGGTGCTGGTGCACGCCGGTCTTGCGATCGCGACGGTGGAGGCGTGATGGGCGGCGAGGCAACCGATTTCCTGTACCCGTTCATCGAGGGCAACGAGACCGGCGTGGATGCGCTGCTGGAGGATCTGGCCGGCTCGGCGCTGGCCAAGGCGGCCGAGAGCGCCGCGCTGCGCCGGGCCACCGTCGCGGCCTGCGAGCCGCTGATCGCCACCGCCGCCGCCGAGCTGGCCCGCCGGTTCGACGCCGGGGGGCGGATGTTCACCTTCGGCAACGGCGGCAGCGCCACCGACGCCGCCACCCTGGCCGGGCTGTTCGCCCGCCCACCGGTGGGTGAGCCGCTGCCGGCCTGGTCGCTGGCCGCCGAGCAGGCCGTGCTCACCGCACTCGGCAACGACGTCGGCTTCGAGCTGGTGTTCGCCCGCCAGCTCATCGCCCGCGGCCGGCCCGGCGACATCGCGGTGGCGATGTCGACCAGCGGCAGCTCCGCCGACCTGCTGGCCGCGCTGGCCGAGGCCCGCCGGCGCGGCATGTACACCGTCGGATTCGCCGGCTACGACGGGGGCCGGTTCGCCGACAACCCGGACGTCGACGTGTGTTTCACCGTCGAATCGCAGAGCGTGCACCGCATCCAGGAGACCCAGGCCCTGCTGGGCTACCGGCTGTGGGCCGCGGTGCACGCCAACCGCCGACCGGAGGGGGCGCGCGCATGACCGACCATCTGACCGAGTACCGGGCCACCGGGCCGTCCTTCCGCGAGGGCGAGGTCATCGAACGCATCGAGAACTTCCGGCGGCGCCGGCCGCGGCTGCGCGACAGCCACGTCACGCTGGCCCACGGCGCCGGGGGCAAGGCGTCGGCCGCGCTCGTCGACGCGGTGTTCGTCGAGGCGTTCCGCAACCCGCGGCTGGAGTCGCTGGGCGACGGCGCGGTGCTGGCCCTGCCGGACGGGCAGCGGCTGGCGATGTCCACCGACTCGTTCGTGGTGCAGCCGTTGCGTTTCCCGGGTGGGTCGATCGGCAAGCTCGCGGTGCACGGCACGCTCAACGACCTGGCCATGGTCGGCGCGGTGCCGTCCTGGCTGTCGGCGGCGTTCGTGCTCGAGGAGGGCTTCTCGGTCGACGAGCTCAGCGCGATCGTGGCCGAGATGGCCGAGGCCGCCGCCGAGGCCGGGGTGGAGATCGTCACCGGTGACACCAAGGTGGTGCCGCGCGGCGCCGCCGACGGCATGTACGTCTCCACCACCGGGGTCGGGCTGATCCCGGCCGGCCGAGAGCTCGGCCCGCAGCTGGTGAAACCCGGTGACGTGGTGCTGATCTCGGGCAGCATCGGCGACCACGGCATGGCCGTCATGCTGGCCCGCGGCGACCTGGCGATCGAGGCCGACATCGCCTCCGACACCGCCGCGGTCACCGGCATGGTGGAGGCCGTGCTGGCCGCCGCGCCGGCCACCCGCTGGCTGCGCGACCCCACCCGCGGCGGCGTCGGCACGGTGTGCAACGAGCTGGCCCAGGCCACCGGGCTGGCGGTGGTGCTCGACGAGGACTGCCTGCCGATCCGGCCCGAGGTGGCCGGGGCGTGCGAGATGCTCGGCATCGACCCGCTCTACGTCGCCAACGAGGGCAAGTTCATCGCGGTGGTCGACCCGGCCGAGGCCGACGCGGCGCTGGCCGCGCTGCGGGCCCACCCGCTGGGTGCACAGGCCGCCGCGATCGGGCAGATCACCGCCGAGCCGGCGGCCACCGTGGTGGTGCGCACCGGGTTCGGCGGCACCCGGATCGTGGACATGCTGGTGGGCGACCCCCTGCCCCGGATCTGTTGAGAGAGGTTGAGACGCGATGTGTTTGGGGATTCCGGGCCGGATCGTCGAGATCACCGACGCCGAGAACTGCCTGGCCAAGGTCGAGGTGAACGGGGTGCGCCGGACCATCAGCGTGCGCCTGCTGGAGAACGACCTGCCGCAGCCCGACGACTGGGTGCTGGTGCACGTCGGGTTCGCGATGGCCAGGATCGACGAGCAGGAGGCGCTGCTCACCCTGGCCGCGGTGCAGCAGCTCGGCGACGCCTACACCGAGGAACTCGACGCCTTCGACTCGTCGGCGATCATCTGAAGCGGAGACAGCCATGCGCTTTGTAGACGAATTCCGGGATCCGGCCGCCGCGCGCAAGCTGTTGGCCGCCATCGAGTCCCTGGCCAGGGAGGCCGGGGCCAACCGGCACTTCAAGTTCATGGAGGTGTGCGGCGGGCACACCCACACCATCTACCGGCACGGCATCGAGCACCTGCTGCCGGAGAACGTCGAACTCGTGCACGGCCCGGGCTGCCCGGTGTGCGTGATCCCGATGGGCCGGGTCGACGACGCGATCTGGCTGGCGAGCCGGCCCGACGTGATCTTCACCTGCTTCGGCGACATGATGCGGGTGCCCGGCTCCGACGGCAGCCTGCTGGACGCCAAGGCCCGCGGCGCGGACGTGCGGTTCGTCTACTCCCCGCTGGACGCGCTGAAGATCGCGGTGGACAACCCCGACAAGCAGGTGGTGTTCTTCGGCATCGGGTTCGAGACCACCGCGCCGTCGACGGCGGTCACCCTGGTGCGGGCCCGCGAGCTGGGGTTGCGCAACTTCACCGTGTTCTGCAACCACGTCACGATCGTGCCGCCGATCAAGGCCATCCTGGAGTCGCCCGATCTGCGGCTGTCCGGCTTCCTCGGTCCCGGCCACGTCTCCACCGTGGTCGGCACCCGGCCCTACCGGTTCGTGCCGCAGGTGTACGGCAAGCCGCTGGTGGTCTCCGGGTTCGAGCCGCTGGACATCCTGGCCTCGGTGGCCATGCTGCTCACCCAGATCCGGGACGGCCGCTGCGAGGTGGAGAACCAGTATTCGCGCATCGTGCGGGAGGAGGGCAACCCGGCCGCGCTCAAGCTGATGGCCGAGGTGTTCGAACTGCGGCCGCACTTCGAATGGCGCGGGCTGGGGTTCATCTCGCAGAGCGCGCTGCGGCTGCGCGACGAGCTGGCCGACTTCGACGCCGAGCAGCGGTTCCCGCTGCCCGGGGTGCGGGTGGCCGACCCGAAGGCCTGCCAGTGCGGCGAGGTGCTCAAGGGCGTGCTCAAGCCGTGGGAGTGCAAGGTGTTCGGCACCGCGTGCACCCCGGAGACCCCGATCGGCACCTGCATGGTGAGCTCGGAGGGGGCGTGCGCGGCCTACTACAACTTCGGCCGGCTGCACCGCGACGCCGCCACGCTGATCGGGCAGGGCACGCAGCGGTGACCTCCGTCGAGGCCGGCGTGGACATGTTCGCCCGCTACGCCGAGGCGCCCAACCGGCTCGGCTACTGCGGGCCGGCCGAGGCGGCCACGCTGCGCAGCGGTTCGCGTGACGAGATCGCCCGGGCGGCACGGCAGTTCACCGGGGTGTGGCCGTACCTGCGGGTGCTGGCCGAGATGACCGGCATCGCCGACCCACTGGACCACCGAGTGGTCGACGCGTACTGGATCGGCGGCGGGCTGGGCGCACAGGTCGATCCGCGCGAGTTCGCCCGCCGGCTGCTGGCCATCGTCGCACCCCAGGCCGGGCACTACTGGGCACACCTGACCGAGGACCTCGTCGACGAGGCGGCACCGAATCACTGTTTCCACGTGCTCGGGGTGTACCCGTGGACGCGGCTGCTGGGCCGCACCCCGGGCATCCCGGCGGAACAGGGCCCGCTGTCTATCCTGGACCACTGCCGGATCGCCTGGGCCACTGTGGTTTCCACCGACGGCGTGACCGCGGAGGTGTCCGGTCCGCGGTTGCGGTTCGGCGACGGTGCGCTGTCGCTGACCGACCCGGTCACCCGCAGCGTGCAGCTGTGGCCCGGCCTGGGCGACCTCGCCCCCGGCGATGTGGTCGCGGTGCACTGGGACCGGGTCTGCGACCGGCTCGACCCCGACCGGCGCGACCGGCTCGAGGCGCACACCGTGCGCCAACTCGAGGTCACCAACCGGCGGCTGCGGAACCGGGCGTCATGAGACCACGGATCGTCCAGGCCGACGGGCAGATCGGCTTCTTCTGGGCCGCCCCGGACGGCACCCCCACGACGCTGACCGACCTGGTGGTCGGCGACGACGAGCCGCAGCGGCTGGTCGCGACCCATCTGGCCGCGCTCGACGATGCGCTCATCATCGCCGCCGGACGGTTCGGCGAGGTGCTCGGCGGCGGCCGGCACCCGTCGCCGGACGAGCGCGCCGACCTGGTCGAGCTGTACCGGCGGCTGGACCTGCTGGTGCGCGACTACGCGCTGGCCGCCGAGCTCGTCGGGGTGGCACCGGATGTGCGGACGGGCAAGATCATCGGCACCGCGGCGCTGCTGTCCATCCGGGCCCGCTTCCCGGTGGGGATGCTCGGCCCGGCACCGCTGGAGCACGAGCTCGACGAGCCGGGGCTCGGCGTGGTGGCCGGGTACGGCCGGCTGTGCTACGTCGACCCGGACGCCCCCTGGAAGGGCGCCCGCTGGGTGCTCGACGCCGAGACCGGGCAACGGTTTCCGCTCACGCTGTCGATGATGCTGTTCGACAGCTCCGGGGTGAACAAGGACGCGGCCCGGCGCGAGCACCGGGCCGCGATCGAGGCGTGCGTGGCCGGCGCGGCCCGCGACGACGCCGACCCGTTCACCGTGGCCTGTGCGCTGGACTGGCTGCTCTACGACTGGCTGATGGCGCACCGCGAGAACCCGGACAGCGCCGAGATCGTCTTCCCGCGCGGGCACGAGTCCGATGCGGCGATGGTGGTCGCGGCCGCCGCCGCGTCGGTGCGGGTGCGGTCCCGGTTCGATCCCGCGCTGGCCCAGCCGGTCTAGCGGCTCGCCACGAAGTTGCCGTGGAAGCCCTGCGGCACGTGGTGGCGCAGGGCGGCGGTGGCGACCGGCCCGGCGGCGAGGTCGGCGGCGTCGAACACCACCAGCCGGGAGGTGTGGGTGGCCGCCACGTACTCCACCGTGAGCACCCAGCCGTCGTCCTCGCCCCGCCCGTCGGGCCGGGCGGCGAACACCGGCTCGCAGAAGCTGTTACCGGGCTCCGGCGTGGTGTAGTGCTGGGCGGTGCCGTCGCGCAGGTCCAGGCGGGTCACGGTGTCGTAGAACGCCGCCAGCCGGTGCCGGGTGTTCAGGTAGGCGTAGCGGTGCGCGCGGCCCTCGAAGGCGTCGTTATGGCGCGGGAATTCGCACGGCACGTCGGCGAGCGGCTCGGCCCGCACCCGGCCGGTGCGGGTGATCCGGTAGCGCATGAACATGGAGGGCTCGTCGGCCAGGCTGGCCACCCGGAACCGGCTGAGCTTGCCCAGCAGGCCGCCGCCGCGGTAGGTGATCGCGTCGACCACCACGTCGGTGCCGTCGTCGAAGGCGTTGCTGAGGTGGAAGGTCATCACCGCCTCGTGTTCGAGGCTGCGCACCGGCCCGCCGTCGCGCGGGACGAGGATGAACACGCTGCCCCGCTCCGGCCGGTAGCGCAGCGAGTCGCCGAACGGACGCAGCCCCAGCACCACCGGGCCGATGTCGAGGATGATCGGCGACACCACGAACACCAGATGCGTCTCGGTGAGCGCGAAGTCGTGCACCATGGCCAGGTACGGCAGGGGTGCCGAGGCGAAATGCCGGAGCCGTCCGGCGGTGTCGGTGCGGTAGATCCGCAGGTGCGGACGCGGGACGAACTCCACCCCGAAGTTGAACAGCTCCCCGGTGCGCGGGCACCGGCACGGGTGCGCCGAGTAGGACCCCATCCAGCGCAGCCGGCCGCCGAAGCGGCGAACGCCTTTGGTCTGCAACGTCTCCGGGTCGATCTCATGCGGCGGGCCGCCCTCCCACAGCGCGTAGAGCCGGCCGGCGTGCTCGACGACGTTGGTGTTGGCCAGGTTCGGCGGCACGAACCGGCCGATGTTGCCGGCGATCCCGCCGGGCGCGTTGGTGCCCAGGTGGCGCACGCCGGTGCGGCCCCGGTAGTGGCGGGTGCGCACGTAGCGGTTGCGGTAGCGCACCGCGCCGTCGGCGATGGTGAACGCCGAGAGCATGCCGTCGCCGTCGAACAGGTGGTGCAGCGGCCGGCCGGTGTGGTCCTGCCAGCGGCCGGGGCCGTTGCGGTACAGCGTGCCGCGCAGGCCGGCCGGGAACTCACCGGTGATGTCCTCGACGACGTAGTCGTGTTCGACCGGCAGCGGCTCGCTCACCCCGAGGCTGCGCAGGTCCGCCTCGCCGAGGCCGCGCAGCCGCTCGACCGCCTGCCGGCGTTCGGCCTCCGGCAGCGCGGCCAGGTAGCGCCGCAGATCCGGTAACAGGGGCAGGTCGGCGGTGGTGCTCGAGGTCGCCACGGCACGCTCCTTCACTGAGACTGATCGCGAATCTAGTCTCAGTTGGGTCGGTGGGCAACGGTCGCGGTACAAAGAGTCGTGGCCAGAACCCGGTCATCGGCGCAGTTGGTGGCGGCCGCGGTCGAGCTGATCGGCACGATCGGCCTCGACCGGCTGACGCTCACCCGGGTCGCCGCGCACGCCGGGGTCTCGCGGGCCACCGCGTACCGCGAGTTCGGTGACAAGGACGGCCTGCTCGCCGCGGTCGCCCAGCAGGAGATCGGCGCGATGATCACCGCCACCCTCGCCGCACGCGACCCACGGGCCGACCCGGCCGCCCAGCTGCGCCAGATCGTCGTCGCCGCGCTGCGCTACCTGCGCGGGCACCGGGCCTTCCGCTACATCCGTGACCACGAACCGCACTGGCTGCTGCACGCCGGACTGCCGAGCGGGGCGGGCCGGCACAACCTGGTGCGGACGGTGGCGGCGATGGTCGCCCCGGCCATCCCGGACACCGACGACCTCGCCCTGCCCGCGCCCGCGGCGGCCGAGGTGGTGGTGCGAACGGTGTTGTCGCACAGCCTGATCGAGGACAGCGCGTTGACCGACGAACAGGTGGCCGACACGGTGGGCCGGGCGATCGGGCGGCGCCGGTAGGCTCGCCGCGTGAGCACAGGATCGCGCGGCGAACAGCAACTCGACGACGGCCGGTTCCGGGTCACCCGGTGGACCATCGAACCCGGCGGGGTGATCCCCATGCACCGGCACGACCACGACTACGTCGTCGTGCCGCTGGTGAACGCGACCATGCACATCGTCCTGCCGGACGGCACCGAGGCCGCGGCGCCGATCCGCGTCGGCGAGAGCTACAGCCGCAGCGCCGGGGTGGAGCACCAGGTGGAGAACCGGCACGCCACCGACACGGTGGTCTTCGTCGAGATCGAGCGGCTCGACTGAACCCGGGCCGGGTTACTCGCCGGCGCCGTGGGTGCTGTGCGCGGCCTTCCTGGCGAGCCGGTCGGCGACGCGCCCGGAGGGCCCCGGCCGGTCCGGACCCGTCATCGACGGGATGCGCGGCGACGGCCGCAGCCGCGGCTTGACCGGCCCGCTGTCGGTGTCCTCCGGGGCCGCCCCGGGCTCGTCGGCGCCGGGGAGGTCCTCGACGCCCCCGGTTTCTTCCGCGACCTTCGTGGCCACCGTCCGCAGGGCCCGTTCGTCGGCGTCGGGCCGGCTCGGCCGGCGCGGGGTCGCGGCGGGCGCCGGCCCCGGCTCGTCGACCGCCGCGGCCCGCAGCGCGGCGTCGCCCGCCGGCTGTGACACCGGCGCGGGGGCCGCCGGGGCGAAGTGGCGGGTGAAGTTCTGCACGCCCTCGGCGATCGCGCCGGGCAGGTCGTTCAGGGCGCGGATCACCACGTCCGGCGGCGGCAGCAGGCCCGCGGTGAGGAAGCGGTCCGGGTTGGCCACCGGGTCGTTGTCCGGGTAGGAGGCGTTGATGATCACCTTCAGCGCGGGCTCGACGAGGTCGGCGACGGCGTTGCCGACCGGGCCGAGCAGGTCGCGCAGCGGCTGCACCAGCGGCACCCCGGCGGCCCGGTAGGTGACGTAGGTGGTGGTCGTCGTGCCGGACGCCAACGGCACCTTCCGCACCGTGCCGTCGACCTCGACGATGTAGTGGAAACCCTTCTCCAGCTTCGGCGCACCGTCTTCGTCGAAGGCGTCCGGGCCGGGGACGTACTGGCCGGTCTCCGGGTCGAGGACGAGCTTGTCCGGGTCGATGGGCAGGTGGGTGTAGGCCTGCGACTTGTACCGGTAGGCGTAGGCGACGAGCGCGTTGAGCAGCGCCACCACGTTGGTCACGTAGGCCGGGGCGCTGGAGTTCCAGGCGTACTCGTAGCCGACGTCGAGGATGTCCATTCCCTCGACGTCGATCGGGGTGGGCCACGGGTAGACGCCCAGGATGGTGAACGGGATGTAGCGCGACCCGTAGCCGCCGTTGGGCCGGTTGACGTTGTTGTCCAGGATCCAGCGGGTGTTGATCACCATGTCGCGGTCGGCCTGGTTGCCGCTGTTGAGCAGCAGCAGCATCGTCACCGTCGCGGCGCCGGAGCCGCGGCCGGAGGTCAGCACCAGGTCCGGCTTGTCGTCCCCGACGTTGTTGCGCAGCGCGGCGGTGAGGTTGTCCGGGTTGCCGTTGTACGGGAACAGCACGAAGAAGGACTTCACCGTGTCGCCGTAGGTGGCGTTCCAGTCGACGCCGTAGAAGCGGTCGATGCCGTCGGCACCCCAGTTGGTGGCGCTGCCGTGGGTGATCAGCGCGGACGGGCGGACCGCGATGTCGCGCGGCAGCACCTGCGGCGCGACGGCGGTGGCGCCGAGGCCGAGCGCGGTGGTGAGCGCCACCCCGCCGGCGACCGCCGACGCCAGGACCGCCCTGGCCCGCGACCGGCCCTTGTCGTTTCCGGTTACGCCGGCCCCACCCGCTCTGGTCAAGTTCCCGCTCCAAAATGATCCTGGTCACAAACCCGTTCGACGGGTGTGCTGAAACATACCAGCAAACATCCCGCCGCCCGGGCGCTATCGTGGGTGGCCCGTTCGTCACACACCCGGAAAGGCAGGCAATGGCACGTCGACGCTGGAGCGAGCTCTCCCCCAAGACCAGGACCGTCATCGTCGTGGGCGCCGCCCTCGACGCCGGGCTGCGGGCCTGGGCGCTGCGCGACCTCGCCTCGCGGGAGCCCGCCGACGTGCGCGGCCCCAAGTGGGCCTGGCGCGGCGCCCTCGGCGTGGTGAGCAGCTTCGGCCTGGCCCCGGCGGCGTATCTGCTGCTCGGCCGCCGGCACTGACCGGTTCGGATACACGTCAGGCCCCCTCGATCGAGGGGGCCTGATTCGTGTGG
>NZ_CALDGS010000033.1 GCF_937941905.1 uncultured Mycolicibacterium sp. | reverse complement strand
GTCGTCGAGGAGGTCGTCGAAGAGGATGTCGTCGTCGTCGAGGAGGGCACCGAGGCGGTCGTCGTCGCGGAGGAGGTGACCGAGGAGGTCACCGAAACGGTTGTGGTCGAAGAGGTTCCGGCGGGCAGCGCCGGCACCCCGGTGGCCGGGGCGAACAGCGCCGAGGACGCGGCCACCACCCCGGGCACCACCACGACCACCACCGCCGAGGACGCCGGCACCGAGCCGACCCCGGCCGCCGGCAGCGCCGGCACCCCGGTGCAGGAGGCCAGCCCGCTGCAGGAGAGCCTGCCCGTCGAGGAGGGCACCCCGCACGGCACCGCCGGACACGACGAGGCGGCACCGACCACGACGACCACCCCGGTGCCGACCCCGGCCGCCTGACCGTCAGGAGTGCGATGACCACCAGGCGTACAGGTCGGCCAGCGACGGCCCACCCGGGCCCGAGCGCACCTCGCTGACCGTGCGCTTGGCGTCATCGGTCCAGGCCACCACCGGCCCGTCCGGCCGCATCCCGCAGAACAGCGTGCCGACGGGCCGGTCCGGGGCGGCCAGCCGCCGCCACGGTCCGGGCGACTGGATGTTGCCCGGGCAGATCACCGTGCGGGCCGAGGCCACCACGCCGTCGAACAGCACCCGCAGCGCCCCGGCGTCCCGCGCCAGGGTGTAGGTGGCCGACGGCGGTCCGCCCGGGTCGGCGTTGTGCCCGCACACCACCCGGGCCGCGGCCCCCTCCGGCGGGGCGTCGGTGCGGCAGGCGCCGTCGGCGTAGCCCGGCGGCAGCATGCCCAGCAGCCGGTTCTCCGCGGCGAGATCGGCGGTCGGCGTGGCGGTTTCGGTCAGCGAAGGGGCCCCGGGGCGCAGCCACCACAGCGCCGCACCGGCCCCGGCCACCAGCACCACCGCCGCCGCGGCGGCCCCCACGAGCAGCCGGCGGCGGGCCGGAGGCCTCGACGGGGGCGCGGCGCCCGCGGGCCCGGCCAGGGCCGCGTACACCGCCTGCGCGGCGGCGTCGGCGAACTCCCGCGCGGAACCGAACCGCTGCGCCGGGTCCTTGGCCAGGGCGCGGGCCAGCACCGCGTCGAGCTGCGGGGTCGACCACGGCACCCAGTGCGACAGCGGCGGCGGCTCCTGATACAGGTGCGCGCGGATGACCGCCGCCGCGTCCCCGGTGTCCGGGACCGGTTTGTGCCCGCTGAGCAGCCGGTACAGCGAGCACCCCAGCGAGTACAGGTCGGCCCGGCCGTCGACCGGGCCGCCGGCGAGCACCTCGGGCGCGGTGTAGGCCGGGGTGGCCACCAGCCCGCCCGCCCCCGCACCGGCGCCGGCGAGCGTGTGGGGCACCCCGAAGTCGCCGAGCCGCACCAGCTCCGCACCGGTCGGCTGCGGGGAGAGCAGGAAATTGGCCGGTTTCACGTCGTGGTGCACCACCCGGTGGCGGTGCGCGTAGTCCAGCGCCCTGGCCACCTCGCCGACGATGTGCACCGCCCGGGCCGGGGTCATCCGCCCGTCCCGCAGGGCCCGTTCGGCGTCGGTGCCGGGCACGTACTGCATGGCGACCCACAGCTGCCCGTCGTCGGTCTGCCCGCGGGCATGGATCGAGACGATGTTGGGGTGGTCGAGCACCGCGGCCACCTCGGCCTCCCGGGTGAACCGGTCGCGGAACCCGGGATCGCCCGACAGCTCCGGGCGCAGCACCTTCAGCGCGTCGTGCCGGGGCAGGGTCGGGTTCCGGGCGAGGTAGACGGTGCCCATCCCACCGGTGCCGAGCACCCCCTCGATGCGGTAGCCCGCCACCACCGATCCGACCGGAAGCATGGGTACAGCATCGCCCAGCCGGCCGGGCCGGGCAGCCGGTACCGACCCGAGGCTGCGTGAGCGGGGCCGGTGTTGGCAGACTGTGCCCATGGCACAGATCACGTTGCGTGGAAATCCGATCAACACCGTCGGCGAGCTGCCCGCGGTGGGTTCGCCGGCGCCGGCCTTCTCGCTGGTCGGCACCGACCTGTCCCCGGTCACCAGTGACCAGTTCAGCGGCACCCCGGTGGTGCTGAACATCTTCCCGTCGATCGACACGCCGGTCTGCGCCACCAGCGTGCGCACCTTCAACGAGCGCGCCGCCGCCGGCGGGGTGAAGGTGCTGTGCGTGTCCAAGGACCTGCCGTTCGCGCAGAAGCGGTTCTGCGGCGCCGAGGGGATCGAGAACGTCGTCACCGCCTCGGCGTTCCGCGGCAGCTTCGGCGAGGACTACGGCATCACCATCGCCGACGGCCCGATGGCCGGGCTGTTGGCCCGCGCGGTCGTGGTGATCGGTGCCGACGGCAAGGTGGCCTACACCGAGCTGGTGCCGGAGATCGCCTCCGAGCCCAACTACGACGCCGCGCTCGCCGCGCTCAAGTAACCCGGCCCGAACACCCGACGACGCCTCACGCCGGCGGCAGTTCGGCGGCGATGCGGTCCAGCAGCGCGGTGTAGCGGCCGGCCTCCGGGTGGTTGCCGGGTTTGCCGCTGCTGACCACCCCGGCGGCCAGCCGCCGCTGCGGGTCCGCCCACACCGCGATGTTCACCAGACCGGTGTGGCCGAACGCCGCCGGCGCGTTGCGTCCGAACGGACCGAAGCGCTTGGAGCCCAACATGTATCCGGTGCCCCAGCGCAGCGGCACGCCGCCGGTCGCGACGTCCGGCCGCAGCCGGCGGCACTGCCGGGTGGCGGCCCGCAGCGTCTCGGGCCGCAGCACCCGCACACCGTCGAGTTCCCCGCCGCGCCGCAGCAGTTCGGCGAACCGGGACAGTTCGTCGGCGGTGGACACCAGGTTCGACGACGGCACCACGCCGGTGAGGAACCGCTCGGTGTTGGTGAACGGGATGATCTCGTGCAGCGTGCCGCCGACGGCGATCCGGAACGCCCTGGCCATCGGCGCCGGGAGCGGCCGGCCGGTGGCGTGACTGGGGGCGACCTTGGGCACGTCCTCCGGTGCCACACCGAAATTCGTCCACCGGAAGCCGAGCGGGGTGAGGATCTCGTCGGCCAGGATGTCGCGGATGCTGCGGCCGGTGGCCGCCGCGACGATCTCGCGCACCAGCGGCCCCCAGGTCAGGCCGTGGTAGATGTGCACCAGCCCCGGCGGATAGACCGGACGCATCCGGCCCAGCATCTCGCGGGTGTAGTCGCTGTCGTCCATCCGGCTCAGGTCCGGCTTCGGGCCCAGCGCGAACGGGATCCCGGCGCGGTGGGTCAGCACGTGCCGGATGGTGGTGCGGTGCTTGCCGTGGCCGGTGTAGGCCGGCAGGTACTCGCAGACCCGGTCGTCCAGCGAGAACACCCCCCGCTCGACGAGCAGGTGCACCACGGTGGAGGCCACCGCCTTGGCCGCCGAGTACACGCAGAACGGGGTTTCGGGAGTGACCGGCACCCGGTCCGCGTCCGGCGGATCGGTCGGCGCGTTGCCCCAGGCGTGCCCGATCGCCCGGTTGAGCACCACCCGGCCGTCCACCCGCAGACAGACCTGGATCGCCGGGTGCATGCCGGCGGCGTACCAGTGCCGGGCGGCCTGCCAGATCCGTTCGACGGCCGCCGGGTCGACGCCGGAGTGGTCCTCGGCGCCGACGGCGGTGACCGCGTCGAGGTCGGCGGGAACGCGGATCCGGCCGTCGGAGGTCGGAAGTCCTGGATTGCGGTCCGCCACGTGGGCCAGGGTAGCCGCCGGCCGGTCAGCGGCCGCTGAGCACGCCGCGGCCGATGAAGTCGCCGAGCTGGCCGAGCAGGTCGTGCGGGGCGCGCTTGGCCACGCAGTCCGGCGGGCACTGGGTCAGCTGCCAGGGCTGGCAGTCGTTGGTGACGAACACCGTGTCGGTGGCCTCGATCTGGATGACCTGGGGCTGCTTGGTCAGCGCGTTCTCGACCAGCTTGTCGCCGGCCATCCGCTTGAAGTAGCAGACCTTGCCCTCGGGCGGCCCGCCGGACTTGTAGATGCCCGGCACGATGTCGGTGCCGACCTGGTAGCGGCCGTCGGCGTCGATGGTGGTCTTCGGGGCCGGCGGATCGGCGGGCTTGGTGGGCTCGGCACCGGCCTGCGCGGGGACGAGCCCCCAGGCGGCCAGGGCCAGTGCGACCCCGGCGGCGGCACGGTGAAGCGACCTCATGGCTAGACAGTCTAACGAAGCCCGCGTCAGCCGGCCACGCGCTGCCGGTAGGCCGACGGCGTCTCCCCGCAGAACCGGGTGAACGCCCGGGTGAACGCGCTGAGGCTGTCGAAGCCCACCGCGGTGGCGGTCTCCCGCACCGTCCGGCCGGGCGCGGCCAGCAGCGCCATCGCCCGCAGCATCCGGGCGTGCAGCAGATAGGTGCGCCAGGGCAGGCCGGTCGCGGTCCGGAACTGCCGGCGCAGCGTGCGCTCCGACACCGACACCGCCCGGGCCACCTCCGCGGCGGTCACCGACTGCAGGTGTTCCTTGGTGTAGGTCATCGCCGCGGCGACGATCGGGTCGTCGGAGGTGGGCAGCGACAGCGGCGCCTCGTGCTCGAGCGCCTCGGACACCAGGTGCCCGAGGGTGGCGAAGAACGCGTCGGAGACCGGGTCGCCCTCGGCGCGGTCGATCGGCCAGCGCCGGGCATAGAGCATCATCTCCCGGATCAGCGGTGAGACGGCCAGGATGCGGGCCCGGTTGCCGGCCCGGGGCACCAGCGCCGGGTCGAACATCACCGCCAGCGTCTGTACCTCGGGGTTCATCGTGGCCTGGTGCTCCAGCCCGGCCGGGATCCACACCGCCTGCTGCGGCGGCAGCAGGTAGTGCGCGGCGGGCGTCTCGACCTCCACCACCCCGCTGATCGCGTACTCGATCTGGTGCACGTCGTGCGAATGCCAGCCGGTGACCAGCCGGTGCCCGTGGTACAGGTAGCTGCCGCCGAGCGCCCGGCCGCCCCGGCGCAGGTCGATGTTGGCCGGTTCGGCAAAAGGCTTGGCCGCTGGTGCAGAGACGGTCATCACGGTTGACGGTACAAGTGATGCAGACCACCGCCAACAAGGGGGATGCCCGTGCAGATCGACGACATGATCCTGGTCAGCATCGACGACCATGTCGTGGAACCGCCGGACATGTTCGTCCGGCACGTCCCGGCCAGGTACCGCGACGAGGCGCCGATCGTCGTCACCGACGACAACGGCGTCGACCAGTGGATCTACCAGGGCCGGCCGCAGGGTGTCAGCGGCCTCAACGCCGTCGTGAGCTGGCCGCCCGAGGAGTGGGGCCGCGACCCGGCCGGTTTCGCCGAGATGCGCCCCGGCGCCTACGACGTGCACGAGCGGGTCCGCGACATGAACCGCAACGGCATCCTCGCCTCGATGTGCTTCCCCACCTTCACCGGGTTCTCCGCGCGGCACCTCAACATGCACCGCGAGCACGTCACGCTGATCATGGTGTCGGCCTACAACGACTGGCACATCGACGAGTGGGCCGCCGCCTACCCGGGCCGGTTCATCCCGATCGCGATCCTGCCGACCTGGAACCCCGAGGCGATGTGCGCCGAGATCCGGCGGGTGGCGGCCAAGGGCTGCCGGGCGGTGACGATGCCGGAGCTGCCGCACCTGGAGGGCCTGCCCAGCTACCACGACGAGGACTACTGGGGCCCGGTGTTCCGCACCCTGTCCGAGGAGAACGTGGTGATGTGCCTGCACATCGGCACCGGGTTCGGAGCGATCAGCATGGCGCCCAACGCGCCGATCGACAACCTCATCATCCTGGCCACCCAGGTGTCGGCGATGTGCGCACAGGACCTGCTGTGGGGCCCGGCCATGCGCAACTACCCCGACCTGAAGTTCGCCTTCTCCGAGGGCGGGATCGGCTGGATCCCGTTCTACCTGGACCGCTGCGACCGGCACTACACCAACCAGAAGTGGCTGCGCCGCGACTTCGGCAACAAGCTGCCCTCGGAGGTGTTCCGGGAACACTCGCTGGCCTGCTACGTCACCGACAAGACCGCCCTGAAGCTGCGGCACGAGATCGGCATCGACAACATCGCCTGGGAGTGCGACTACCCGCACAGCGACTGCTTCTGGCCGGACGCCCCGGAGAAGGTGCACGCCGAGCTCACCGCCGCCGGCGCCGACGACGCCGACATCGACAAGATCACCTGGCAGAACTCCTGCCGGTTCTTCTCCTGGGACCCGTTCGCGCACACCCCGCGCGAGCAGGCCACCGTCGGCGCGCTGCGCGCCCAGGCCACCGACGTCGACACCGCGATCCGCTCCCGCGCCGAATGGCGGCGGCGCTACGAGGAGAAACAGCGCCGGCTGGCCTAGCCGGAGTCCGACCCGGCGTCGGGGTGGCGTCCGGTGGTCTGGAACAGCACCCGCCGCGCGATCTGCACCGCGTGGTCGGCGAACCGCTCGTAGAACCGGCCCAGCAGCGCCACGTCGACCGCCGCGGCGATGCCGTGCCGCCAGTCCGGTGTCATCACGGTGGTGAGCAGCCGGTGGTGCAGCTCGTCCATCGCGTCGTCGTCGCGCAGCACCCGCTCGGCGAGCTGCGGATCGCGGTCCCGCAGCGCGGCCTGCGCCCCGTGGGCCAGCCCGACGGCCACCGCGCCCATGTCGGCGAACAGCCCGGCCACCTCGTCGGGCACCGCCCGCTGGGGATGCCGCCGGCGCGCCACCTTGGCGATGTGCACCGCCAGCCCGCCCATCCGCTCGACGTCGGCGGCGACGTGGATGGCGCTGACCACCGCGCGTAGGTCGGTCGCCACCGGCGCCTGCAGGGCCAGCAGCGTGATCGCGGTGTCGACGGCCCGGTTGCTGCGGCCGGTGAGCTCGGTCTGGCGGCCGATGACCTCCTCGGCCGCGGTCAGGTCGGCCTGCAGCAACGCCTCGGTCGCGCCGCCCATCGAGCGGGCGGCGAGCCCGCACAGTTCGGCGAGCTCGTCGACGAGCGCGGCCAGTTGCTGCTGAAACGCGGTGCGCATGGGTACCAGGATCGACCATCGACGGTGCCGGTGAACGGGGAACCGGGGCGCGCCTGTCAGGATGGTGTCGTCATGGAGCCCGTCAAGGTCAGCATGCTGCCGTCCGCCCTGACCGATCCCGGCCTCGCGCAACGCCTCGCCGGGCGGCGGGTCGCGGTGTTCCTGGACTACGACGGGGTGCTCACCCCGATCGTCGGCCGCCCCGAGGACGCCCGGCTCGCCCCCGAGATGCGGACCGTGGTGCGGGACCTGGCCGGCCGCTGCCCGGTCTGCATCGTCACCGGCCGCGACCGCGCGGTGGTGCAGGAACTGATGGGCATGGACGACCTCACCGTCGCCGGCAGCCACGGGTTCGACATCTGGATCCCCGGCCGCGGCACGGTGGACTCCGACCGGGTCGACGCCCACCGCGAGCTCATCGCGGCCGTCACCGAGCGGCTGCGCGCGGCCGTCGCCGACATCCCGGGTGCCGATGTGGAGCCCAAGCGCGCCTCGGTGGCGGTGCACTACCGGGCGGTGCCGCCCGAGCACCGCGACCGGGTGCGCGCCGTCGTGCAGGACCTGCTCGACGCCTACCGCGGCGAGCTGTCGCTGACCCCCGGCAAGATGGTCTACGAGCTCAAGCCCGACATCGCCTGGGACAAGGGCAGGGCCGTGCTGCACCTGATCGAGGTGCTCGGCCTCGACGGCGCCGACGTGCTGCCGGTCTATCTCGGCGACGACATCACCGACGAGGACGCCTTCCGGGTGCTGCGCGGCCGCGGCATCGGCATTTTCGTGGGCCGCCCCGACGATCCGGAGGTCACCGACCGGTCCACCGCCGCCGAGTACGCGCTGGCCTCGGTCGACGAGGTGCGCCGGTTCCTCGACGGCCTGGGCCGCTAGCCGAACAGCAGCACCGCCGCGACCACCAGCGCGACCACCTTCACCACCTCGAGCGCCACGTAGGCGTAGTGGGCGCGGGACCGGCGGGCCGGGCCCGGTGCGCCGGGTGCGGCCGCCAGCACCGCATCCGAACGCCGGTGCAGCACCGGCCGCACCGCCACCACCTGGGCCACCAGCGTGCCCACCGCCACCAGTACGGCCGCCCAGGCGCCCGCCGGGGGCGCCCCGGCGGCCAGGGCGGCGAGCACCACCGCGGCCAGTACCGCCTCGGCGGTGTTGAGCGCCCGGAACACCAGCCGGCCGATGCCCAGGCCGAGCTGCAGCGTGATCCCGGGCGCGCGGAACTTCAACGGTGCCTCGATGAAGCTGATGGCGACCACCATGCCGAGCCAGCAGCACACGCCGGCGGCGGCGACGGCGAGCGACGGGGTCATGCCGGTCCTCCCTTCGGGATCAGTTGTGCCACACAGCAATCCGGCCTTGCGAAGGGCACGAGCCGGACCTCGGCGGACGAGTCCCAGGTCGCCAGCGCACCCTGCAGCAGGCCCAGGTGCAGCCGGCACACCACCTCGGGCCGGGCCCGGGCCAGCTCCAGGAACGGGCAGTTGCGCAACGCGAACTCGTCGGGCGCCGAACCGGTTTCGGGTTCGAAGCCGAGCGAGGTGAGCAGCTCGGCCAGCCGCGTCGCGGCGGGGCCCGGTGCGGGTTCGGAGGCGGCGATGCGCGCCCCGGTGGCCCGGCCGACGGCCGCGGCGCGGTCGGGTGCCCGCGGGTCGGCGGCCAGGGTCTCGGTGAGCATCTCGGCCAGCAGCCGGTAGCGGCGGGCCCCGGCCGGGTCCATCCCCGGGGCGGGGGCGTACCGGACGGCGGGCCGGCCCCGCCGCTGCGGGGTGGTCGGCACCTGCAGCACCTGGCCCGAGCGCACCAGCGCGGCAAGGTGGAACCGCGCGGTGTTCGGGTGGACGCCCAACCGCGCGGCGATCTCGCCGACGCGCAGCGGGGCGTCGGCCTCGCGCAGGGTCGCCAGCACCGCGGCGCGGCGCCCGGAAGCCGCCATACCCTCATTTCTACAACTTCGTCTTGTATTAATTCGAGCGGGCCCGAACCGGGCCGCGCCGCCGGTACCGTCCGCAACCGTGCGGTTCGCGTTCACCTACCCGATGCACAGCCACCCCTACCACCCGGAACTCGCCACCGGAGCGGCCGTGGCGACCGTCGCCGCCGCCGCCGAGGCGGCCGGGTTCGACGCCATCGGCTTCACCGACCACCCCGCCCCCACCCAGCGCTGGCTCGACGCCGGCGGCCACGACGCGCTCGACCCGTTCGTGGCGCTGGGTTTCGCCGCCGCCCACACCCGCACGCTGCGGCTGATCCCCAACATCGTGGTGCTGCCCTACCGCAACCCGTTCGTCGTCGCCAAGGCCGCCGCATCGGTGGACGTGCTGTCCGGCGGACGGTTCACCCTGGCCGTCGGGGTGGGCTACCTCAAGGGCGAGTTCGCCGCCCTCGGCGTCGATTTCGACGAGCGCGCCGAACTGCTCGAGGAGGCGCTGGCCGCCATCCGCGCGGTGTGGACCACCGACGAACTGAACTTCGCGGGCCGGCACTTCTGCGCCCGCGGCATCACCGCACACCCCCGCCCGGTGGCGCGGCCGCACCCGCCGATCTGGATCGGCGGCAACACCGCCGCCGCCCGGCGCCGCGTCGTCGAGCACGGCGACGGCTGGTGCCCGTTCGCCGCCCCGGCGATGGTGGCCCGCACCGCGCGCACCGCCGTGCTCGACACCGTCGACGCGCTGGCCGCCGGCATCGCCGACCTGCACCGTCGGCTGGAGGCGGCCGGCCGCGACCCGGCGCGGGTGGATGTCGTCTTCTCCAACCCCGAGGGCGGAACGCCGGGCACCGACGGGTTCGACCCGCGGGCCTACCTCGACGGGCTGGACCGGCTGGCCGCGGCCGGCGTCACCTGGGTGCAGGTGCCGATCCCCGGCGACAGCCCGGCCCGCGCCCTGGCGGCCATCGAGGAGTTCGGCCGGACCGTCATCCGCCACCGCCACTGACGCGGCCGCACCACTATCGTCGGGGGCGATGAGCACCCCGTATCCGCCGTACCCGCCCTACCCGCCGCCGGCCGCCGCGCCGACCTGCTACCGGCACCCCGACCGGATCAGCTACGTGCAGTGCACCCGCTGCGGGCGCTTCATCTGCCCGGAGTGCATGCGCTCGGCGCCGGTCGGCCACCAGTGCGTGGACTGCGTGGCGGCGGCCACCGCGGCCACCGCGCGCCGGCCCCGGGCCCGCTTCACGCTGGCCCCGCGCACCCCGGGCAACCCGGTGATCACCTACTGCCTCATCGGCGCCAACGTGCTGATGTTCCTGCTGCAGGTCACCTCGCCCGGCCTGGAGCGCGCCCTGGTGCTGTGGACCCCCGCGGTGGCCCAGGGCGAGCTGTACCGCCTGGTCACCGCGGCGTTCCTGCACTACAGCGTCATGCACCTGCTGTTCAACATGTGGGCGCTGTACGTGGTGGGCCCGCCGCTGGAGGCGGCGCTGGGCCGGCTGCGGTTCGGGGCGCTGTACGCGCTCAGCGCCCTCGGCGGCTCGACGCTGGTGTACCTGGCCAGCCCGCTCAACGCCGCCACCGCCGGCGCGTCCGGCGCGGTGTTCGGCCTGTTCGGCGCCACCTACGTGGTGGCCAAGCGGCTCAACCTCGACGTGCGCGGGGTGACCGCGCTGATCGTGATCAACCTGGTCATCACCTTCGTGCTGCCCGGGGTGAGCTGGCAGGGCCACATCGGCGGGCTGGTGTCCGGCGCCGCGATCGCCGCCGCCTACGTCTACCCCGCCGCCCGGCAGCGCACCGCCGTGCAGCTCGGCGCCTCGCTGGCGATGCTGGCGCTGTTCGTCGTGCTGGTGTGGTGGCGCACCGGGGTGCTGCTCGGCTACCTCGGGGCGGGCTGAGCCCGGCCGTCCCACCGGGCGCCGACCGGCACGCCGTCCCACTCGACCAGCGTCCAGCCCCGGTCCGGGTGGCCGGTCACCACGATGCGGCCGGTGTTGCGCAGCCCGAGCGCGTACAGCAGCCCCGGGTCCGGGTTGTCGACGTTGAGCAGCACCCACAGCGTGATCGCCGCGCCGTGCGAGAACGCCACCGGGCGCAGACCGCCGTCGGCGCAGATCTGCCGGACCGCCTCGTCGAACCGGGCGTCGAACTCGTGGCCGTCCACCGATCCGGGGATGCGGGCGTCCAGATCACCGGCCAGCCAGCGCAGCGGCGCGGCGAAGTAGCCCGCGCTCGCGACGGACTCGGGCAGCCCCTCGTACACCCCGGCCTCGATCTCGCGCAGCCCGGGCAGCACCACCACCGGTTCCCCGAGCGCGTCGGCCAGCGGCGCGGCGGTCTGCTGGGTGCGCACCATCGGCGAGGCGTACACCCCGTCGAACCGCTCGGCGGCGAGTTCGCGGGCGGCGGTCTCGGCCTGCCGCCGGCCCAGCTCGGTCAGCGCCGGGCCGGGCACCGAGGTGTCCATCCGGTCGGCCGCGTTGCCCTCGGACTGGGCGTGCCGCACCAGGGTCAGCGTCACGACCGGCGGCCCGGCGGACCCGCCGAGCGGCGCCGAGACGGTGGCCGCCGCCAGCAGCAGCGCGGCGAGCAGCAGCCGCACCCGAAACCCCCTTCGTCGCACCGGCGTCAGCCGTCGGTGACGGTGAACCCGGCCAGCCAGTCCTCGTGCATCTCGCCGGCGATGGTGACCCGCCACTGGTAGCGCTCGCCGACCTTGAGGTGCAGCGGCGGGATGGTGGCGATGAACGGGATGGTCACCGGGGTGCCCTTCGGGTGCACCGGGTGGCGGCGGGCGTTGATGACGTTCTCCTCGGTCTGGGCGACCTGGTTGCCGTCGCTGTCGATGAGCTCCGCGCGGATCGGGAACGGCTTGCCGATCTCCGACCACTCCACCTCGACGAACACGATCAGGGTGTGCTGCGGCGTCGGCGTCGGGCTGGTGGTCCAGCCGAGTCCGAGCGCGTGCACCGTGCCCGACTTGTGGTCGAGGTGCCCGGCGTGCGCCAACAGGACCATGGCTCTCATCGCGCGCCGATCCTAGTTGGCGGCGCGGCCCCCCGGGGCGGCGCGGACCCGCCGCGCCCCGGGCGAGAACGAAGTTCTCCGAATCGCGGCAGCGCGCTGACCAGGCATGTGATCGTTGGGAACGTGACAGCCAAGCGCAAACTTGTCATCGGCGCCAGTGGCTTCCTCGGCTCGCACGTGACCCGCCGGCTGGTCGCCGACGGCCACGACGTGCGGGTGATGGTGCGCCGCACCAGCCGCACCCGCGGCATCGACGACCTCGACGTCGAGCGCTGCTACGGCGACGTGTTCGACGACGCCGCGCTGCGCGCCGCGATGGACGGCTGCGACGTCGTCTACCACTGCGTCGTCGACGCCCGGATGTGGCTGCGCGACCCCACCCCGCTGTTCCGCACCAACGTCGAGGGGCTGCGCCACGTCCTCGACGCCGCACTGCGGGCCGACCTGCACCGGTTCGTGTTCACCAGCACCACCGGCACCCTGGCCGTCGGCACCGAACGCCCGGTCACCGAGGACGACCCGCACAACTGGGACGGCGGCGGCCCCTACATCGCCGCCCGGGTCGCCGCGGAGAACCTCGTCCTGCGCTACGCCCGCGAGCACGGGCTGCCCGCGGTGGCGATGTGCATCTCCACCACCTACGGACCGGGCGACTGGCAGCCCACCCCGCACGGCGCGCTGCTCGCCCGGGTGGCGGCCGGCCGGTTCCCGTTCTACTTCGACTGGTCGGCCGAGGTGGTCGGCATCGAGGACGCCGCCCGCGCCATGGTGCTCGCCGGCGAGCAGGGCCGGGTCGGGGAGCGCTACATCGTCTCCGACCGCACCCTGCACACCCGGGAGGTGCACGAGATCGCCGCCCGCGCCGTCGGGGTGCGCCCGCCCCGGATCGGCCTGCCGCTGCCGCTGCTCTACGCCGGTGCCCACCTCAACGACCTGGCCGCCCGGCTGCTGCGCCGCGACCTGCCGTTCGCGGTGTGCGGGGTGCGGATGGCCGAACTGATGTCGCCGCTCGACCACGCCAAGGCCGAACGCGAACTCGGCTGGCGGCCCGAGCCGGTGGAGGACTCGATCGCCCGCGCCGCCCGGTTCTTCACCGAGCAGTGGCCGGCGGCAGCGCCGCGCTGAGCAGCGCCAGCAGCAGCTCCGCGCGCACCCGGGCGTCGTCGAGGTCCACCCCGAGCAGCCGCTGCACCCGGGCCATCCGGCCGCGCAGCGTGTGCCGGTGCACCCCGAGCACGGCGGCCGCGGACTCCCAGTGCCCGTTGGCCTCCAGGAAGGCCCGCAGCGAGGCCACCAGCTGCGACCCGTGCCGCGCGTCGTGCTCGGCCAGCACCGCCACCGTCGAGGACGCCACCGCCGCCAGCACCGACCGCACCTGCGGATCGGCCAGCAACGCGGTCCCCGCGGTGGCGTCGAACTCCACCACCGGCTCGGCCGGCCCGGCCGCCGCCAGCGCGTGCCCGGCCTGCTCGGCGGCCTGACGTGCCTCCGAAAGGCGGTGCGGCGCAGAGAGTCCCGCCGTCGCCGAGAGGCCGGCCAGCAGCGTGCGCACCGCGGCGGGGGTGTCGTCGTCGCGCAGCAGCACGGTGAGCTCCGCCCCGTCGCGCACCGCGTAGCACGGCCGGTGGCGGGCATCCAGCGCCCGGTCCAGTTCGCGCGCCAGGTGCTGCGGATCGCCGCCGCGCACCCGCAGCACCCGGATCCGGTTGCGCCGGCCCACGGCGTCGACGAGGTACTCCAGCGCCTCCTCGGCCCCCAGCGCGCCGCGCAACAGCAATCCGAACACCTTGGCGCCCAGCCGATTCCGCTCGTCGCGCAGCCGGCGTGGCTTGTCCAGCTCCAGGGTGAGCAGGGACACGGCGTGCCCGATGAGCACCAGCTCGACGTTCTCCAGCCGCCGCTCGGCCTGCACCAGCAGCACGCCGTCGCGGCCCACCGGCTGCACCGTCACGGTGCGGCCCGGCTGCACCAGCGTCGAGGAATCCGCCCCCGCCCGGCGCAGCTGCGGAAGCTGCGCGGCCAGGCCGGCCGCGGCCGCCGGATGGGCCACCGCCCGCTCGGTGCGCTCGTCGACGTAGACCACCGCGGTGCCGGTCGCCGCGGCCAGCTCCCGTACGATCGCGGCCAGCCCGCCGCGCAGCGCGGCCCGGGTGATGCGCACCTGGGTGTCGGCCGCGCGGCGGACCAGTTCGTACTCCTGCTCGGCCAGCCGGGCGTTGACCGCGCGGCTGATCGCCGCGAACGGGGTGGTGTAGGGCACCTCCAGCAGCGCCAGCCCCACCGCCTCGCAGGCGTGCACCACCGGGTCGGGGATCCGGTCGTGCGAGAGCCCGGTGCCGAAGCCGAGCGCGGCCACCCCGGCCTCGGCCAACCGACGCACGTACGGCTCGCCGTCGGCGTCGCGCAGCCCGAGCCCGGTGGTGAGCACCAGCTCCCCGCCGGACAGCCACGGCCGCGGATCCGGCAGCTCGGTCGGCTGGACGAAGCCGATCGGCCGGTCCAGCCCGGCCCGGCCGGCGCGCAGCACCAGCCCCAGCCCGGGCTGGCGCAGCAGCCAGCCGATGCTCACGGTCACGCCCGACATGGTAGGTCCGGGACTGGACAAAACGGCGTGCAGGAACCGCTCGGATTCGACGAAACGCACATCGCCGCGGTCGGCCCGCGGTCCCGATACTCGAGCCGTGCTCGAATACCGTCTTCCCCAGCAGCGCAAGCTGCAGACCGAACTGCCCGGCCCCCGCTCGGCGGCCCTGGCCGAACGCCGCAAGCACGCCGTCGGGGCGGGTGTGGCCTCGTCCGTGCCCGTCTACGCCGCCGACGTCGACGGCGGGATCATCCTCGACGTCGACGGCAACGCGCTGATCGACCTCGGCTCCGGCATCGCCGTCACCAGCGTCGGCGGCTCCGACCCGGCGGTCGTGGCGGCGGTGCGCGAACAGGTCGGCCACTTCACCCACACCTGCTTCATGGTCACCCCGTACGAGGGCTACATCGCCGTCGCCGAGCGGCTGGCCGCCCTGACCCCCGGCGATCACGCCAAGCGCACCGTGCTGTTCAACAGCGGGGCCGAGGCGGTGGAGAACGCCGTCAAGATCGCGCGCATCGCCACCGGCCGCGACGCGGTGGTGGTCTTCGACCACGCCTACCACGGCCGCACCAACCTCACCATGGCGATGACCGCCAAGGTGCAGCCCTACAAGCAGGGCTTCGGCCCGTTCGCCCCGGAGGTCTACCGGGTGCCCGGCTCGTATCCGTACCGCGAGCCGCTCAACCGCGACGGCAGCGAGGTCACCGGCGAGCAGGCCGCCCGCCGCGCCATCGGCCTGATCGAGAAGCAGGTCGGCGCGGGCAACGTCGCGGCCGTGGTGATCGAGCCCATCCAGGGCGAGGGCGGGTTCATCGCCCCCGCCAAGGGCTTCCTGCCCACGCTGGCGGCCTGGGCCCGCGACAACGGCGTGGTGTTCGTCGCCGACGAGGTGCAGACCGGCTTCGCCCGCACCGGCGACTGGTTCGCCTGCAACGACGAGGGCGTGGTGCCCGACCTGATGACCCTGGCCAAGGGCATCGCCGGCGGCATGCCGCTGGCCGCGGTCACCGGCCGCGCCGAGCTCATCGACGCCGTGCACGGCGGCGGCCTGGGCGGCACCTACGGCGGCAACCCGGTCGCCTGCGCGGCGGCGCTGGCCACCCTGGACCGGATGGAGCAGCTCGACCTGCCCGCCCGCGCCCGCCGCATCGAGGCGGTCGCGGTGCCCCGGCTGCGGGCACTGGCCGACGAGGTCGGCGTCATCGGCGACGTCCGCGGCCGCGGC
The DNA here is from genome assembly GCF_937941905.1 of uncultured Mycolicibacterium sp. GTDB lineage: Bacteria > Actinomycetota > Actinomycetes > Mycobacteriales > Mycobacteriaceae > Mycobacterium. Next base: position 33,757 of record NZ_CALDGS010000033.1, on the reverse strand, counting down.
GCGATGCTGGCCGTGGAGTTCGTCAAGCCCGGCACCGACGAACCCGACCCCGACATCACCAAGGCCGTCGTGGCGCACGCCCTGGCCCAGGGCGTGATCCTGCTGACCTGCGGCACCTACGGCAACGTGGTCCGGCTGCTGCCGCCGCTGGTCATCCCCGAGGAGCTGCTCGTCGACGGCCTCGAGGTGCTCGCCGACGCGGTCCGGGCGGCCGCGGGGGTCACCGCCCGATGAGCCGCGCCCTGCCCGCCGGGGTGCCGACCGGGCTGTGGCTGGGCGGCACCCGGACCGCCGCCGCGACCGGCGCCACCTTCCCGGTGCGGGATCCCGCCACCGACGAGGTGCTCGCCGAGGTCGCCGACGCCGGCGCCGCCGACGGCCTGCACGCCCTGGAGCTCGCCGTCGCCGCGCAGGCCGACTGGGCCGCCACCCCGGCCCGGCAGCGCGGCGAGATCCTGCGCCGCGCCTTCGAACTCGTGCACGAACGGGCCGACGACTTCGCCCGCGTCATCACCCTGGAGATGGGCAAGACGCTGGCCGAGGCGCGCGGCGAGGTGAACTACGGCGCGGAGTTCCTGCGCTGGTTCGCCGAGGAGGCGGTGCGCATCAACGGCCGCACCGCCGCCGCCCCCGCCGGGACCGGGCGCATCCTGGTCACCAAGGAGCCGGTCGGGCCGGTGCTGGCCATCACCCCGTGGAACTTCCCGCTGGCCATGGCCACCCGCAAGATCGGCCCGGCGCTGGCCGCCGGCTGCCCGATCATCGTCAAACCGGCCGCCGAGACGCCGCTGACCATGCTGCTGCTCGGGCAGGTGTTCGCCGACGCCGGCCTGCCCGCCGGGGTGCTGTCGATCCTGCCGACCTCGAGCGCCGCGGCGCTGACCGAGCCGCTGATCGCCGACCCGCGCATCCGCAAGATCACCTTCACCGGCTCCACCGGGGTGGGCAAGCTGCTGGTCCGCGCCTCGGCCGAGCGGCTGCAGCGCACCTCGATGGAGCTCGGCGGCAACGCACCGTTCCTGGTGTTCGCCGACGCCGACGTCGACGCCGCCGTCGAGGGCGCGCTGGCCGCCAAGATGCGCAACGGCGGCGAGGCGTGCACGGCGGCCAACCGGTTCTACGTCGAGGCGGCCGTCGCCGAGGAGTTCACCGCCAAGTTCACCGACCGGATCGCCGCCCTGCGCACCGGCCACGGCCTGGACGAGGGCACCGACCTCGGGCCGTTGATCACCCGCCGCCAGCGCGACATCGTGCACGGGCTGGTCACCGACGCGGTGCTCAAGGGCGCCCGGGTCCGCACCGGCGGGCAGCTGCCCGACGGGCCGGGCAACTTCTACCCGCCCACCGTGCTGGACCGGGTGCCGGCCGACGCGCGGCTGCTGCGCGAGGAGATCTTCGGTCCGGTCGCGCCGATCGTCGTGGTCGGCTCCGAGGACGAGGCCGTCGCCGCCGCCAACGACACCGAGTACGGCCTGGCCGCCTACTTCTACACCCGCGACCTGGACCGGGCGATGCGGGTGGCCACCGCGCTCAAGGCCGGCATGGTCGGGGTGAACCGCGGCATCATCTCCGACCCGGCCGCCCCGTTCGGCGGGGTCAAGGAGTCCGGTTTCGGCCGGGAAGGCGGGGTCGAGGGCATCGACGAGTACCTCGACACGAAATACATCGCGCTCTGACCCGGCGGGTGGGACCGGCTGGGGTATGAAGAAGACCAGACAACCCAGCCGATCCCACCCGAAGGGCCGATGACCACCACCGACACCGAGTTCATCCTCAACATCTCCTGCAAGGACCGCCCGGGCGTCGTCGCCGGGGTGTCGACTTTCCTGGCCGAGCGCAACGCCTCGATCAAGAAGAGCACCCAGTTCGGCGACGAGGGCACCGGGCAGTTCTTCATGCGGGTGCACTTCGCCTACCTCGACGGCCCGCAGCGGGTGCAGGACGTGCGCGACGACTTCGCCGGCGTCGCCGAGCAGATGGGACTGGACTTCGCCATCAAGGCTTACTCGGCGCGGGACCGGCTGCTGGTGATGGTCAGCCGGTACGGGCACTGCCTCAACGACCTGCTGCACAAGGTCAACATCGGGGCCCTGCCGGCCACCATCGAGGCGGTGGTGTCCAACCACGAGGACTTCCGCGGCCTGGTGGAATGGCACGGCATCCCGTACTTCCACATCCCGGTCACCCCGGACACCAAACCGGCCGCCGAGGACCGGCTGCGCGAACTCATCGCCGAGTTCCGCATCGACACCGTGGTGCTGGCCCGCTACATGCAGATCCTTTCCGACGGGCTGTGCGCCGAGCTGGCCGGCCGGGCCATCAACATCCACCACTCGCTGCTGCCCTCGTTCAAGGGCGCCCGGCCCTACGAACAGGCCTACGCCAAGGGCGTCAAGGTCGTCGGCGCCACCGCGCACTACGTCACCGCCGACCTGGACGAGGGCCCGATCATCGAGCAGGACTTCGAGCGGGTCACCCACGAGTACGGGCCGAAGGAGCTCGCCGCCATCGGCCGCGACCTGGAGGCCCGCGCCCTGTCCCGCGCGGTCGCCGCCCACGCCGACCGCCGGGTCATGCTCAACGGACGAAAGACGGTGGTGTTCTCCTGAACTCGTCGAGCCCGCACGGACCCGCGGCGGTCGGACTGCCGGCGGGCATCCGGGCCTGCCTGTTCGACCTCGACGGGGTGCTCACCGACACCGCCGCCGTGCACCGGGCGGCCTGGAAGACGATGTTCGACGCGTTCCTGCGCCGGCACGCCCGCACCACCCGCGGCCCGGTCCGCCCGTTCACCGACGACGACTACCGCCGCTGCGTCGACGGCCGCCGCCGCGAGGACGGGGTGCGGGCGTTCCTGGCCGGCCGCGGCATCACGCTGCCCGACGGGGATCCGGCCGACCCGCCCGACGCCGACACCGTCTGCGGGCTGGGCAACCGCAAGAACGCGCTGTTCCACGAGCTGCTCGAACGCGACGGGGTGCACGTGTTCGACGGGTCGCGCCGCTACCTGGAGGCCGTGGTCGCCGCCGGGTTGGGCACCGCGGTGGTGTCCTCGAGCGCCAACACCGCCGAGGTGCTGCGGATCACCGGGCTGGACCGGTACGTGCAGTACCGTGTCGACGGAGTGACCATGCGCGACGAGCAGCTCGCCGGCAAACCCGCCCCGGACGCCTACCTGCGGGCCGCCGCGCTGCTCGGCGTGCCGCCGGCCGAGGCCGCGGTCTTCGAGGACGCGCTGCCCGGCGTCACCGCCGGGGCGGCCGGCGGGTTCGGGTTCGTCGTCGCGGTGGACCGGGTCGGCCAGGCCGACGCGCTGCGCGCCCGCGGCGCCGACCTCGTCGTCACCGACCTCGCGGAGTTGCTGCCGGGGACGTGAGCCGAGCCCATGATCAGTGACGACCGTTTCCCGGTGGAGCCCTGGCAGGTCCGGGAGACCGCGCTGGACCTGCGGCTGCTCGGCGAGTCCGAGTCGATCTTCGCGCTGTCCAACGGCCACATCGGGCTGCGCGGCAACCTCGACGAGGGCGAACCGCACGGCCTGCCCGGCACCTATCTCAACGGCTTCCACGAGAAGCGGCCGCTGCCCTACGCCGAGGCCGGGTTCGGCTACCCCGAGGAGGGGCAGTCGATCATCAACGTCACCAACGGCAAACTGATCCGGCTGCTCGTCGACGACGAACCCTTCGACGTCCGCTACGGCGCGCTCGTCGAACACGAACGGGTGCTCGACCTGCGCGCCGGCACGCTGGTGCGCACCGCGCACTGGCGCTCCCCGGCCGGCAAGGAGGTGCGCGTCCGCAGCACCCGGCTGGTGTCGCTGACCCAGCGCAGCGTGGCCGCCATCGAGTACATCATCGAACCGGTCGACGCGTACACGCTGATCACCGTGCAGTCCGAGCTCGTCGCCAACGAGGACCTGCCCGCCCCGTCGGCCGACCCGCGGGTGGCGGTGGTGCTCGAGGACCCGCTGGAGCCGGTGCACCACGAGACCACCGACCACGGCGCGGTGCTGCTGCACCGCACCCGGGCCAGCGCGCTGACCATGGCCGCCGGCATGGACCACGTCATCGACGTGCCCGGCCGAGTGGAGGTGGACACCGAGGCCCGCCCGGACTGGGCCCGCACCACGATCATCTGCGGGCTGCGGCCCGGCCAGCGGCTGCGCATCGTGAAGTTCCTGGCCTACGGCTGGTCCAGCCTGCGGTCCCGCCCGGCGCTGCGCGACCAGGTCGCCGGCGCGCTGACCGGCGCCCGCTACACCGGATGGCAGGGCCTGCTCGACGCCCAGCGCCGCTACCTCGACGAGTTCTGGGACTGCGCCGACGTCGAGGTCGAGGGCGACCCGGACTGTCAGCAGGCGGTGCGGTTCGCGCTGTTCCACGTGCTGCAGGCGGCGGCGCGGGCCGAGCGCCGCGCCATCGGCGGCAAGGGCCTGACCGGCACCGGCTACGACGGGCACGCGTTCTGGGACACCGAGGGGTTCGTGCTGCCGGTGCTCACCTACACCGCACCGCACGCCGCCGCCGACGCGTTGCGCTGGCGGGCCTCCACCCTGGATCTGGCCCGGGACCGCGCCGCGGTGCTCGACCTCGACGGCGCGGCGTTCCCGTGGCGCACCATCTCCGGCGAGGAGTGCTCGGCCTACTGGCCGGCCGGCACCGCGGCCTGGCACGTCAACGCCGACATCGCGCTGGCCTTCGAGCGCTACCGCACCGTCACCGGCGACGAGTCGCTGGAGGCCGAGTGCGGGTTGGCGGTGCTGGTGGAGACCGCCCGGATGTGGCGCTCGCTGGGGCACTTCGACCGGCACGGGGTGTGGCACCTCGACGGGGTGACCGGGCCGGACGAGTACACCGCGGTGGTGCGCGACAACCTGTTCACCAACCTGATGGCCGCGCTGAACCTGCGCGCCGCCGCCGACGCCTGCGCCCGCCATCCCGGCGGCGCCGAGGAACTCGGCGTCACCACCGACGAGATCGCGGCCTGGCGGGCGGCCGCCGACGCGGTGCACATCCCCTACGACGACGAGCTCGGCGTGCACCAGCAGTGCGAGGGCTTCACCACGCTGCGGGAGTGGAACTTCACCGCCAACACCCGCTACCCGCTGCTGCTGCACGAGCCCTACGTGCGGCTGTATCCGGCACAGGTGATCAAGCAGGCCGACCTGGTGCTGGCCATGCACTGGTGCAGCCACGCCTTCACCCCCGAGCAGAAGGCCCGCAACGTCGACTACTACGAGCGGCGCACCACCCGCGACTCGTCCCTGTCGGCGTGCACCCAGGCGGTGCTGTGCGCCGAGGTGGGTCATCTCGAGCTGGCCCACGACTACGCCTACGAGGCCGCCATGGTCGATCTGCGCGACCTGCACCACAACACCCGCGACGGGCTGCACATGGCGTCGCTGGCCGGGGCGTGGATCGCCCTGGTGGCGGGGTTCGGCGGGCTGCGCGACGACGAGGGCGTGCTCGCGCTCGACCCGCAGCTGCCCAGCGGCATCTCCCGGCTGCGGTTCCGGCTGCGCTGGCGCGGCTTCCGGCTCACCGTCGACGTCGACCACGAACGGGTGCGGTACACCCTGCGCGACGGGCCGGACGGCGCGCTGACCATCCGGCACGCCGGGACCCCGGTGACGCTGACCACGACGGCCCCCACCGAGCAGCCGGTCCGGCGGCGCCGCCCGTTGCTGCCGCCGCCGCAGCAGCCGCCCGGCCGCGAACCGCTGCGCCGCCGGCACCACCCGCCGGGGCAGCACGGCTAGACCATGCACACGTCGGCGAACAGCAACACCGGCCAGGACACGATCGAGCCGAGGAACGACACCACCAGGTCGGCCCCGCTCAGCTCGGCCAGGTGGTCGGTGTGGGTGGCCGACCAGACCACCCCGATCACCAGGTACGGGGTGGCGAGCAGGATCGCCAGCCCGATCAGCTCGGCGATGCTCAGCCGGTACGCCAGCACCCGGCGGACCAGCGCGAGTACCGCCGGCGGTTGCGCCTCCTCCGCTTCCCCCATGGCCGGAAGTTAATCAGGATTCGCGGCGTGATGCAGGGGATTTCCGGCGAATCCACCGTGATCGGGCCGGAGGGAAGTGCATCATGATTCATGATGGAGCGGCCCAGGCAACCGGAGCAGGACATGCCCGTACCGAGCGACGACGCCGGTCGGCGGCCGGCCGCCGACCGCACCCGCATCCGGATCACCCGGCGTACCGCCCGGTGGGACGACCACCCGGTCACCGCCGCCGACGGCATGGACTTCTGGGCGTTCGCGGCCGGCCCGGCCAATGTCGTCATGCAGCTGTCCTGGCCCGAGGTGGGCTACGGCGTGGTGGAGAGTCCGGTCGACTCCGGCAACCTGTTCAAGCACCCCTGGAAGCGGGCCCGGACCACCTTCCAGTACCTGGCCGTCGCCGTGCTCGGCAACGACACCGACCGGGCCGCCTTCCGCCGCGCGGTCAACACCGCGCACCGGCAGGTGGTGTCGCGGCCGGACAGCCCGGTGCGCTACCGCGCCCTGGACCCCGAGCTGCAGCTGTGGGTGGCGGCCTGCCTGTACGTCGGGCTGGAGGACACCTACCAGCTGCTGCGCGGCGAGCTCACCGCCGAGCAGGCCGAGGGGTTCTACCGTTCGGCCTGGACGCTGGGCACCACGCTGCAGGTGCGCGCGAGCCAGTGGCCGCCCACCCGGGCCGCGTTCGACGAGTACTGGAACCGGGCCTGTGCGCGGGTGTCCGTCGACGACACCGTGCGCGCCTATCTGTGGAGCCTGATCGACCTGAAGATGGTCAACCCGCTGCTGCGGATCCCGTTCCGGCCGCTGGTGCGCTTCCTGACCGCGGGCTTCCTGGCGCCGGTGTTCCGCGAGGCGATGGGCATGGACTGGGGGCCGCGCCGGCAGTGGCTGTTCGAGCAGCTGTTCCTGACGGTGGCGCTGGTGAACCGGTTCCTGCCCGGCTTCATCCGCCAGGGCGGGTCGTATCTGCTGCTGGCCGACGTGCGCCGGCGGGTGCGGACGGGCCGGAAGCTGGTGTGAGGTGTTCGCCCTGCTGCGCCGGGTGCTCGGCTACCGGGTCAGCGTGGAGGCGCTCATCGAGGTCGCGCTGTGGTGCGCGCTGCCCTACGTCCTCATCGGGCTGATCTGGGCGTTTCTGCACCCCGACCAGGTCGACCGGCTCGAGGCCGGCTGGGTCCGGGTGTTCCCGGTGGGTGCGGACATCATCGCGCTGGTCGAGACCGCCGCGCTGTGGCCGGCGCTGCTGGTCGCCCCCGGGTTGTGCATGCACTGACGAGAAGGCGGTTACCGAACCGTGGTAATCGTGTTTCCGGTCGTGTCAGACTGTGCCCGTGTCCGACACCGTGACCAGCACCTCCCACGCCGACAGGCACCGGGCCGCCGTGCGCAGGGCGGTCACCGGCGCCTCCATCGGCAACGCCGTCGAGTGGTTCGACTTCGCCGTCTACGGCTTTCTGGCCACCTACATCGCGGCCAAGTTCTTCCCCGCCGGGGACGACACCGCCGCCCTGCTCAACACGTTCGCGATCTTCGCCGCCGCGTTCGTGGTGCGCCCGCTGGGCGGGTTCGTGTTCGGCCCGCTCGGCGACCGGATCGGCCGCCAGCGGGTGCTGGCGCTGGTCATCCTGCTGATGAGCGGCGCCACGCTGGCGATGGGCCTGCTGCCCACCTACGCCGCCATCGGGGTGGCCGCTCCCCTGCTGCTGCTCGTGCTGCGCTGCCTGCAGGGCTTCTCCGCCGGCGGCGAGTACGGCGGCGGCGCGGTGTATCTGGCCGAGTTCGCCCCCGACGAGCGGCGCGGGCTGATCGTCACGTTCATGGTGTGGTCCGGGGTGCTGGGCTTTCTGCTCGGCTCGGTCACCGTCACCGTGCTGCAACTGGCGCTGCCCGAGCCGGCGATGGACGCCTGGGGCTGGCGCCTGCCGTTCCTGCTGGCCGGCCCGCTCGGGCTGATCGGCCTCTACATCCGGTTGCGGCTGGACGACACCCCGGCCTTCACCCGGCTCTCGGATTCCCGTGCGGTGGCGAAATCCCCGCTGCGCGAGGCGGTCCGGACCGCCTGGCGGTCGATTCTGCAGGTGATCGGCCTGATGATCGTCTTCAACGTCGCCTACTACGTCGTGTTCGCCTATCTGCCGACGTATTTCATCTCGACACTGGGCTATTCGAAGTCGCAGGCGTTCGTCTCGAGCACGGTGGCGTGCGTGGTCGCGCTGGTGGTGATCCTGCCGGTGGCCGCGTGGTCGGACCGGATCGGGCGCAAGCCGCTGCTGCTCGGCGGTGCGGCGGCGTTCCTGGTCGCCGCCTACCCGCTGTTCGTACTGCTCAACGCCGGGTCGGTGGTGCTGGCCACACTCGCCCACGCGGTGCTGGCCGCGATCGAGTCGGTGGTGGTGGCGGTGTCGGTGGCGGCCGCCGTCGAGCAGTTCGGCACCCGGGTGCGCTACAGCGGCATGTCGGTCGGCTACAACGTGTGCGTGGCGGTGTTCGGCGGCACCACGCCGTACCTGATGACCTGGCTCATCCGCACCACCGGCGACGCGCTCTCACCGGCCTGGGCGGTGATGGCGGCCGCGGCGGTCTCGCTGCTGGTCGTCCTGACCCTGCCGGAGACCGCCCGCCGCCCGCTGGACCCCCACACCGCCGTTGTCCCGCGGGCAGACGCGAACACCCCCTGATCGGCGCGCGACCGGGGGTGTAGGCGTCTGTTCGCGGGAGAGAAGGAGGGGTGTTGCTAGCCGGCGGCCTGGTGCATGCCGTAGGGCACCGCCTCGAGCAGCGTCACCGCGACGGTGTCGCCACTGGGCACCTGGTAGTGGCGGGTCTCCCCCACCCGGGCGCCGAGGATCGCCGCGCCGAGCGGCGAGTCCGCCGAGTACACCTCGATGTCGCCCATCTCCGCGCCGCGGGCGCCGAGCAGGAAGCGCTCGGTCTCGCCGTCGTCGTAGCGGATGGTGAGCACCATGCCCGGTTCGGCCACGCCGTCGTTGGGCGGGGTCTCCCCCACCACCGCGTTGATGAGCATCTCGTGGATCTGCTGGATGCGGGCGTGCCGAGCGCGCTGGATGGCGATGACGTTCTCGTCGGTCTCGTCGACCTCGTCGTCCGGCGTGGAGCGGCACAGCTGCTTGAGCGTCTCGAGCTCCTCCTGCAGCCGCCGGTAGCCGTCGGGGGTCAACCAGATGCGCTGCGAACCCATGTCGTGCCTCCTGTAGCACTGAGCAGCCGACGTCGTCACCGACGACGCCGGCTCGGCCAGTTGGTCTGTTGCGATCAGTGCCCGGTGGTGGCCGCCACCCGGGGGTGGCCGCCACCGTCTGCGTGCTCAACCTGCGCACACGCACCCCCCGGGCGGTGTGCCTGTGGTTCCAGCATGGCGGGGTGCCGCCCGCCACGGCTTGTCGCAGGACGACAAATCGCCACAGCGGGTTGATGGTGTTCCGACAAGGATCAGTCGTCGGTGGCGGCGAGCTCGATCATCATCGCCAGCCGCTTGCGCGGATCGGCGAGATCGAGCGTGGTGACCCCGGCCATCTTGCGCATCCGGTAGCGCACCGTGTTCTCGTGCACGCCGAGCAACTCCCCGGCCGCGGCCGGGTCGCCCTGCGCGGCCAGCCACGCCCGCAGCGTCGCGACATAGTGGGTGGCGTGCCGCTCGTCGTGGGCGCGCAGCTCGGCGATCGGCCCGCGGGCCGGCGTCCGGCCCGCCCGGGCGGCGGTGCGCAGCCGCTGCAGCAGCACGTCGTCCCAGGACTCGTCGTAGGCCGGCGGCGGGCCGCCGGGGTGCTGCAGCTCGTGCAGCGCCAGGCACTCGTCGGCCTCCTGGCGGGCCGCGGGCAGTTCGGTGGCGGCCGCCGGGGCGCTGATCCCGGCCAGCAGCGCCACCTCGTCGGGCAGCGCGGCGCGCAGGGCCTCCACCCAGCGCCGGGCGGGCTCCGGCGCCGGCGCCGGCAGCAGGGTGTAGACGGTGTTGGCCGACAGCGCGCTGCGGCCCGGCCGGGACCAGCCGAACCCGGTGGTGGCGCGCTCGAATGCCAGCAGCAGTGGGGCGTGCCGCTCGTCGCCCACCCGGGCCCGCACCGCCACCACCCGCAGCTGCTGCTGCGGCAGGCCCAGCCGGCTGGCCGCGGTGGCGGCATCGGCGGCGCCGTCGAGCAGCCGCAGCACCAGGTCGGACTCCACCTGCCGTTCCAGGTCGGCGCTGGCCCGGGAGCGCAGCAGGTGCAGGGCCACCGTGCGGGCGCCGTCCGACAGCGCGGTGCGCATCGGCTCGGCCAGCGGTTCCGGGCAGGTCACCCACACCGAGCCGAGCAGTTCGCGGCCGGCGCGGGCGGCCACCACCATGCGGCCGGTCAGGCCGTGCTCCGGGCTGCCGGCGACGAACAGCGGGTCGTCGGAGACCGCAAGGTGGGCGAACACGCCGCGCGCCTCGAACAGCGCCCGCAGCCGGTCCGGACACTGTCGGGCCAGGATCGTCTCCACCCGCGCCGGGTCGGTGCGCTGTTGCTGGCGCGAGTAGGCCAGCAGCTGGGACAGCGCGTCCTCGATGGTCACCGCACCGCCCACCGCGTCGGCGAGGCTGTCGGCCAGCGCGAACAGATCGGTCGGTCCGCGGCCGGACTCGGTTTCGCGCCCCTCGAGCACCAGGCCGTAGACCAGCCCGGCCAGCTCGCTCCACGCGATGGCCGGATCGACCTCGAGCACCGCCACCGGGTGCCCCTCGTCGGCGGGCGTGTCGGCCTCGCCGGCCCGCACCAGCACCGCCACCGCCTGCGCGGCCCGGGCCCAGGCCAGCGCCTCGGGCAGCGACTGCGCGCCGATCGCCAGCAGCACGTCACCGGTCACCACCCGGCCGCGCGCGGTCTCCGGGATCACCACCCCGCGCAGCGGGGTGGAACGGGGAACCGGGCAGCTGCGCAGCCGCACGCCGTAGCTGCCCAGGACGTTGACCAAACGGTCCAAGGTGACCATTGCCCGACTCCTGTGTCCGCGGTCGCGTCAGCCTAACCGGCCGGGCCCACAGGGTGGCAGGTCAGCCCAGGTCAGGAGGGATTCTCGGGGTCGTCGAGCGGCTCGATGGCGTCGCTGTCGAGGAACGCCAGGGTGCCGTCGTCGAGCTGCACGCCCCAGCGCCGGGCCCGGGCCGTCAGGTTCTCGTCGACCACGACTTCCACCCCCGCGAGGTCGCCGAAGTCCTCCACGATCGTGCCTGTGAGGTGTGCCTCATCGGTGGTGCGGACGCGGCCTCCCACAGCCAATCGCGATTCCTTTTCAGCACCCGCATTCATGAATTCAATGTATCGCGCCACGGCAGCGCCCTCGAAGTGCGGTGATGCACCGCGCTCGCAGCGATCCTGAATTGTGTTGCTGCCGTAATCGGCGGCCGCAGGCAAATTACCGGCGGGTAATTATCGGCGAATTCCGAATTCCGGTGAGCAGGAATTGGGCGGGGCGGGACCGGTGGCGAGCCGCGGGGATCGCCGCCGGGGCGATCCCTGACTACCGTGGTGCCAGACATCCACGGTGGGGAGCCGAACATGAGGATCCGGGTCACGCGGTACGTCACCGTCGAGGTGAACGACCGGCTGCGGTGGCGGCTGCGGCAGATCGGGGAGCACCTCCGCGCCGGCCTGACGGCCCGGTTGCGCAGTGCCGCCGACGATGTGGAGACCGCCGGGGACCGGGTGGCCAGGCTGTGCGACGCCGCCGTCACCCGGGTCGACGCGGCGGTGGCCGGTGTCACCGACCGCATCGCCCCGGCGCCGGACGCGCCCGCCGACGCGTCGGCGTCGCCCCGGTCCGGCCGGCACCTGCGCGCGGTCTGAACCGCCCCGGAGGGCGTTTGCCGGCGCGGCGGCGGGCACACCCCGGGCACCCGGGGACACCCGCGCCGGTCGGGCGGTGCGGGCGTGGCCTTACCGTGGGGGGAGTTGTCCGGACGCGGAAGGGTGGGCGATCTTGGTAGGCCTCGCACTGGCGGTGCTTCTGGCGTTCTGCGCCGCGGTGTGCATGGCGATCGGCATCGTCGTCCGCCAGCGGGCCACGTTGGACATCCCGCCCGAGAAGGGCGTCAGCACCGTCATGTTCCGCACCCTGGTGCGCCGCCGGCTGTGGTGGGCCGGCACCGGGGTGGCGGTGGCCGGCTACGGGTTCCAGGCCGGCGCGCTGGCCTACGGATCGCTGATCCTGGTGCAGCCCATCCTGGTGTCGGCGCTGCTGTTCGCGCTGCCGATGAGCGCGCGGCTGGCCGGCCGCCGGGTCAGCCGGGGGGAGTGGGCCTGGGCCGTGGTGCTGACCTTCGCCCTCACGGTGTTCGTCGCGCTGGCCCGCGCCACCAACCCCGGCGACTACCGTGCCTCGCTGCCGCGCGCGCTGATCAGCGTGGCGGTCTGCTCGGCCGGCGTGGCCGGCTGCGTGGTGCTGTCGATGCGCGCGGCGGGCTGGGTGCGCGCCGCGCTGCTCGGCGGCGGGGTCGGCGTGCTGTTCGGGGTGGTCGCGGTGCTCACCAAGGTGTGGGTGCACCAGCTGCACGACGGCCTGACCCTCGGCACCGCGGTCGGGCCGGTGCTGCTGCTGCTCGTCGCGCTCGGGGTGCTGGCCACCCTGCTGCAGCAGTCGGCGTTCCACGCCGGGTCGCTGCAGATGTCGGTGCCGATCATGCTGGTCCTCGAGCCGGTGGTGGCGGTGGCGCTGGGCGCGGTGGTGCTCGGCGAGCACCTGTCGGTGAGCGGGATCGAACCGCTGCTGCTGGTGGCGGCGGTGGTCGCGATGGGCGCGGCCACCATCGCGCTGGGCCGCCACGAGGGCGCCTACGAGGAGCAACTCGAACAGCAGGCCGCCGCGGCCGAGCGGCGCACCGGCCACCCGGCCGCGCGGGGCTGATCCTCCCGCCCGGTGGACGGGGCGGCGTTACGGGTTGATGGTGTACTCGCCGATCTGGCGGCCCCAGACGTACTCGGTCGCCAGCGGCTGCCCGAGCTCGAGGTGGTTGTACGGCGCCAGCGACGCGCCGATGTCCATCACCAGGTACGGCGCCGGCCACAGATCACGGGTGATCGGCTGCCAGCAGCCCGGCCGGCCCTCCGGGCCGCCCTTGGCGTTGAGCCGGGGCAGGTTGTCCGGGTAGACCCACGGGTTGCCCGCACCGAGCAGCTGGGCGTGCGCCCGCAGCGAGTAGCCGTTGCCGCCGAGCGAGGCGGCCACCTTCGGGGCTGCGTCATGCCAGTTGCGGATCATGCAGAACAGCGCCGGGCTGTACTCGTCGAGCGTCGCGCTGGTCACCACCAGATCTTCCGCGCCGCGCACCAGGTACGGCCCGCCCCGCTCGAAGATCTCGCCGGCGTTGTTGCCGAACCCGGCCGCCGCCATCAGCGCCTGGTCCAGGTTGCGGCGCTCGGCGTTGAGGGTGCCGGCGGTGGTCACCGCGTCGCCGAGCGCGTCGAACAGGTCCGGCGCGGCGGCGCTGTACACCTCGGCCACGTCGGCCAGCCGCTGGATGTCGTAGCGGATCTGCGGCATCCGCGGGTTCAGGTCGGCCAGGATCGCGTTGCCGTCGACGATCGCCTCGCCGAACCGGTCGCCGAGCCCGTCGAGGGCCTGCGCGGTGGCGGTCAGGGTCTGGTTCAGCTTGATCGGGTCGACCTGCTCGGCCAGCGAGACGACGGTCTCGAACAGCGAGTTGAACTCGGTGGTCACCCCGGTGACGTCGATCACGCCGCGGGCGGTGATGCGCTCGGCCACCGGGTGCTCCGGGGAGGAGAAGGCGACGTACTTCTGGCCGAACACGGTGGTGGCCTTGATCTGCACGTCGGCGTTGGCCGGGATGAGCTCGGCCCGGCGCGGGTCGACGGCGAGTTCGAGCCGGGCGCGGGGCCGGCCGTCGACCATCACCGCCTGCACCTCGTCGACCTTGCCGATCGGCACCCCGTTGAGGGTGACCTTCGAGCCGGTCTCCATGGACAGCCCGGAACGCTCGGCGAGCAGGGTGAGCCGGGTGTGCGGGGTGAAGGCGCCCCGGAACTGCATCCACACCAGCACCAGGATCACCACGCACAGCAGCACGACCACCGTGGCCGCGGTCTTGACCGGCGGGTCGTACCGCCAGTGCGTCATGCGGCGCTGCAGCGCCGAGTTTGCCACCCTCGAATCCCCTTCTCCGTCGGCCCGGACCGGGCGGCCGCCGCGGTACATACCGGGCGGTACAGCCGCCTAATCGTCCCTATTGTGCGCGGTCGGCACAACAGCGCCGTCAACGCACCTGCCGGAAGAACGTCCGGACATCCTCGACGAACAGTTCGGGCTGTTCGAACGCCGCGAAATGGCCCCCCTTCGGCATGTCGGTCCAGTGGGTGATGTTGTAGGTAGCCTCGCACCAGCTGCGGGGAACGCGCAGGACTTCCTTCGGAAACGACGCCACCCCGGTCGGCACCTCGACCCGGTCGCCGGCGCCGAAGGCGTTGTAGCTCTCCCAGTACAGCCGCGCCGACGACGCCGCCGAGGCGGTCGCCCAGTACAGCATCACGTTGTCGAGCAGCTCGTCGCGGCTCAGCGCGTTCTCCGGATGACCGTCGCAGTCGGTCCAGGACCAGAACTTCTCGATGATCCAGGCCAGCTGCCCGGCGGGGGAGTCGACCAGGCCGTAGCCCAGCGTCTGCGGCCGGGTGGCCTGCAGGCGGGCGTAGCCGGAGTCCCAGCGCCGGTAGTGCTCCAGCGCCGCCAGCGCCTGCTGCTCCTGCGGCGTCGGCCGCTCGCGGGCCTGTCGCGGCGGCCGGCCGAACGGCATGTTGGTGTGGATCGCCACGCACGCCCGGGCCGTGCGGCCGAGCTGGGTGGTCACCGCCGCACCCCAGTCGCCGCCCTGGGCGCCGTAGCGTGCGTAACCGAGCCGGCGCATCAGTTCGTCCCAGGCGGCGGCGATGCGTTCCACCCCCCACCCGGTGCTGCCGGGCTTGCCGGAGAACCCGTAGCCGGGCAGCGACGGGCAGACCACGTGGAAGGCGTCGGCGGCCCGGCCGCCGTGGGCGGTCGGATCGGTCAGCGGGCCGATGACCTTGTGGAACTCCACCACCGAGCCCGGCCAGCCGTGGGTGATGACGATCGGGAACGCATCGGGGTGCGGGGACCGCTGGTGGATGAAATGGATGGGCAGCCCGTCGATCTCGGTGACGTACTGGTCGAACCGGTTGAGCGCGGCCTCGCGGGCGCGCCAGTCGTAGCGGTGCGCCCAGTAGTCGGCCAGGTCGCGCAGGTAGTCCAGCGGCACGCCCTGGCTCCAGTCGTCGACGCATTCGCGCTCCGGCCAGCGGGTGGCGGCCAGCCGGGCACGCAGATCGGTCAGGAGGTCGTCGGGAACGGCGATGCGGAACGGTTCGATGTGCGCCACGGGCCCATTCTCGGGCCCGCGACTCAGGCCGGGGCGTGTTCGGCCGCACCGGCCCGCGCGGCGAGATGGTCGGGCAGCGGCTCGTAGCGGCGGAAGGCGCGGGTGAACGAGCCGGCGCCGTGGGTCAGCGAGCGCAGGTCCACCGCGTAGCGCACGAGTTCGGCCGCCGGCACCTCGGCGCGCACCAGGCAGCGGCCGTCGCCGACGGCCTCGGTGCCCAGCACCCGCCCGCGCCGGCCGGCCAGATCGCCCATCACCGCGCCGACCAGCTCGTCGGGGATGTGCACGGTCACCTCGTCGACGGGCTCGAGCAGCGTCATCCGGGCCGCGGCGGCGGCCCGCCGCAGCGCCAGCGCGCCGGCGGTCTGGAAGGCCACGTCCGACGAGTCGACGCTGTGCGCCTTGCCGTCGAACAGCGTCACCCGGATGTCGACGACGGGGTGCCCGGCGACCAGCCCCCGGGCCAGCTGGGCCCGCACCCCCTTCTCCACGCCGGGGATGAACTGCCGCGGCACCGCCCCGCCGACCACCCGGTCGACGAACTCGAACCCCGCGCCCCGCGGCAGCGGTTCGACCTCGATGTCGCACACCGCGAACTGGCCGTGCCCGCCGGACTGCTTGACGTGGCGGCCGTGGCCGCGGGCCGCGGTGACGAACGTCTCGCGCAGCGGCACCCGCACCTCGACGGTGTCGACGGCCACCCCGAAACGGTTGGCCAGTGCGTCGAGCACCACGGCGGCGTGCGCCTCACCCATACACCACAGCACCACCTGGTGGGTCTCGGGATTCTGCTCGATGCGCAGCGTCGGATCCTCGGCGGCCAGCCGGGTCAGCGCGGCCGACAGCTTGTCCTCGTCGGTGCGGGCGCGCGGCGCCACCGCCACCGGCAGCAGCGGCTCGGGCAGCCGCCAGGGCTTGAGCACCAGCGGATCGGCCCGGTCCGACAGCGTGTCGCCGGTCCGGGCGCGCGACAGCCGGCCGATCGCGCACAGATCCCCGGCCACCACCAGCGGAGCCGGACGCTGCCGCCGGCCCAGCGGGAAACTCAGCGCGCCGATGCGCTCGTCCTCGTCGTGGTCCTCCCGGCCGGTCGTGTCGGCGCCACCGGGGCCGAAGAACGCCGAGAAATGGCCCGACACATGGATTGTCATGTCGGGCCGGAGCGTGCCGGAGAACACCCGCACCAGGCTGACCCGGCCGAGGTAGGGATCCGACGTCGTCTTGACCACCTCGGCCAGCAGCGGCCCGTCCGGGTCGCAGGCCGGTGGGGTGCGGGCCGCGCCCTGCGGGGTGAACACCGCGGGCAGTGGGTGTTCGGCGGGCGACGGGAAGCCGCGGGTGACGATCTCCAGCAGCTCGTGGGTGCCCACGCCGGTGGCCGCGCACACCGGGATGACCGGGAAGAACGAGCCGCGGGCCACGGCCCGCTCCAGGTCGGCGATGAGCACCGACTCGTCGATCCGCTCGCCGGCGAGGTAGCGGTCCATCAGCGTCTCGTCCTCGGACTCCTCGATGACGGCCTCGATCAGCGCGGCCCGCAGCGCGGCGATCTGCTCGGCGTCGCGGCCGTCCGGGCCGCGCAGGGTGCGGCCGTCGGGGCCGTAGCCGTAGCGGGTCTGCGTGATCAGCCCGAGCAGCCCGCCCTCCACCGGCAGGTACAGCGGCATCACCTTGTCGCCGAACGCCAGCTGGGCGGCGGCCAGGGTGCGGGCGTAGTCGGCGCGGGGATGGTCGAGCTTGGTGATCACCACCGCCCGCGGCATGCCCACCTCCTGGCACTCCTGCCACAGCGCCCGGGTCGCCCCGTCGATGTCGGCGTTGGCCGCGACGACGAACAGCGCGCAGTCGGCGGCACGCAGCCCGGCCCGCAGTTCGCCGACGAAGTCGGCGTAGCCGGGGGTGTCGAGGAGGTTGACCTTGACCTCGCCGTAGCGCAGCGGCGCCAGTGCCAGGCCGACGGAACGCTGCTGGGCGATCGCGGCGTCGTCGCCGTCGCAGACCGTGGTGCCCTCGGCCACCGAGCCGGCGCGGGGCAGCACCCCGGCCGCCACCAGCAGGGCCTCGACCAGGGTGGTCTTGCCGCCGCCGGACGGGCCGACGAGCACCACGTTGCGGATGGCTGCCGGGCCGTCGGCGACCGGACCGGTTCCGCTGCGCCGGGTCGCATTCGATTTGTCCGCCACGACGTGCCCCCGTTCCGGGCGATGCGTACCGCTCGACCTCCACCATGGCGCGATGTGATCCGGAGCACAAGACCGGTGGGCGCACAGGCGAAGGGGCGGCCCGGGGGACCGCCCCTTCGAGGGAGAGCTGCACCGCTACGCGACCGGGGGATCGTCGCCGCGTCGTGATCCGAGCGTCCTCAGGCGACGTCGACGTAGACGGTGCGTCCGGTCACCGTGGTGACCAGGTCGTCACCGGCGCCGGGGGCGCCGGAGTCGGTGCGGCTGAAGGTCTGGCCGGGACGGATCGCCACCACGCTGGCCTCGCTGAGCGGCCGGGTGCCGACCCGGTTGACGATGACGGTGTAGCCGCGGGAGCGCAGCGAGTCGATGGTCTCCTGCGCCGAGCCGGGCTTGGTCGGTGCGGCCTCGGCGGTGGCGGCGGTGAGCAACCCGACGGCGACGGCGGGTCCGGCCAGGGCCAGCACCGCCGCGGCCAGGCCGCGGGCGAGCAGGGTGGTGCGGGTCGATGCGGGGGTGGCAGACGGGTTCATGGCAAACGCCTTCTTCCGACTTGGGGTTCGAGCCGTGGCGGGGGATGCGTCGCGGTTCGGACGTGACGGGTGCGGGATCGGTGTGTGGTTGTGACTTCCGGCACCAGCTGGTGATGTCAGGTGAAACCGGCAGGTCGGCGCCCACATTTCCGGTTGGCAGGATTTGCTCGGTGGCTGGCAGGAACCGGTCAGGCGTGCCAGCCGGTCCAGTTCCGCACCGCGACGGTGACCACCGGACCGTCCAGTTCGATCCGGTCGTACTGCGGATACTTGCGGCGCAGCAACATGTATCCGGTCGCCATCGGTTCGCCGCCGTGGTGCACCGCGGCCACCCCGTCGGCGCGCACCCACCACAGCGTGCTCCAGTCGTCGGCGTAGTGGTCGACGAGCAGGCTCACCCGGGGGTTGGCCTCGATGTTGCGCAGCCGGCGCAGCCGGTGGGTGGTCTTCCGCTTGGCGTCGACGGCGGTGTAGACCACGTCGCCGTGCACCGCGAACACCACCGGCACCAGGTGCGGCACCCCGTCGGCGTCGGCGGTGGCCAGCGTCGCCACCGGGGCCACCGCGAAGCGTTCGCGCGGGTCGAAGCCGGGTGCGGTGGCGGGCGGGGTCATGGCGTCAGCCGCGCGGTTGCGGCGCCACGCTGATCGGCGCGCGGGTCTGCGGGGTACGGGTGACCCCGAACTCCGGCGCCTTGGTGCGCCGCGGCGGACGCTGGGTGGGCCGGTAGGCCGGGGCCTGCTGGACCGCGGCCGTCTCCTCCGGCGGCGGGGGCGGCGGCGGTGGGGGTGGCGGCGGCTCCGGCGGCCGGGTGGTCGGCGTCGGCTTCGGGGCGCTGCTGGTCGGGGTGGCCGGGGTGGCCGACTCCGGTTCGGGCGGCGCCGGGCCGGATCCGCCCAGCACCAGCAGCACGCCGGAGACGACCAGCGCCGAGGCGGCCAGCCCCGCGGCGACCATGGCGACCACGGCCGGGCGGGTGCGGTACCAGGGGGTCGGCGCGGGCCGGAACCGCCAGGTGTTCATGTTGTACGGGTCGAACCCGTCGTCGCCGGCGGGCGGCACGGTGAGTGTGTCGAAGGCCGCGCCGGGATGGTCCGGCGTCGCCGCAGCGCCGGTGTCCCAGGGGGAATCGGGCCCGCTCTCGGCCCGCCGATCAGCCACGCACCGATGCTAACGCCCGGACCAGGCCGAACGTCGACCCGAATCCGGGAGTAGGGAACCGACAACCCCGGTTGTGGGCTCGCGATAAAGTTCGGACGCAACGTAGGGGACCGTTCACGGCGGCGACCGGAGTACGTGACCCGAACGACACCGCGCCGCCTCCCGACCAGAGGAAGGTTCGGTCATGACTTCGGTGCTGAACACGTCGTTGCGGCGCGCCTGTGCCGCCCTCGCCGCCCCGGCGCTCGTGCTGGCCGGGCTCACCGCCTGCGCCCCGCCGGAGAAGAGCGGCGGCGGGGCCGAGACCGAATCCGGGGTGCGCGCCGCCGAGGCCACCTCGGCCGCCGACTTCGGCGGGATGGATGGCCTGATCGAGGCCGCCAGGGCCGAGGGCGAGCTCAACGTCATCGCACTGCCGCCGGACTGGGCCAACTACGGCGAGATCATCGAGCGGTTCTCGGAGAAGTACGGCATCAAGGTCAACTCGGCCCAGCCGGACGCCTCCAGCCAGGAGGAGATCAACGCCGCCAAGCAGCAGCGCGGCAAGAGCACCGCCCCGGACGTGTTCGACCTGGGTCAGTCGGTGGCGCTGGCCAACGTGGACATGTTCGCGCCGTACCGCGTGGCCACCTGGGACGACATCCCCGACGAGTTCAAGGATCCCGACGGCCGGTGGGTCAACGACTACGGCGGGTTCATGTCCATCGGCTACGACGCGTCGAAGGTGCCCGACATCACCGACGTCGACGACCTGCTCAAACCGGAGTACCGGGGCAGCGTCGCGCTCAACGGCGACCCCACCCAGGCCGGTGCCGCGTTCTCCGGGGTGGTGATGGCCGCGCTGTCGCAGGGCGGCTCCGCCGACGACATCGCGCCCGGGGTGGAGTTCTTCGGCAAGCTCAATCAGGCCGGCAACTTCCTGCCGGTCGACCCGACCCCGGCGACCATCGAGTCCGGCCAGACTCCGGTGGTCATCGACTGGGACTACACCAACGCCGCCGAGTCGGCCAAGCTGCCGAACTGGAAGGTGGTCGTCCCGCCCGGTCCGGCCGTGGCCGGCTACTACTACCAGGCCATCAACAAGGACGCCCCGCACCCGGCGGCGGCCCGGCTGTGGCAGGAGTTCCTGTTCAGCGACGAGGGCCAGAACCTGTACCTCAAGGGCGGGGCGCGGCCGGTGCGGGCTGACGCGATGCAGGCCGCCGGCAGCCTGGACACCGCGGCCTGGGACGCGCTGCCGCCGGTGTCGGGCCAGCCCGTGGTGCTCACCGAGGAGCAGAACAAGAAGGCCAGCGCCTACCTGGCCGAGCACTGGGCCGCGGCGATCGGCTGACCGCGTGGCCGGCCGGTCGGTGGGCCGGCGGCTCGCCGACGGCGCGCCGCTGCTGCCGTTCTTCGCCCTGGTCGTGATCTTCCTGCTGATCCCGACCGGCACCGTGGTGGTCAACGCGCTGTTCGCCGACGGCGGGTTCAGCCCGGCCCGCCTCGGCGCGCTGTTCTCGTCCACCGCCCTGACCGCGCTGTGGCGCAGCGTGCTGCTGTCCGGGGCCACCGCGCTGATCGGGGCGGTGTTCGGCGCGGTGCTGGCCTGGCTGATCGCCGCCCGCCCGCCGGAGTCGATGGTGCGCCGCGGCGTGCTCGCGCTGTGCAGCGTGCTGGCCCAGTTCGGCGGTGTGGCACTGGCGTTCGCGTTCCTGGCCACCGTCGGGCTGAACGGCGTGCTGACGCTGTGGGTGCAGCAGTTGACCGGGTTCAACCTGGCCGGCTCGGGCTGGCTGTACGCGCTGCCCGGGTTGATCCTGGTCTACAGCTACTTCCAGATCCCGCTGATGGTGATCGTGTTCCTGCCCGCGCTGGAGGGCCTGCGCCGGCAGTGGCGGGAGGCCGCGGTCAGCCTGGGCGCCTCGGGCCGGCAGTACTGGCGGGAGGTGGCGGTGCCGCTGCTGGGCCCGGCGTTCCTCGGCTCGGTGCTGCTGCTGTTCGCCAACGCGTTCGCCGCCTACGCCACCGCCGCCGCCCTGGTCAGCCAGGGCAGCCCGATCGTGCCGCTGCTCATCCGGACCGCGCTGACCAGCGAGGTGGTGCTGGGCCAGTCCGGCTTCGCCTATGCGCTGGCGCTGGAGATGATCGTCGTCGTCGCGGTGGTGATGGTCGCCTACAACGCGCTGGTCCGGCGCACCGCGAGGTGGCTGCGGTGACGCGGGTGCTGCGGGCGGTGCTGTGGCTGGTGTTCGGCCTGTTCTTCCTGTTCCCGCTCTACGCCATGGCCGACTTCGCCACCCGTGACCTCGTGCACGGCGGGCGCACCCTGCGGGCCTGGCAGAACCTGGTCGCCGACGACGCGCTGTTCCGGGCGATCCTGGTGTCGCTGGGGCTGGCGGTGCTGACGGTGGCCGCCATGCTGGCCGTGCTGGTGCCGACCATGATCTGGGTGCGGCTGCGCGCCGGCTGGGCCAGGAACCTGGTGGAGTTCCTGTGCCTGCTGCCGCTGACCATCCCGGCCCTGGTGATCGTGGTCGGGCTGCGCAACGTCTACCTGTGGGTCACCTACTTGCTCGGGGAGTCCCCGCTGACGCTGACCTTCGTCTACACGGTGCTGGTGCTGCCGTTCGCCTACCGGGCGATCGACGCCGCCCTGGGCGCGATCGACCTGCGCACGCTGGCCGAGGCGGCCCGCTCGCTGGGCGCGGGCTGGATCACCACGATCTTCCGGGTGATCGTGCCGAACATCTGGTCGGGCATCCTGTCGGCGGCGTTCATCTCGATCGCGGTGGTGCTCGGCGAGTACACGATCGCGTCGCTGTCCGGCTACCAGACGCTGCCGGTACAGATCGTGCTCATCGGCAAGAGCGACGGGCCCACCAGCGTGGCGGCCTCGCTGGCCACCCTGCTGTTCGGCTTCGTGCTGCTGATGATCCTGGCGCTGGTCACCCGCCGGCGCCGGCGCACGGTCGCCGCGGCCACCGTGCCCACCACACCCACGGGAGTCCGTACATGAGCAATCCAGTCGCCGTCGACCTGGAGAACCTCACCCGGGTCTACGGCACGGTGAAGGCCCTCGACGGGTTCAGCCTGCACATCGAGCCCGGCGAGCTCGTCGCCCTGCTCGGGCCGTCCGGCTGCGGCAAGACCACCGCGATGCGCATCCTGGCCGGCCTGGACGAGGCCACCTCCGGCACCGTGCGCGTCGACGGCCGCGACCTGGGCGCGGTGCCGGCCAACAAGCGCGACATGGGCATGGTGTTCCAGGCCTACAGCCTGTTCCCGCACCTGAACGTGCTCGACAACGTCGCGTTCGGGCTGAAGATGCGCGGGGTGGGCCGGGCCGAGCGGCAGGCCCGGGCCGACGAGATGCTGGAGCTGGTGGGGCTGGCCGCGCACCGGCACAAGTACGTCGACGAACTGTCCGGCGGTCAGCAGCAGCGGGTGGCGCTGGCCCGCGCGCTGGCCATCCGGCCCCGGGTGCTGCTGCTCGACGAGCCGCTGTCGGCGCTGGACGCCAAGGTGCGGGCGCAGCTGCGCGACGAGATCCGCCGGGTGCAGCTGGAGATCGGCATCACCACGCTGTTCGTCACCCACGACCAGGAGGAGGCGCTGGCCGTCGCCGACCGGGTCGGGGTGATGAACGCGGGCCGGCTCGAGCAGCTGGCCGCCCCGGCCGAGCTGTACGCCCGGCCCGCGACACCGTTCGTCGCCGAGTTCGTCGGCCTGAGCAACCGGCTGCCCGCGCTGGTCAACGGCGCCGGCGCCCGGGTGCTGGGCTGTGCGGTGCCCACGCTGCCCGGCTCGGTGCCGTCCGGGGCGGGGCTGGCGCTGGTGCGCCCCGAGGCGGTGGTGGTCAAGGCCGACGAGCAGGGTGCGGCGACGGTGACCTCGGTGATGTTCCTCGGCCCCAACTCGCGGGTGTACGCCCGGCTGGCCGACGGCACCCAGGTGCAGGCGCAGCTGGCCAGCGCCGAGGCGCGCGCGTTCCGGCCCGGGGACCCGGTGAGCATCGCGATCGAGCCGGTCCCGGTGCTGGTGGTGCCGGGACCGGCCCCGGCACGAACGTGAAGCCACGGCGGAAAACCGGTCGGGATTCCGCACTGGCTTCCCGCTCGGCGCGCCGCCCGGGCGCCGGGAACTACGCCGGCAGCACCGGCTCGATGCCGAGGTCGCGGTAGGTGATGAGCGGGGCGTAGATCACCCCGCGGGCGGTGAACTCGCGGGTGGCGTTGTCACCGCGGTCGACCATCGGGATCACCCCCGTCACCACCGCGCCGACGGCGACCACCCGGTCGTAGGCCTGCAGGGTGGAGCCGCCGGTGCTGATCACGTCGTCGACGAGCAGCACCCGGGTGCCCGGCGCCAGCCGGGTGCCCTCGATCCACTGCTCGCGGCCGCGCTTCTTCTGCTCCTTGCGCACCGAGAACCAGGCCTTGCCGGTGACCATCGCCACCCCGTGCGCCAGCGGGTCCGCGCCCATGGTCAGCCCGCCGACGGCGTCGAACTCGATGCCGCGCTGCTCGGCGAGCTCGGCGACCGCCTCGCTGACCAGGCGCAGCCGCTCCCCGGTGTCGACGGCGAACTTGCCGTCGATGTAGTCGTGGCTGAGCTGGCCGCTGGCCAGCCGGAACGGCTCCTCGCGGCGCTCGTAGCCGCGGTTACGGACCAGGTCGAAGGCCGCCTGCCACTTGGCGGACCGCTGTTCGGACATACCGGCGATGCTATTGCAGCCGCCCCCGGATCCGTCAGCCGGCGGCTGTCCGCCGGGTTTCGGCACGTCGGAGCACTAGCACGAGCGACAATTTTGGGCTGGACCGAACGCGCGGGTGTGCGACAATGACGGGTGCCGCGGAGGGATTCCGCCGGCGGGGAAATGGGGGTTCGAGGTGGCCGCCACGGTGCTGCGTGTGTTCGGTGGCGCGGCCCTGCTTGTCTCCGGACTGCTGCTGGCCGGCCTGACCGCGCCCGGCGCGGCGGCCGCCCCCGGCGACGACGACCACGACGATCCGGGCGTCGGCATGACCGCCGCCCCGCACCACGACAATGACGACGGCGGCGAGACGGTCACCTCGCCGCGGTCGCGGCAGAACCCCCCGCAGCCC
The DNA here is from genome assembly GCF_937941905.1 of uncultured Mycolicibacterium sp. Classification (GTDB taxonomy): domain Bacteria; phylum Actinomycetota; class Actinomycetes; order Mycobacteriales; family Mycobacteriaceae; genus Mycobacterium. Next base: position 9,399 of record NZ_CALDGS010000033.1, on the reverse strand, counting down.
CGGATCGGCAACGGGCGCACCTCGAACGACTCGCCGCTCGCCGGCTTCCCGTCGATCGACCGGCCGACGGTGACGGTCGGCAACGGGCGGGTGACCAACGAGGCCGAGAACCTGTTCCGGACCATCTTCAACGAGACCATCGACGTGCCGGTGGTACGGATCGGTGCGCTGCACCCGCCGGGGAGCAACCCGTGCGGCGGGCAGGCGGTGTGCATCACCACCTACCCGATGCCGGTCCCGACGCTGTCCGGCGTGGCCGCCCTGTTCGACCCCCGCCCGCAGCCGCAACCGCAGCCGCAGCCGCAGGGCCCGGTGCTGCGGATCCAGGGCGAGGAGGACGTCACCGCGCCACCGGTGGTGGACGCCGTCGGCGTCGGCGGTGTCGGGCGCACCGACGGCGCCGGCCCGGGTGGCGGCGGTGCCCCGGTGCTGTCGGCGCCGCTGGCGCTGCCGCCGCGGATCCCGCCGGGCGGGCTGCAGGCCTACGGCCAGTACCCGGGCATCCCGGCGGTGCTGTCCGGGCCCTCCCAGCTCGGGTTGCCGGTGCCGCCCGGGGCGATGATCCCGGCGAGCCCGTCGTCGAACCAGATCTTCGCCGGGATCCCGGTTCCGCAGTCGGCCGCGCCGCCGGCCCAGGCGCTGCGCGCCCCCGCACCGCGCGGCGGCAAGCCGCTCGACGGGCGCACCGCGGCACTGGCCCAGGCGGCGGTGGCGCTGCCCGGGCTGGCCGGGCTGATCGCGTTCACCGCCGGCGGCGGAGTGATCGGCTACCGCCAGGCCAACGCCGTGCGCTACGTGCGCACCGGCGCGATGCGTTACCTGCGCTGACGATTCGGCCCGCACCCCGGCGGGTAGTCCGTCGGTGATGGCCCCGACCCGTGACCACCCCCGGCACGACCCGGCGCGCGGCAGCCATGTCGAGGCCGGTGTCGTCGAGCACCCGACCGCGGAGGACTTCGGGCAGGCCCGCACCCTGCCGGCCGACCGCACCTGGTTCAAGCACGCCGTGTTCTACGAGGTGCTGGTGCGCGCGTTCGCCGACTCCGACGCCGACGGGGTGGGGGATCTGCGCGGGCTGACCGAGCGGCTCGACTACCTCGACTGGCTCGGTGTCGACTGCCTGTGGCTGCCGCCGTTCTACGACTCGCCGCTGCGCGACGGCGGCTACGACATCCGCGACTTCTACCGGGTGCTGCCGGATTTCGGCACCGTCGACGACTTCGTCGAGCTGCTCGACGCGGCGCACCGGCGCGGTATCCGGGTGATCACCGACCTGGTGATGAACCACACCTCCGACACCCACGAGTGGTTCCGGGAGTCCCGGCTGCACCCCGACGGGCCGTACGGCGATTTCTACGTCTGGAGCGACACCGCCGAGAAGTACGCGCAGGCGCGCGTCATCTTCGTCGACACCGAGGAGTCGAACTGGACCTTCGACCCGGTGCGCCGCCAGTTCTACTGGCACCGCTTCTTCAGTCACCAGCCCGACCTGAACTACGACAACCCCGCGGTGCAGGAGGCGATGCTCGACGTGCTGCGGTTCTGGCTGGACCTGGGCATCGACGGGTTCCGGCTGGACGCGGTGCCCTACCTGTTCGAGCGGGAGGGCACCACCTGCGAGAACCTGCCCGAGACACACGCCTTCCTGAAACGCTGCCGCAAGGTGATCGACGACGAGTACCCGGGTCGGGTGCTGCTGGCCGAGGCCAACCAGTGGCCCGCCGACGTGGTCGCCTACTTCGGCGATCCGGACACCGGCGGCGACGAGTGCCACATGGCGTTCCACTTCCCGCTGATGCCGCGGATCTTCATGGCGGTGCGCCGGGAGTCGCGGTTCCCGATCAGCGAGATCCTCGCCGGCACACCGGAGATCCCGGACACCGCGCAGTGGGGGATCTTCCTGCGCAACCACGACGAGCTGACCCTGGAGATGGTCACCGACGAGGAACGCGACTACATGTACGCCGAGTACGCCAAGGACCCGCGGATGAAGGCGAACGTCGGGATCCGGCGCCGGCTGGCCCCGCTGCTGGACAACGACCGCAACCAGATCGAGCTGTTCACCGCGCTGCTGCTGAGCCTGCCCGGCTCGCCGGTGCTGTACTACGGCGACGAGATCGGGATGGGCGACATCATCTGGCTCGGCGACCGCGACGGGGTGCGCACCCCGATGCAGTGGACCCCGGACCGTAACGCCGGGTTCTCCAAGGCCAATCCGGGCCGGCTGTATCTGCCGCCCAGCCAGGACCCGATCTACGGCTACCAGTCGGTCAACGTCGAGGCCCAGCTCGACGCCGGCACCTCGCTGCTGAACTGGACCCGCACCATGCTGGCGGTGCGCCGTCGCCACCCGGCGTTCGCGGTCGGGGGGTTCCGCGAGCTCGGCGGGTCGAATCCGTCGGTGCTGGCCTATGTCCGCCACACCGCGGGCGACGTGATGATGTGCGTGCACAACCTGTCGCGCTTCCCGCAGCCCATCGAGCTGAACCTGCAGGAGTGGGCCGGTCACACCCCGATCGAGACCACCGGGCACGTGGAGTTCCCGCGGATCGGGCAGCTGCCGTACCTGCTCACCCTGCCGGGCCACGGGTTCTACTGGTTCCAGTTGCGCGAGCCCGAACCCGAGGGGATGCCGTGAGCCTGCCGTTCGCCGAGTGGCTGCCGCAGCAGCGCTGGTACGCCGGACGCGGCCGGACGCCGGCGACGGTCCGGCCGGCGGTGCGGGTGGCGCTGGCCGACGACCTGGAGCTGATGCTGGTCGACGTCGCCTACACCGACGGCACTGGTGAGCGCTACCAGGTGCCGGTGCGCTGGGACCGGGCCCCGCTCGACGAGTTCGCCCCGGCCGCCATCATCGGCACCGACGGCGGCCGTACCGGCTACGACGCGGTCTACGACCCGGACGCCGCGCGGCTGCTGCTGGCGTTGCACGCCCGCTCGGCCACCCTCGACGGCCTGCGCTTCGCCGCCGAGCCGGGGGTGAGCCTGCCGACCGACGCCGCGCCGCGGGTGCTCGCCGCCGAACAGTCCAACACCAGCGTGGTGTTCGACCAGGCGGCGATCCTGAAGCTGTTCCGCCGGGTCGCGCCCGGCATCCACCCCGACATCGAACTGCACCGGGTGCTGGCCCGGGCCGGCAACCCGCACGTGGCGCGGCTGCTGGGCGCCTACGAGACCGACTGGGACGGGCAGCCGTGCGCGCTGGGCATGGTCAGCGCGTTCGCCGCCAACGCCGCCGACGGCTGGGACATGGCCACCGCGAGCACCCGCGACCTGTTCGCCGAGGGCGACCTGTACGCCGACGAGGTGGGCGGGGACTTCGCCGGGGAGGCGCACCGGCTCGGCGCGGCGGTGGCCTCGGTGCACGCCTGCCTGGCCGCCGAGCTCGGCACCGCCGAGCAGCGGTTCGACGCCGACACGATGCTGGACCGGCTGCACGCCGTGGCCGCGGCGGTGCCGGAGCTGGCCGGGTACGTGCCCGACATCGCCGCCCGCTACCGCGCGCTGGCCGGCGTGCCGGTGACCGTGCAGCGGGTGCACGGCGACCTGCACCTCGGGCAGGTGCTGCGCACCCCGGAGGGCTGGCTGCTCATCGACTTCGAGGGCGAGCCCGGGGTGCCGCCCGCCGAGCGGCGGCGCCCGGATTCGCCGCTGCGCGACGTGGCCGGCATGCTGCGGTCGTTCGAGTACGCCGCCGGCCATCGGCTGGCCGAGCTCGGCGGGGACGATCTGCAGCACGACCGGCAGCTGGCCACCCGCGCGCGGGAGTGGGTGCAGCGCAACCGGGCGGCGTTCTGCGCGGGGTACGCGACGGTGGCGGACGGCGACCCGCGCGATGCGGCCGAGTTGTTGGCGGGCTACGAGCTCGACAAGGCGGTCTACGAGGCGGGCTACGAGGCACGGCACCGGCCCGGCTGGCTGCCGATTCCGCTGCGCTCGATCGAGCGGCTGCTGGTGGCCTAGCCGGGAGGGGATTCGGTGCAGCCGCGGCCGCCCGTAGCTGCCACCGCTCGTCTGGCGCTACCTCCGGCCCGCCCAGCCGGGGTACCCGCGGCGCAGTGCCGGGTACCGGTGAGGCGGCCGCGGCTGCTTCCTTGCGAACGTACCACCTGCCGGGGTGATCGCCGGGGAGGTCAGGCGCGTGGCTCGGCCGGCTGCAGCACGACCAGGCAGCGCCCCTCGACGGTGAGCTTGGTGCCCGGCGACAGCGGTTCGCCGGCGGCGCCGTCCGGGGCCGCGGTGTCGAGCACCCGCACCCAGGCCGGGGCGAAGTCGGCGGCGGGCACGGCGAAGTCGATCGGTTCGTGGTGGGCGTTGAAGCACAGCAGGAAGGAGTCGTCGACGACGCGCCGGCCGCGCGCGTCGAGATCGGGGATGCCCTGGCCGTTGAGGAAGACCGCGATCGACTTGGCGTAGCCGGTGTCCCAGTCCTCGTCGGTCATCTCCGACCCGTCGGGGGACAGCCAGGCGATGTCGGGCAGCCGCTGCCCGTCGCGGCCGCGCACCGGGCGGCCGGAGAAGAACCGGCGCCGCCGGAACACCGGGTGGGCGGTGCGCAGCGCGGACACCTTGCGGGTGAACGCGATCAGGTCCGTGTCGGCGCCGGCCCAGTCCACCCAGGACAACTCGCTGTCCTGGCAGTAGACGTTGTTGTTGCCACGCTGGGTGCGGCCGAGCTCGTCGCCGTGGGCGATCATCGGAACACCTTGCGAAAGCAGCAGGGTGGCGATGAAGTTGCGCTGCTGGCGGGCGCGCAGCGCGAGCACCTCCGGGTCGTCGGTGGGGCCCTCGGCGCCGCAGTTGAAGGACCGGTTGTGGCTCTCCCCGTCGCGGTTGTCCTCGCCGTTGGCCTCGTTGTGTTTCTCGTTGTAGGACACCAGGTCCGCCAGCGTGAACCCGTCGTGGGCGGTGACGAAGTTGATCGAGGCCACCGGCCGGCGGGCGGTGTGCTCGTAGAGGTCGGCCGAGCCGGTGAGCCGGGAGGCGAACTCGTCGAGGGTGGCCGGCTCGCCGCGCCAGTAGTCGCGCACGGTGTCGCGGTACTTGCCGTTCCACTCGGTCCACTGCGGCGGGAAGCCGCCCACCTGGTAGCCGCCCGGGCCGACGTCCCACGGTTCGGCGATCAGCTTGACCTGGCTGACCACCGGATCCTGTTGCACGAGTTCGAAGAACGTCGACAGCTTGTCCACGTCGTAGAACTCCCGGGCCAGGGTCGAGGCCAGGTCGAACCGGAACCCGTCGACGTGCATCTCGGTCACCCAGTAGCGCAGCGAGTCCATGATCAGCTGCAGGGAGTGCGGATGCCCGACGTTGAGGCTGTTGCCGGTGCCGGTGTAGTCCATGTAGTAGCGCTTGTCGTCGTCGACGAGTCGGTAGTAGGCGGCGTTGTCGATGCCGCGGAAGCTCAGCGTGGGGCCGAGGTGGTTGCCCTCGGCGGTGTGGTTGTAGACCACGTCGAGGATCACCTCGATGCCGGCCTCGTGCAGGGCGCGCACCATCGCCTTGAACTCCTGCACCTGCCCGCCCGGGGTGGTCGCCGAGCTGTACTTCGGGTCGGGGGCGAAGAAGCCGATGGTGTTGTAGCCCCAGTAGTTGGACAGGCCCTGGTCGACCAGCGTGGAGTCGTTGGCGAAGTGGTGCACCGGCATGAGTTCGACGGCGGTGACGCCGAGCGCCCGCAGGTGGTCGACGATCACCGGGTGGGCGATGCCCGAGTAGGTGCCGCGCGCGGTCTCCGGGAGGTCGGGGTGGGTGCGGGTGAGGCCCCGCACGTGCGTCTCGTAGATGACGGTGTCGCCGTAGGCGTGGCCGGGCGGACGGTCGGTGCCCCAGTCGAAGTAGGGGTTGATCACCACGGACTTGGGCATGGCGGCCGCGGAGTCGTCGTCGTTGCGGGAGTCCGGGTCGCCGAACGTGTAGCCGAACAGCGACTGATTCCAGTCGAAGATGCCATCGATGGCCTTGGCGTAGGGGTCCAGCAGCAGCTTGTTCGGGTTGCACCGGTGCCCGGCGGCGGGATCCCAGGGCCCGTGCACCCGGTAGCCGTAGCGTTGGCCGGGTTCGAGGTTGGGGACGTAGCCGTGCCAGACGAAGGCGTCGACCTCGGGCAGCGCCAGCCGGGTCTCCCGGAAGCCGCCGGCCTCGTCGGGGTCGAACAGGCACAACTCGACCCGCTCGGCGGCCTCGCTGAACAGGGCGAAGTTGGTGCCGAATCCGTCGTAGACCGCGCCCAGCGGGTAGGCCTTGCCCGGCCAGATCTCGATGTCGGTCGGTGCGGTCTGCGTCAAGGGCGGGGCTCCCGGGTCGGTGCGGCGGATGCAGCCCGGGATACCCGCGGCGTGCCCGCGGCAAACCCGCCCCGGCGGGCTCTCAGACCACCTCGACCCCGGCGGCGCGCAGCTCGGCGACGGCCCGCTCGGTGGTCTCCGGCGCCACGCCCGCGGTCAGGTCGCGCAGCACCCGGGTGCGGAACCCGGCCTGCGCGGCGTCGAGCGCGGTGGCCCGCACGCAGTAGTCGGTGGCGATGCCCACCACGTCCACCGCGTCGACGTCGTGGGTGCGCAGCCAGTCGGCCAGCCCGGTGCCGGACTCGTCGACGCCCTCGAACCCGCTGTAGGCCGCGGAGTAGCGGCCCTTGAGGAAGGTGGTCTCCACGCCGCGGCCGCCGAACGCCGGGTGGAACTCCGCGCCCGGGGTGCCGGCCACGCAGTGCGGCGGCCAGGACACCCGGTAGTCGGGATCGTCGGAGAAGTGCTCGCCCGGGTCGATGTGGTAGTCCTTGGTCGCCACGATGTGGTCGTAGCCGGGGTCGCCGGCGACGAGTTCGGCGATCCGTGCGGCCACCGCGGCGCCGCCGGTGACCGCCAGCGACCCGCCCTCGCAGAAGTCGTTCTGCACGTCGACGATCACGAGTGCCCGCATGGCTTTACGGTAGCGCCGGTCACCGGCTGCGCGCACGGCCCACCCGCTGGTGGGTGGTCAGGAACAGGTGGTCGAAGATGTCGCGGTCGGGCAGCGCCTCGTCGTACTGCAGCTCGGCGCAGTCGGCGATCAACTGCTCGGCCAGCGCGCGCAGCTTGACGTTGGTCACCTGGGAGCGCCACTTGAGCAGGTCGAACGCGGCGTTGGCGTCGACCCGGTAGATCAGCATGAGCATGCCCTTGGCCTGTTCGATGCCGGCCCGGTGCTCGGCGATCTCGGCGACCGCGGCGGTGACCAGCTGTTCGGTCGCCTCCGTCATCGGCGTGACGTCGACGTAAAACCCGTGCGTGCCGATGACTTCGCCGGCGGCGTCGCAGAGCTGGTCGCCGATCACGATCACCGACCGGACCCGGCCCCCGGTGTCGATGATGCGGTGCCTGGTGCTGAACGTCCTACGCTGGCGCCGGATTTCGTCGACCGTCGCGGCGATCTGCCCGTAGTCGTCCGGATGTTTATGGGACAGAACGAGTTCGGTGGTCGGGGTGACGGATCCGGGCGTGTAGCCGTGCATCTGCTGCACCTGCTCCGACCACTCCCAGCGCTCGTCGTCGAAGTAGAAGCGAAACCACCCCACCCGCTGGGGGGTTCCGCCCGCCAACGCCTGGTCGAGTGGGTCGAGGCCCGCCACGGGAACACTGTAGGGGAATCGGGCGGGGTTCATCCCCCGAACAGCGGATACCGTCAGGGATGCACGTGCACGGTCGCGATGCGCCGGTGCAGGTGCCGCAGCGTGATGTCGACGGCGCCGGGTTGGTCGACGCTGAACTGGAAGGCGTGGATCGGGCCGGGTTCGATCGTGAAGGTGTGCTCGGGCACGGAGTTCACGTGCAGTTCGTCGGCGGCGTCGCTGTTGACGTAGACGACGATCGGCTGCCCGACCGTGGCCCGCAGGTCGGCATCGGTCGGGCTGACCCGGCCGTCGGCGATGGTCACCTCGACGCGCAGCCGGTCCGGCGGGCGTTGCGCGTCGGTCAGCTGCGCGGGGTCCGCCCCGGCGCTGTCGGTGGCCGGCCGGTCCGCGCCGCCGCAGCCGGCGGCCAGCAGCGCGACGGCGGCAAGTGCGGCGACGGTGCGACATGTCATGGGGCGCAGCGTGCTCACATGTTCCATCTTGGCCGTGCCGTCCCGGCCGCCGACGGCCGGGGTTACGGCTTGAGCATCACCTTCACCATGCCGTCCTGCTTGTGCTGGAACTGTTCGTAGGCCTGCGGCGCCCGGTCCAGTGGCAGCCGGTGGGTGGCGAAGTCGTCCACGCCGAGCGGATCGCCGTCGGTCAGCAGCGGCAGGATCTCGGGCACCCAGCGCTTGACGTTGGCCTGCCCCATGCGCAGCTGAATCTGCTTGTCGAACAACGTCATCATGTTGATCGGGTCCGCCGCGCCGCCGTACACCCCGGACACCGAGATGGTGCCGCCGCGGCGTACCAGCGCGATCGCGGTGTTCAGCGCGGCCAACCGGTCCACTCCCGCCCGGCGCATCACCATCCGGCCCACCGGGGAGGGTAGGTACCCGCTGGCGGTCTGGGCGGCCTCGGCCACCGGGGAGCCGTGCGCCTCCATGCCCACCGCGTCGATCACCGCGTCGGCGCCGCGGCCGTCGGTGTGCTCGTGCACCGCCGCGACGACGTCGTCGCGGCTCAGGTCGAGCACGTCGAAGCAGTACGGCCGGGCGCGCTCGATCCGCTCGGCGACCAGATCGATGCCGATCACCCGGCAGTCGTGGCACAGCGCGGCGATGCGGCAGGCCATCGACCCGATCGGGCCCAGGCCGAGCACCACCAGGGTGCCGCCGGCCGGCGGCGCGGCGTAGGCGACCGCCTGCCAGGCGGTGGGCAGCACGTCCGACAGGTAGACCCAGCGGTCGTCGGGGCCGTCCGGGGGCACCTTGATGTGGGTGTACTGGGCCTGCGGCACGCGCAGGTACTCGGCCTGGCCACCGGCCACCTCGCCGTAGAGCCGCGAGTACCCGAACAGCGCCGCGCCGGTGCCCTGGTCGCGGTTCTGGGTGGTCTCGCACTGGCTCTGCAGGCCGTGGCTGCACATGAAGCAGGTGCCGCAGGAGATGTTGAACGGGATCACCACCCGGTCGCCCACGGCGAGGTCGCCGACCGCGGCGCCGACCTCCTCGACCACCCCCATCGCCTCGTGGCCGAGCACGTCGCCGGGATTCATGAACGCGCCGAGCACCTCGTACAGATGCAGGTCCGACCCGCAGATGTTGGTGCTGGTGACCCGGACGATCGCGTCGGTGGGCTCCTTGAGGATCGGATCCGGCACCGACTCGACCGCCACCTTGCGCCGTCCCTGCCATGTCACTGCCCGCATGTCCGTTCCTCCCGGTCGTGCCCACTCGGTCGTCCTCGTTCGGACGTTCCCGGAGGGCATGCCCGCCGCCGGCGGCGGCTAATCGCCCGGTGCG